>CAZNMF010000038.1:0-28056 GCA_964573795.1 uncultured Solibacteraceae bacterium
GTCTTGTTCTGGTTGAGCTTCCACTTGCCCAGCAGCCGCGTGATCGTGAGCTCGAAGCCGACGATGCCTTTGAGCAAGGCGTCGATGTAGTCGGACGGCGCGTCGGAGACGGACCACGGCCCGGCCTGCGCGGCCTCGTGCGTCGCGGTCAGCGCTTCGACGTGGCGCCGCAGCCACACGGGATCGTCGAGAAAGCGCAGCCGGCCGTACGCGTGCACGACGATGTAGTTCCACGTCGGCACGACTTTGCCCGTCTCGGTCTTGGACGGATACCACGTCGGCGTGATGTAGCCCTGCGGGCCGTGAAAGATCGCGAGCGCGTCGACGTCGGGTCGCGCGTCGCGCCAGACGCGGTTGGCGCGCGACACGTGGCCGACCAGAGTGCCGTGCGGCGCGGGATCGGCCTGATGGAGCAGCGGCAGGTGATTCGCATCCAGACCGTCGGCGCCGAGCGTGACGACGGTCGCGAGCGGATGACGCGCCATCAGATCGCGAAGGACGTCGGGACGGGACTCTTCGAAGGATGGTGGCCGATACACCGCGCCATCGTATGTCAGCTCATCGGGCCACCGTCATCATCTTCTCGCCGGGCAGGCGAACCGGCTCCTTCCGGATCAGCACGCGATCGAAGAAGTCGTCGATCGCTTTGAACGTCCGCAGCCAGCGGTCGTAGACCAGGAAATAGTGCGTGTCGTTCGGATAGACCGTCAACTCGTACGGCACGTGGTGCGCGCGCAGGAGCTGCACCAGACCGACCGTCTGTGAGAAGTCGACGTTGCGATCGTCGTCACCGGCGAACAGGATGACCGGGGACTTCCACGTCTCGATCGCCGACGAGGAGGAAGAGGTGAAGGAGACGTCGGCCGGATCGATGACGGTGCCGCGAAGGTGCACGCCGCCGATGTCGGCGCCGGCCGCGAACACGTCGGAGTTGCGCGCGAGCGACTGCGACGTCAGGATGCCGCCATACGACAGGCCCCACACGCCGATTCGCGTCGTGTCCACGTCCGGCCGTCCCTTGAGATAGAGGCCAGCCGCCAGCACGTCCCGATACTCCGAATTGCCCGCCGCGCCGTACCCCTTGGCGAGCCGGAACGCGCGGCCGTAGCCGATGCCGCTCCGATAGTTGACCGACATCGCGATGTAGCCCTTGTTGGCGAAGTACTGGCACATCGCATAGGCGAAGCCGTAGAAACCGTCAGGCTGTTTGTAGTGATACCCGAGCAGCGTCTGCTGCCGCGATCCGCCGTGAATGAAGAGCACGGCGGGCCGCTTGTCGGCCGGCGTCAGATCGGGAGGCAGGAAGATCTGCGCGTGCGACGTCAGGCCGTCCGCGGCGGTGAGCATCACGGTCTGCGGCTCGACGTGCAGATCCGCGGGGAACCCGGCGGGCGGCGCTTTGAGCACCGTCGGCGCTCCGCCGGCCGCCGCGACAAGGGCGACCGATTGCCAGGTCTTCGACGTCGCGTGCAGGACGGCGATGCGCGTGCCCGAGGCCAGCGGCGCCGGAAACGTGTCGATCCCCGGAGCGTCCGTGAGCTTCTCGGCCTTGCCGCCGGCGACCGGCACGCGCCAGAGGGCGCGCCGATCGAGGTCGCCGATGTTCGCCGCGTAGTAGAGCCAGCGTCCGTCGTTCGTGAACGAGACGTGCTCGACCTCGCCCTCGCCCGGCGTTAGCAGCACCGGTGCGCCGGGCTCCGAGACGGACACGGCGTAGTAGTGACGCCAGTCGTCGGGCTCGGCGTCGAAGACCACGTGATCGCCCGCCCAGTAGATGCGCGCGACCTCTCCGAAGATCGTGTCGCCCGGCGCGTTGTGCCAGATTTCCTCGCCATCGCCCGTCGCGACGTCGGCCACCATGATCGCCGCGGTGTAGCCGCCGAGGAGCGTTCCCGTCTTGAAGCCTGCGGGCACGTTGCCGCGGACGACGATCGGCGTTGGCTCCGTCTGCTGGCCGAACGCCAGTCCGGGCTTGCGGATGAAGGCGATGCGGCTGCCGTCGGGCGACCAGACGGGCGCCGAGTCGATGTCGACGCTCGGCGCCATGTAGCTGATCTTGCGCGACGCCAGATCGTAGACCGTAACGAACGAGTGGTCGCGCCGCACGCTGACGAACGCGATCTTGCGGCCATCCGGCGACCAGACTGGATGATTGGACGCGCGGTAGGCCTGATCCGATCCGTTGACGCCGAACACTCGCATCAGCGGCGGGTCGTCGTCCTGCGACGCGCGGAGCGTCGGATTCACTTTGGCGAGGTGGATCTGACCGTCCCTGACGTAGAGCACGGACGTGCCGTCGGGCGACAGCTCCATCGTGCGCGCGGCGACGACGCGCCAGGGCGGCGTCTTCCCATCGGTCGTCACGGCCCAGATCTCGTTCTTGCCGCCGTCGGGATCGCTCAGCGGGCTGGCCAGCCACTCGGGCATGCGGCCGGCTCCGCCAACGCCGGGGGCGTGGCCTCGAATGTACGTGACGATCGATCCGTCGTCGGACATCTCCATCGGCCGCATGTCCACGCCGTCGTCCGTGGTGACCGCGGTGAGGCGGACGGGCGTGAAGTCCGGCGCGGCCGCCGTGTAGACGTTGCGCACGCCGCGCTCGTTCTCGATCCACGCGATTCGATCCGTCGTCCGCGCCGCGACGAGGTTCAACGGAAAGGGCGGGCTGAGCACTTGCTCGATCGTGAAGCGCGGCTGGCTGGTCTGCGCGTGAAACGGCACGACGAGCGCGACAAGGAGAAGCACGGAGCACCGCAGCGTTTTCATTCGACGTCTCCTCGATCGTCTTGGCTGCAAGCGAGATGCCACGTCGTCGTTGTCATCGGTCGACTGTCGCGAAAACGAATTTTCAGGCGCGAATCCGACGAACGTCGCGCGCCATCGGATCGCATCGCACGAGATGCGATCGTTGCGACGCGAGCGAATCCGACAAGGATGCCGCCTTTGCGGCGACGTTGCTTCCAAACTGTCCGTCGTGTCGATTGCGTGCGTCGTACGCGCGGAAGTCGGCACGGCTGAACGGACATTGCTGGAGGTCGCGCATCTGCGGCGCGACACGAATGTCCGAGCCGACGACGTGCGATCGGCGACGTTCATGCGCGATCGGATGCCGCGCGTCCAGCCGTTCCATGGCAACGCGCTTGCTTTGGCCCGTGCCGGATCGGATCGCTGCGTCTGCCGAGGCGGATGACCCGCCTGCTGCTCGATCCCTCTGACCTCCGAAAGGAACCGACATGTACAAAACGTTGCTTGGCGCCGTCGCCGCGCTCGCGCTCGTCTTCGCTTCGCCCGTCGACGCGCAGGAGCCCGTTGCGTGGGGCGCCGGGACCGACATCCCGTCCCACACGTTCTCGATCGTCGCGGTCGATCTGCGGACGGGCGAGACCGGCGCCATCGTGACCACGCGCAACCCCTGCGTCGGAAACGCCGTGCCGTGGGTGCGCGCCGGCGTCGGCGCGGTGGCCACGCAGGGCGGCACGCGCGTCGAGTACGGCAATGACCTGCTCGATCTCCTCGCGAAAGGCGTGACGCCGCAGCATGCCATGGACACGGTCGTTGCGGCCGACGCGGGGCGCGAGAACCGGCAGGTCGGCGTCATCGACACGAAGGGCGAGTCCGCGCAATGGACGGGCAAGATGCAGTACGGGGCCGAGACACGCGGCGACTGGGTGCAGATGCGCAAGGGCCCGACCTTCGCCGTACAAGGCAACTCCCTCGTCAGCACGGCCGTCGTCGACGCCGTGGCCGACACGTTCCAGGCCAGCGAAGGCTCGACGCGCACGCTCGCGGATCGGATGATCGAGGCGCTCTGGGCGGGGCAGAAGCTTGGCGGCGACGGGCGTCACGGCGAAGCGCAGTCGGCGGCCATCGTCGTCGCCGATCCGCGCGCGGGCCTGTCGCGCCGGCCGGACGGCGTCAGCGTCAACATCAACGTCTGCGAGCATCCCGAACCGGTCGGCGAGCTGCGGCGCATCTACGACGCGATGACGGAGACGCTCGGCTTCCGCCCGCTCCAGATGTTCGCCGGCCGCGACGTCCTTCAGCTCAAGCTGATGCTCCACGCGCTCGGCTACTACAAACCCGACGATGCAGAGATCCCGATGACGGGCGCGGGGGCGAACGCGTACACGGAGGAGACGGTTGCCGCGCTCGACGCCTTCCGCGCCGCGCAGGAATGGGGCACGACGGTTCCGGGCTGGGTCGACGCGCGCGTCGTCGACCGGCTGTGGCTGCGGCTGAAGGAGAAGGGGCTCGACGACGAGATTCGGCGGAAGATGCTGCCGCAGCCGAGGGCGGCGCGATAGGGCTTGCTGGGTGTGTCGTCGACCGCGTACGTGGCCGATACGCGAGTTGCCGCTGCGAATGGAAACACGGGGCGGTTCCCGCATGGGACCGCCCCGTGACGTTCGACTCGACGTCAGGACGTCAGAACGTGTACTTCACGCCGAACCGCATGATTCGGGCGGGCAGGATCGCGGCGGCTGTTGCCGCGCTCGTCGCTGCGGTCCCGGGCTTGAGGTAGTTCGGCCCCGTCTGCGTGATCATCGTCAGGACGGTCGAGGCGTTCAGCGTGTTGTAGATGTCCAGCGTCGCCTGAAGCGCCTTGCCGTTGCCGAGCTTGAACGACTTGGTGAAGCGGTTGTCCCACAGCTTGACCCAGTCATAGCGTCCGGCGTTGTAGTCGACGACGATCGTGACGGTGCTGTTGAGCGCGTTCCGCATCTGCGCCGTGCGGCTGTAGTACTCGCCGCTCTGTGCGTTGAACGTCGACGCGAATCCGATGCCCCACGGCAGGTCGTAGGTGCCATTGATCTTGACGCCGTAGTTCCATCGGTCGAGCTCCCAGTTGTAATACGCCTGGTTCGGGTTCTGCGGGGTTGCGTTCTTCGGCCTCGCCACGTCGGCGGTCACGCTCGCCAGGAACGACCAGCCATTCGCGTAGTGGCGGCTGAACGTGCTCTCGAACGCGTCATACGTCGTCTTCGCATCGCTGCGCGTCGTCAGCTCGTCGACCGTGCCGAGTGCAGGATGCCCGGACGGCAGCGACCACGCGTACATCACGCCGTCGTCGGCGGTCCCGACGATGTTGTCGGGCCCTGGATCGATGGCCGACCGTTCCTCGGTCCACAGATCGTAGGGCTTCGCGAGATCGAGCACGACCGTGCCGTTCGTATCGACCTTCCGCACGTAGTTGAAGCGCACGACATAGGAGCGCGCGCCGAACTCCGTGGCGAGGGTGTACTCGTCGGTTGTCGCAGCCTTGAGGTTGCCCACATCCAGTCGGCGGTTGCTGCCGCCGCCACCGGACGTGCTCACCAGGTTCGCCGGGTCCGGCACGTAGGGGATGGTGCCGTCCCAGTTGTTGTAGGTCCGGGTGATCGCCGCCGCCGGATTGACGGTCGCGGCCGATGGGCCCGGATGCGGAGTGGTGCCGGACGAGGCCCCGGTGTACCGGCCGTAGCTGGCCTTGAGCGCCACGCGCCCATTGCCGAAGAGGTCGTAGGCCGTCGAGAAGCGCGGCGACCAGCTCGAGTAGACAGGGAAGCCGTCGTGCGCCTCCGGATAGAGATTCTCCACCGCGAACGGCCCGGTGCCCGGGTTGCCCTGTTCGGGCAGATACGACGAGTAGCGGTCGTAGCGCAGGCCGGTGTTGAGCGTCCACTGGTTGGTGAGATTGATGCGGTCGTTGACATAGGCCGAGTTGTAGTAGACGACCGCGTTCGTGCTGACGGGATAGTCGAAGACCTGCACCGAGTCCGGGTGCAGGAAGTAGTCGGTCTCGCCGCCGACGCTGCGATAGCGATACAGCTGCTGGTTCGGGTAGCCGTAGGTGTCGCTCGGATTGCTGTCGATGAAGCTCAGGAAGCCCGCCTTCAGCTCGTGACGCCGGCCGTGCTCCGCCGTGAACCAGCTCGCGCTGCCGTTGTACTGCCAGCGCAGCGGCAGGCCTTTGGTGTGATTCGCCGCGCCGCTCAATGCGCCGGTGGTGATGTCCTGACGGCGGATCTCGTTCGTATTCGCGCTGTACTCCGACCAGATGCCCGAGCGATTGATCGCGGCGTCCACCGTGAACGAGGACGATGGGAAGAAGTTCCACTTGAACGACGAGACGTTGCCCACGTAACTCTGATTGCGCGTCGCTTCGAGCGGCGTCCATTGATCGGCCTCGCGATACGGCTGCGTCTTGCGCGCCCACTGCGTCACGAAGTCGAACTTCATCTTCCGGTTGGCCTGATAGGTCAAGCGGCCCGTCGGGCCCCACAGCCGGGTGAAGAACACTTCAGGCTGGCCGCTGCGTTCGGACACGAAGCCGGTGATGTACTGCCCGGCGTACGAGTCCGTGTACGAGCCGTAGAACCAGAGCTTGTTGAGGAGGAGCGGGCCGCCGAGATCGCCTTTGACGTCGGTGTAGCGCGTGTATTGATTGTCCGACACGGCCGGCAGGCCACGGTCGATCAGATCCTGCGTGATGTTGTTGCTCTGGACGGCGTGACCCTGCCACGCCATTTGGCTCGATCCGTGGAAGGCATTGCTTCCGCTCTTGATGACGAAGTTCATCGTTGCGCCGGAGCTCGAGGCCTCCGCGCCCTTCGCGGCGGCCTGCACCTGCACTTCTTCGTACGAGCCGAAGTCGCCGAAGAACTGATCGAAGACCACGCCGTCGTACATCGCGACGTTCGCGCCCGTCTTGCCATAGGTCCGCGCCGGCGGCGCGGCGGTCCCGCCCATCGTGCTGGCGCCGACGTCGTACTGCGTCGCGTACAGCCCCGGGATCATGCCGACCAGGCTGGGCAGGCTCTTGCCCCAGGGCAGCTGCTCCATGTTCCGCTTGCCCCAGTTGACGCCGACCGTTGCGGCTTCGAGGTCGATCGTCGGGACCACGCTGGTGACGGTCACGCTCTCGGCGATGGTGCCGAGCTTCAGGGTGCCGTTGATCGTCATGGTGTTGCCGGCCCCAACGTCGATGTCATCGATGTTGAGGGTCGCGAAGCCCGACATCGAGAAGCTCACGCGATAGGGGCCGGGCACGAGCAGCGTGAACCGGTACGCGCCCTGCGCGTCGGTGACAGCCGAACGGCTGCCGATCATGGCGGGACTGGTAATCGTGATCGTCGCTCCCGGCAGCGCGAGACCGCTCTCGTCCAGCGCGCGGCCGGCAATGCCGCCGGTGGTCACCGCCTGTGCGATCGCCTGCGCGACGAGCGCCAGGGCGAACAGCAGCGCGAGGGCGGCCTGAATGAATCGTCGTGTGAGCACAGCCATGTTGTTTCGTCTCCCCCGTTCACGTCGCGTCGACGTAACGTCACCGTGACACTCGTGATCGATCGCCGCGCACACGCGTGCGCGCCGACATCCTCCGCGGCGACCCGCGGTGCAAGCGAAGTGCCACGACGATCGAAATGGCGTGTTCGACGGGGAATTACGCGGATTTTGCGCGTGACGTCGATGGAGCGCATGCCGACGGTGACGTCATTCCGAACAAACGTGGAGTGATTTCCGCGCGGATCGACAACGCTGTCGTCGCGCGTCGACAGTCGCTCTGACGATCCCGATAACGACGTGTCGCGGGGCTCACGATGCGAGCGCGAACGGTGTCCGCGGCGATCGAGAACGAACATTGGCGTCTGCCTTTTCGCGACGACCCGACACGCCTGTCGCACGCGCGGTCGAACGGCACGCGCACCGCATCAGGTCGCCCGGCGCGTTTCGACGCCATCACGATCCGGCGCCGCTGGCAGTCCGTTTGCTTGATCGTGCGCGTTGAGCGCGTTGCTCTTCAGTCGACGAGGTGACTCACGTGCACATCTTCAAAGCCGTTTGTATCGCCACCGTGTCTATTGCCGTCCTTGCGTCGCGCGCGGCGGCGCAGGAGCCGGTCTCGTGGGGCACGGGCCCCGATCCCATCGCCAACACGTTCTCGATCATCGCCGTCGATCCGCGCACGGGCGAGACGGGCGTGGCCGTGACGTCGCGGGTCATCTGCGTCGGCGCCATCGTGCCGTGGACGCGGCCGGGCGTTGGCGCCGTGGCTACGCAGGGAGGCGCCCGCATCGAGTACGGCAACGACCTGCTCGATCTGCTCGCGAAAGGCGTGTCGCCGGCCGACGCGCTGGAGCAGGTCAAAGCCGCCGACGACGGCCGCGAGAACCGTCAGGTCGCGGTGATCGACCTGAAGGGGGACTCGGCACAGTGGACGGGCAAGCAGCAGTACGGCGCGCGCGGCGACTACGTGCACATGCGCAAGGGCCGAAACTATGCGGCCCAGGGCAATTCGATCGTGAGCACGGCGCTCGTCGACGCGGTCGGCGAGACGTTCGAAAAGAGTGAAGGGTCGGTGCGCCCGCTGGCCGATCGGCTCATCGAGGCGCTCTGGGCGGGACAAGTGCTCGGGGGCGATTTCCGACACGGCGCGAAACAGTCGGCAGCCGTCGTCGTCGCCGATCCGCGGCCCGGCATGTCACGCCGGCCCGACGGCATCAGCGTCAACATCAGTGTCTGCGAGCACCCTGAGCCGGTCGGCGAGCTGCGGCGCGTCTACGATGCGATGACGGAGACGCTCGGCTTCCGCCCGCTCCAGATGTTCGCCGGCCGCGACGTCCTTCAGCTCAAGCTGATGCTCCACGCGCTCGGCTACTACAAACCCGACGACGCGGAGATCCCGATGACGGGTGCAGGGGCGAACGCGTATACGGAGGAGACGGTTGCCGCGCTCGACGCCTTCCGCGCCGCGCAGGAATGGGGCACGACGGTTCCCGGCTGGGTCGACGCGCGCGTCGTCGATCGGCTGTGGCTGCGGCTGAAAGAGAAGGGGCTCGACGACGAGATTCGGCGCACGATGCTGCCCAAGCCCAGGGCCGCGGCACGGTAACAGAGGAGCGAGCTCAGAGCAGGTGCGTGCAACCGGGCCGGCATCGGCACGGGATGTGGCGATTGCCGGTCGTCTTGTAATCGTACGTCAGCTCTTCGCCGCGGCGGATGTCGCGCCGCGCGCGGATCCAGATCGTCTTGTCGGCGACCTCGAAGTAGCAGTTCGGCTCGCACGCATGATTGATGAATCGCGCGATGTTGCCGTCGACATTCGCGTCGCGGCTCCACGCCTTGTTGACGCGGAAGACCCAGATGCAGCCCTCCGCCGAGTAGCGGTCCTCGCGGTCCTCGCTCTCGTCTGCGCGAATCAGCTCGCCCGCGTAGTCGATGATGCGCGCGCCCTTGCGGATCGCCTCCGCGGCGAACACGCCATCGCCGTGCACGGACGACTTGCGGCGCGCGATGCGGGGCAGGCGGAGGACGTGTCCTGGGCTCATTGTCATTGATGGACGGGCGGACCTTCCGGTCGGCCCGCTGCGGCCAACCAGCCTGGTCGCGCTCGATCATAAGATAGGCCCGGGATGGCGTCCGATCCGGCCGAGGAGCTGCACGCAATCGTCCGCGAGCGCTTTCGCGCGCCGGCGGCTGGCGAATGGCGAGACGATCTCGATCTCGGTCCTGCGGGATTCGGTCTCGATTCCATCTCGCTCATCGAGCTGCTGATCGTCTGCGAAGATCGCTTCGGCTGCGCGTTCCCGTACACGCTGTTCGACGAGGGCCCGCTGACGGTCGGGAAGCTCGCGGCCCACGCAAGACAGGCGGGCGCCACCGCGGCCCGCGAATGACGGACGCCAATCCGCTCGTTCAGGACGTCGACGCGCAGTGGCCGACGGGCACGTCTGCCTGGCGCCGGCGCGGCACGCACGCGTACGACGCGCTCGTGCGCGGCGCCGCGCGCGTGCATCTGCCGGCGACGATCGCCGCGATCGACGCGGCCGGTCGTCTGGCACAGCGCGCCGGCTTGCACGGGCCGCGCGCGAACGACGTTCACGCGCTCTTCGACTGGCTGCCTGACCGCCGGATCGACGCGCTCGCGCGTGACATCGCGGCGCTCCATCTGAAGAACCGCGCGGCGATTGCGCTCGTCGAAGGCGGGCGCATCGCCGATCTCGCTCGGCTCGCGCAGTGGCGATCGACGTCGGACCGCGCGATGGTGGCCGAAGGACGGACGGGCCTGCTGATCGCGGCCGCGCACGTCGGCGCGTTCTTCGGCATTCGCGCGGCGCTGCAGGGCGTCGGCCGGCCGGTGCTGATGATGCGCGACATCGCACAGCCGGACGCGGCATCGCGCGCCGCCGTGCTCAAGCGCGCCGTCGACTGCCTGCGCGCGGGCGAGATCGTCGTCGCCACGCTCGACGGCCCGGGCGGCACCAATACCTGCGACGTCTCCTGTCTCGGCCGCCGCATCGTCCTCCGCCGCGGCGTCTTCACACTCGCGCGACTGACCTCGGCGCCGATCGTGCCCGTCGTCTGCGCGTGGACGCCGCGTCATCGCATCGACGTGCAGATCGCACCGGCGATCGATCCACGCGATGACGGCCATGGCGCCGCGCTCTCCGAGGACGCCATGGCACATCGCGCCGCGTGCTGGCTCGACGACTACCTGCGCGCCGAGCCGCAGCAGATGTGGCCGAGCACGATGCGGCACTATCTCGGGGCGGGGAAGGCGTGAAGCGGAAAGGCTTGGGGCTTGGGGCGTGAGGCTTGGGGGGAGGCGTGGCGGGCGCCTTGTTTCGAAGTTCGAAGTTCGAAGTTCAAAGTTCGAAGTTGGCTCCGATTGGCCCTTCCTTCACCATCCTTCGCAGCTCGTCATATCGCACTTTGCCCGCCGCCGTGCGCGGGATCGTGCTCGTCGGCACCAGCAGAATCTGCCCAGGCGCGAAGCCGACCGCGCGTAAGATTTCGGCGCCGATGCGCGTGCGGATCGTGTCCGGCTCGTCGGATAGTCGGTCCGCGATCTCTGCGACGACCACGACGTCTTCTGTGGCGGACATCGCGGATCGCACGACGCCGATCGCGGCGGAACCAGCGACGCCGGCGACGCGGTTGACGGCGTCTTCGATCTCGCGCGGCGCGATCGTCACGCCGCCACGCTTGATGAGCGCCCGCGCGCGCGCCGTCACGAACAGATAGCCGTCCACGTCGACGCTCCCGACGTCGCCCGTGTGCAGCCAGCCGTCGCGTAGCGTCTCGCGCGTCGCGTCGTCATCGTCGAAATATCTGTCGAACACCGGCGTGCCTCGGACGATGATGTCGCCGGCCGTGCCAGGCGGGCGGACGCGGCCGTCTGCATCGACCACACGCAGGTCGATGCCGTCGAGCGCGCGGCCGCACGACACCGCGCCCTGCGCGTCGACGCGCAGCGCCTCGCCCGGCGCCGCGCTCGTGACGGTCAGCGTCGCTTCCGCAAGCCCGTACGCGGGCCTCACGATGCCGGGACGGCTGAAGCGCTGCTCGAACGCCTCGATCGTCGCCACGCGAACGGGCTCGCCGCCGTTCCCGGCGAAACGCAATCGCGAAAGATCGAGGCCCACCGGATCGACGGTTCGTGCGGCGAGGCGGTAGGCCGAATCCGGCCCGCCGGTGATCGTCGCGCGCGTGCGCGACACGAGGTCGAGCCACGGCCGCAGGTTGCCCATCGTTGGCCGAATGAGATGCGACGGGCAGCCCGCCAGCATCGCGCCGAAGATGTAGCGCACGAAGCCGAGGTCATGGTGCAACGGCACCCACGTTGCGAAGATGTCGTCTGGCTGCATCTCGAGGCGCGCGTTCGTCGTTTCGAGCGACGCGACGAGGCTGCGATGGGAGATGACGGCCGCGCGCGGATCGCCGGTCGTGCCGGACGTGAGCTGCAGGAATGCGGTATCCGACGGCTCTGGCAACCGCAACGACGACAACGTGCCGCTTTCGGCCAAGTCGGCCGTCGTCAGCAGGGGGCAAGGCGGCGATGACGCGTCTGCCGGCGTGTGCGCGTCGCGCGCGTGAATCGCTACTCGCGCGCGAACGAGGCGTGCGCGCCTGAGGATCGTCTCGAACGGCAAATCGGGATTGATGGCCACGGGCGCGGCGGCCAGCAGGTGGCACGCGTAGACGAGCCTGATGAAGTCGAGGCTCGTGGGGAGGACGATCGCACAGCGATCGCCACGCTCGACGCCGCGGGCCGCGAGCCCCGCCGCGAGTCGCCGCGCATCGGTCGCGAGCGCGCCGTGGGTGATCGGCTCTCCATCGGCCGAGTAGGCGAGCGCACCGGGCGTATCGCGCGCGCGCTCGAGCAGCACGTCGACAATCGTCACGCACGTCACGCTAGCACACGCGCGTCGCACGGCTGCTATAGTGCGCGCGTGGACCACGGCTCCGCCTCGCCGGAACGACGTCGCGACGATGTGCGCGACGCGGAGGCGGCGTGGGGCGAGTCGCAGCCGCGGCGCGTGCTCGGCGCGGCCGATCTGGCCAAGGTCGTGCGGCGACTCCCGCTGGCCGCGGCGCTCGCGCACGAAGCGCTTCGCGATCCACGCGCGGTTCGCATCGCCATGACGGCGATTCGCCGACACCACGCATTGCAGAAGCCGATCGAGCTGATCGACTATCTGCGGTTCGTCCGCGCGCGCCGCGTCGAGCGCGTGCTCGAGATCGGCGCGTTGTGGGGCGGGATGGTCTTCGCGCACGCGGCCGTCGCGTCGCCGCGGGCGCATCTGATCGCGATCGACAAGTTTCCGCGCGAGAGCGCCGACGCGATGACCGCGCGTCTCCGTGCGCTCGTGCGTCCGCCGCAGCGCGTGACCTGTCTCTGGCAGGACTCGCACGATCCCGCCACAGTCGCGGCGGTGCGAGAGGCGCTCGACGGCCCGCTCGACGTGCTGTTTCTCGACGGCGATCACTCGGCCGACGGCGTCGCACGTGATTTCGCGTTGTACGAGCCGCTCGTGCGATCCGGCGGCGCGATCGCCATCCACGACATCGACGCGCACACGAACGACGGCGTGCCCGCCTTCTGGCGCGCGACGCGTGAGCGCTACGAGTACATCGAGATCGTCGACCGCCGGCACGAGCCGCAGGGACTGGGCGTCGGGATTCTCCTCAAGTGAGGCCACGGGCCACGGGTTACGGACACGGGCGGCCACGGGGGGCCGCCCCGACGGTCCTTCGGAGGGCCGCACGTTCAGGTGCGGCCTACCTGGCGGCCATGAGGGCCCCTACGGGAGCGAGACGGAGCCATCGCTCACGGCAGTCGCCGCGGCGCGTGCATGGAGATGGCTGCAGTGCGCGAACGAACGTCGAGCGCGCGGCCGCGGTCCGTCGGCGGCAGGCCCTCGGGTATCGCGACGGTCATCACGTAGCCGTTGCGGATGACGCGCATGATCGCACCGAGTCGCTGCTGCGGATCGGGCGTCGACCTCAGGCCATCGACGGCGATCACGCCGCCGGTTCCTTCCGCCATGCGCGCGAGATTGCCAAGAGGCGAGTTGCCGAACGGGCTCGAGACCATGGTCCAGGTCGCATGCGTCGAATCGGCGAGCGTCCAGCCTCGTCCCGATCGCGGCGGCCCCGACGCTTCGGCAACGACGAAGACCGCCACGCTGCTGCGCACGGCGTGATCGACGACCGCGTCCAGGCCGAGGCGATTGCCCGTGCTCAGCCCGTCGGTGATCAGCACGACGACACGTCGTCCTGGCTCCGACTCCAGACGTACGATTGCCGCATCCGTCGCGTCCCAGATCGGCGACGGACCGTAGCGGTCTGCGCCCGGTACGGCCAACGCACGGCGGACATCGCGGAAGAACACCTGACGATCGCTCGTGAATGGCGATCCGGGATCGCGCGTTTTGGAAATTGTCGCGACGCTGACGCGATCGCCGGTGCGAAGGCGACGGAGCAGGCCGAGCCGGATCGAATCGAGAAAGAGCGCGCGCGGTGAATCGGGCGCGCGGCTGCCAGGCGGATTCGGCGCGGCGACGTCGCGCTGGCCATTCCACGTGAAGCTCGGATCCCACACGAAGCTCACCATCACCTCGGACATCGTCTTCGTCACGTCGACGAGCAGGACGAGTGACAACGGGTCGCGATCGGGGACGAGGCCGTCGACGCGCGCGGCCGTGCCGTCGACGAAGACGTCGATCGCAGCAGGCGCGATCGTCGTCACGGCCGTGACGCCGTCGTCGCGCGTGGCGCTGACGCGCAGGGCGGCGCGTCGTGGCGGAGGCTCCGTCTGCGCGTGAAACGTGACCGGCGCCACGGCGGCCGCGAGGAGACAGAACGCAAGTGCGCGCGTCATCGGCCGGCCTCAGCGAGATAGGTACGTCTGGCCCGCGCGCTCAGTCCCGGGCGCGTCATCCGCACCTCGATGCGATGCGTGCCGCCGTCGCTCGCGTGCGGCGCGAAGCCGATCAGATATTGATGGCGCAGCTCCTCGGCGACGCGCGCCATCGCGGGCGCCGGATCGCCATTCGACGGCAGGATGAGATGCCCGCCGCCACTGTCCTCGGCCACGCGCGCGATGTCGGCGGACAGATCGGGGCGATAGCGCGTGTGCTGCTTGATCGCGTAGATCATGCAGTCGCTGCGGCTCGCGTCCCTCTCGACCGCGGCCTGTCCGCCGCGGAAGCCCGGCAAGCCGCCCGTGTCCACGCCGTCGGTGATCGCGAGCACCACGCGCCGGCCGGGCTCGTTCGCCAGCGACGCAATCGCCGCGACGATGGCCTGCCAGAGCGGCGTGCCGCCGCCCATCCAGACTTCTTCGTCGAGCACGCGCGCCAGCTCGCGGCGGTCGGTCGTCAGATTCGCGCCGACGGCGATCTCCATCCCGAACGAGCCGATGCTCGCGCGATCGCCCGGCGCCAACGCTGCGGCGAACGCCAGAATCGCGTCACGCAGTGGAAGATTCCTGGCGTTGATGCCCAGGCTGGCGACGCTCTGGCTCGCGTCGATCATGATCGCGACGCTCAGCGGCTGCGGATCGCGCGAGAACGCGACGATGTCGACGGGCCGTCCGTCTTCGAGTATGCGAAACGCGTCCTGCGTCAGGTCCGGCACCAGCCGGCCGTCGTCGTCCTGCACGGTGACGTAGACCGGCACGGTGCGCACGCCGGCGCGAAAGGTCGGCGTCTGCGCGGCGATCGTCACGCTCGCGACCGCCGCGGCAAACGCGGCGAGCACGACGACGCGCGCGGGAATGCGATCGAGGAACCGATGACGACGCAGCATGGCCTGCGCCAGGGAGGTGGCGTCGGTAGCTTAGACACCGCGCGAGGACGATCGTGTCAGATCAGCGTCTCAGCCGCGCGAATAGCGTCGCCATATCAGACCCAGACCCAACGACGCGGCGCGTAACGTGACGGAGGCGTTGGCGTGCCCACGACCGGAGGCCTGACGTGCCGTCCGTCGGCCACGTCTATTGTTCGTCGCCCGTCGCGCGCTCGTCGAGGATGGCTTCGAGCTCGGCGACGGCCTCGAGATCCCTGGGGCGTCCCGCCGCGCGTTTGAGGCGGATGAGCTGCGTCAGCGTGACGACGTGCACGTCGACGCCGAACACCGTAACGGTCGTCGAGCCCGGCGCCAGTCGCTCGTACGTCCCGCCTCCTGGAACGTCTCCGAGCAAATCCAAGTCGCCCAAGGTCGTCGTCAGTGTGAAATTCAATCCGCGCTCGAGCGTCGCCACGTCGAGCACGAACGGCAGCCCAGGAGGTGCCCCGCGGAGATATGGCGTCAGTGGCGCGAGGGCGGATGCGAGGCGCCGGAGATTGTCGTCGTCCCTCGCGTAGATCACGTCGAGATCGACGGTCAGACGCGGCGAGCCGAGCACGGCCGCCGCAAAGCCTCCGACGAGTACGTATCGGACGCCCGAGGCATTCAAGTGCTTGATGAGGCCCTCGAAGTCGGTCATGTCGTGCGGCGCGACGGACTGGCGTTCCGAAGTGCTTCGGCGAATCGCAATGCGCCGATCATGTGCTGGACCCGCTGATCCGGCGTGCGTTTCAGCTGTTCACGAATCAGCGTGCGATCGACGTCCTTCTTGTAGGCTTCGATGACCGGATCGGGCTCGATGCCGTGCCGCTCGAGCGCCGATGAGCCGTGGCTCTGTGAGGACATGTGCGTGTCGTCATTCTGACGCGTCATCGGATCCCCGGCAACTGGCTGGGGGCACGGCTAGGTCTGCATCAGATACGAAATCAACCGCCGGATCTTGCCGTCGCGCATCTCGAACACGTCGCAGAACTCCAGCGTGCCGGACGTGCCGTCGGTCCGCTGCGTGCGCACCGTGCCTTCCGCGACGACGACGTCGTGCTCTTCGACCAGCCGCGTCACCGTGATGACCGGAGCCCCGGTGAAGCCCTCGTCGACGATGTGCTGGTTGAAGGCGTCTTTGCCACGGACGTCGAAGATGCCGGGGATCTTCCATTCGACGTCGTCCGTGAGGCACGACAGAATCTGCGCGCGGTCGGTACGCCGGAAGGCGTCCATGTACAACTCGACGGTGGTCTTGTTCGGTGACATTCGAGTATTTGACCATGACGAGCTGGCTCGCGCCCGTCGGCGTGTGCCGGCCGTTGACCCGCGCGGCCGCTGAGGTATAGATTGCCTAATACTTATGACGACTGGGCATTGGCGATGACGCGCACCAACAGCGATCAGCTCCACGGCACCCTCGACATGCTCGTGCTCAAGGTCCTGCAGCCGCGGGCCCTGCACGGATACGCCATCGCCAACCGCCTGCAGGTGCTGTCGAAAGACGTGCTGCAGGTCGAAGAGGGCTCGCTCTATCCGGCACTCTATCGGATGGAACGACGTGGCTGGCTGTCGTCGGAATGGGCCATGAGCGACACCGGGCGGCGCGCGCGCTTCTACAAGCTCACGCGCAGCGGCCGCGCGCAGTTGACCGCCGAGACGGAGAGCTGGTCGCGGCTCACCGGCGCCGTGCGGAACATCCTCGAGGCCTGACCCGTGCCAGGGCTCCGTCGTCTCATCGCGATCGTGCGCGGGCTCGTGCGGCGGAATGGCGTCGCGGACGAGATCCGCGAGGAGATGCGGTTGCACGTCGAGCTGCGCGCCGAGGAATACGGGCGGCAGGGGCTCGATGCCGCTGCGGCCGAGCGGGCCGCGAGGCGGCGATTCGGCAACGCGGCTGTCCATCAGGACGCCAGCTACGACATCCGCGGCGCCGGCGTGTGGGACAGCTTGTCGCAGGACGTGCGCTACGCCGCGCGGCGTTTGCGCGCCGCCCCGGGATTCACGATCGCCGCGGTCGTGACGCTCGCGCTCGGCATCGGGGCCAACTCGGCGATTTTCAGCCTGATGAACGGTCTGCTGCTCAGGCGCGTGCCTGGCGCAGACCTGCTTCGCGTTGCCAACGTCAGCGTGACCCGCCACGGCATCCCGCAAATCGTCTCCGGTTTGAGCCGTGACGAGCGCCAGGCGCTCGACGCGTATCGGCTCGAGACGATCGACTCGTTCTTCACGAGCGATCCTTTGATCGCGGCTGTGTCCGCCGCAGGACGAAGCCGCGTCATCAGCGGCGAGGTCATCTCGGGGACGTACTTTTCCTCGCTCGGCGTCACGCCAGTGGCTGGCCGGCTGCTGACACCAGACGACGATCGCGATGTGGGCGACGGCACGCCCGTGGTGATCAGCGAGCGGCTGTGGCGCGAGTGGCTCGCGGCCGATCCGAGCGCCATGGGCGCGGTGCTGAAAGTGGCTGGCCACGCGTTCACGGTCGTGGGCGTCGCGCCGAATGGCTTCAACGGCACATGGCTCCCGACGATGATGGCTGCGGACGTGTGGATTCCGCTCCCGGCCGCGGATCGAGTCCGGACGATTCAGGGGCCGTCCGTCGACGGTCCTCATCGCACGTTCGCCACGCGGCGAGCTGGCGTGTCGTTCGATCGAGCGGCGGCAGCGATCAAGGCGGTGGGAACCTCCGTCGAATCGAGCCATCCGGATGGTGGGTTGATGCTCGTCGCGGCGGAACGGGCCATCCTGTTCGACGACTTCAAGCACGTGGGACTGGCCATCGGCACAGCGCTCGTGTCGATTTCGCTGCTCGTGCTCCTGATCGCGTGCGCCAACCTGACCAATCTGATTCTGGCGCGCACGGTGAGCCGGGCGACGGAGGTGGCCACGCGGCTGGCGCTCGGCGCCGGACGCTGGCGCGTCTTCCGGCTGTTGTTGATCGAGTCAGTGCTCGTCGCGGCCATCGCCGGCGTGTGCGCCCTGCTGGTCACGCGCGCGACGACGTGGCTCATGGTCCGGGTGCCGCTGCCGGACCTGGACGGCATTTCGATCCGTTTCGATCCGACGCCGGACTGGTCGGTCTTCGGCTACGCGTTGGCCGTCAGCGTGATCGCCACGCTGTCAGTGGGCCTGCTTCCCGCGTGGCGCGCGTCACGCACCGATCCCATGAAGACGCTCGCCGCCAGTGGGCTTCGCGGCTCGGAGTCGAGACGCGGCCGGCGCGTGAGGACGATGCTCGTGGCGGCGCAGGTGGCGATGTCCGTCGTGCTGCTGCTCGCCGCGTCGCTGTACTTTCGGAGCGCGCGTGCGGCCACGCAGTTCGATCCCGGTTTCGACATCAGACACGGGGCCATCGTCTCGCTCGACCTGCGCCTGCAGCAGATCAGCGAGGCGCGTGGACGCCGTCTGCAGCGCGACATGGCCGCAGCGGCGAGCGCGCTGCCCGGCGTCCAGCACGTGGTGCTGACGAGCGGGCTCGGGCCGGCGGGACACTCGACGAGCACGGGCAGTCTGCTCCGCGAAGGCGACGTGCCCAATGCGCACGGATTCGGGATCGTTGCGCGCTACGGGAGCATCTCACCCGGAGCGTTGCAGGCGCTGCGCATTCCGCTTCGCCGCGGGCGCGAGTTCTCCGAGAGCGATGTTGACGGCGCGCCACGCGTCGCGATCGTCAGCGACGAGCTCGCGGCCAGGTGCTGGCCGGAAGAGAATCCGCTGGGACGCCGATTCCGGTTGACCGCCAGCGGTCCGCTGCTGGAAGTCGTGGGGGTCGCCGCCGGCGTGCGCATGAGGCTGAGCTCGACCGCGCCTCCCGATCCGTTCGTCTACGTACCCATGGATCAGGAATACTCGCCGCAGATCTCCGTGATCGCCCTGACGCCCGGCGATCCGCGGTCGCTGGTCGATCCGCTGCGAGCGGCCGTCACGTCCGTCGATCCGGAGATGCCCGTCATGATGGCGCAGACACTCGCGGACAGCCTCAGCATCGTGCTCGCGCCGTTGCGCGTCGCCGCGCTGGTGCTCTCGACGCTCGGCGCGATCGGCTTGGGGTTGGTTGTCGTCGGACTCCACGGCGTCATCACGTACTTCGTCAGCGAGCGCACGCGTGAGCTCGGCATCCGCCGGGCCCTTGGCGCGACACGCGCCGGAATCTACGGTCTGATCCTGCGCACCGGCCTGGTGATGCTGCTGTGGGGCGTCGCGGTTGGTGTGCCGATCGCGTTCGCGCTCTCAGGTCTGCTGAGCAATCTGCTCTTCGGGATCGTGCCTCACGATCCCGTGACCTTCATCGGCGTGCCGCTCGCCCTCGTGGCCGTGGGCGTGGCTTCGTCGTGCATCGCGGCGCGCCGGGCAGCGCGGATCGAGCCGGGCGAAGCGCTGCGGGAATTGTGAAGAATGTCCGCGTGCTGCGCCGCGCGTGGCCGTCCGCTACTTCACCAGCTTCGAAATCGCTTTGAACTCGTCCGTACCGGCGCGCTCGAGGAGCTGGAACAGGAACAACTCCGTCGTGCCGACGATCGCGCCGGCGCGTTCCATGAGCGCGGTACCGCGTTCCCAGTCGAGCTGGCGGCGGGACGTGACGGCATCGGCAGGGACGTAGACGCGATAGCCGTCGTTGATCAGATCGATGGCCGTCTGCAGCACGCAGACGTCGCTAGGCAAGGGACGATCGCCACCCGATCGCCAGTGGCGTCGCGTTCGCTCTTGCCGTGAGATCTGGCGAGAACACCTGCGACCACGTACGCCATTCGCGAACCTTTGCCCAATGAGGGTAGTCTTCAACGCATTCCGACATCATCAGGTCAGAACGCTCAACATCCAGTCGGCCAGAGCGGCGCAAGTAATCAATGACGCGTCGACACTCGTCAGAGTACTGGGCGTGATGGTCGAGCCTGGCGGTCAGAGACGGCACGAGGCCGTCGACCCATTTGAAATGATGTACTTGGATATAAATGCTTTCGACGGGACATCCTCTTCCTGATAGCGAGAAATGTTGACCGTGGACGAGTCTGACGCGTCCTTTGGCGGCAACTATTTTGTTGATGCACGTGCCGACGATTCGGCCCGATATCAGGCCGGCGAGCGGAAATTGATCCCAAAGTGAAATCGCTGACGTCACCGGCGATAGCTCGCCCGTCCTCGTCACTCGATCTACCAGTGCGCCCTCGATGAAATCGTAGCCCTGCCGCTCACAATGCGTGATGACGTCGATGAGCCCGTCTGGATACGTTTGTAGCTCGTCCTGATCGGCGATGAGGAACCAATCATCAGGGTGCCTCGCACGCACTTGCGCGTAGATCATCGTGTTGAGAGACATATGCCATGGAACGACGGCAATCGCTTCTACGTCTGCCCCTTGTTCTAGCGCGACTTGTTGAGTGGATGCGATGTGCTCTGCGCGATAGTCGTCGGAATGGATGACAACCTTGAGATCGTCAGCTCCTAGGCGACGATAGTGAGAAAGCATCGCCGGCAGGATTGGCGCGTGCTTTCCAGCGATCGTTATCAAATGAATGCGACCCATGACTGGCGTAGGTCGTTCAGCGACCGCTTGAACCCACCGTGTTCAGATCTCGAAACGCTTGTCCGACGACCAGATGCACCGGCGTCGCCTGCGTGACAAGCTTCCCATAAAAGTCCGAAGCGTCACGCCGGCTGGAGACGGCATTCTCAGTGGACGTGGCCACGAGCCAATAGTCGCCTGGTCGTAGGCCGTCGATCAGATACTCGCCCTGCGGTCCCGTCGCGGAAGAACGAACGAACCGCGACCACGGCACGTCGTCTGCCCATTTGCGCCGATCCGACGGAAAGGCGATCACGACAGCGGCATCGTCCGGCCGCCCCATCGAACGCAGGACTCGTCCGGAGATGGAGGCCTGTTGCGGACGATGCGTGAATGTGGCGACGACGTCTGTGACGTCGGCAGCCCCAAGGCGTAGAGGCATTTCGGTCAGGTCCTGGCCGTCGTGTGTGATCGACGTCAAGTACCAGCCAGGCAGGTTGCCCGTCACATTCAGGAAATAGCTCCCTTCCGGAGCGCCATACGTCGTGAAGATCCAATCGGGACCGACGAATGACGGCAGCGGACCCCACTGCCGACCGTCCGCGGGCTCCTGAAGAATGTCGACGCTTCTGAACGCATCCCCTGTCGGCTGGGAGGAGCCATCACCGAACACGATCTTCCCGCTGATACGGGCGGCAGGGCGAATGACGACTTCTGCGGTCACGTCACGGTCGACGACTTGAATATCCTGCCGCGCAAAGTACGTGGGCCGATTGGGCGGAAACTGCCGTCGCGGCGCCATGAGCTGCCCGTGTAGGCCGTCGGTTCCGATCGCGATCATGCGGCCGATTTCGATCGATGGCGGCGCGGGTGGCGTTCGTCCTGGGAAATCGAGCATGAGCAACTCATAGCGTCCGCTCGGCACGCCGACGAATGTGAATCGGCCGTTTCCGGGCGAAATCGCCAAGTCGGAGAGATCGAGTACCGGATCGAAGCCAAAGTCTTCGCCTCGCGTCGGCCGCCCGTGCCCTCGCGCAGGATCGAAATCGTTCCAGGCTTCCATGGCGTCAGCATCGGAAGGAACGAGGCGCAGCTTCACGACCGGTGGCGGCGTGCCGTCGCTGGTCCCAACGGATCCCGATACCGTCCACCCGGCCTCGGCCTGCACCGTGCAATCGATGCCGCTTCGATCTGCCCCGGCGCCCAGAGAGATGGTCATCGCGGCTGCGAGGTCGCCTCCCTGTGGACAGAATGTGCTTCGGTATACGCCGGCCGACTCTTCACCGTCAGGCGACGGACGAAACGGCAGTCCTTGTTGCTGTACCGCCGCGTCGGTACCAACGGCCACAAACCCGCTCGGCCGCGCTGACCCCATCGGCGGAAGCACGGATGTGGGAAAAGTGATGCGGGTAAACGGCACGACGACCACGTATGTACCCGGCGTCAGGCCATCGATGCGGTACGCGCCACGGTCGTCCGTTTGCGCTCCTGCGGCTGCCCGCAGCACAGCGCGACCCTCTTGCCAAATGGACTGCAATGCGCGGACGGTCACACCGACGACAGGCTCGCCGTCCTCCTCTTGCACAGAGCCCGAGATGCTTGCGAGCCGCCACAGCCCGATATCGACGGCCTCGGCGCGTTGCCCGGCGGCGATCGTAAGGGGAGCGGCGGCGCCGCCGGCTTGACGCTGGCCGAACGCACCGCGGACGTAGCCTGTCTTCTCGGCTGCAATACGGTACGTGCCGCCTGGCAACGCCGCGAATGCGAACTCGCCATTCTCATCCGTGAGAGTGCGCCGCGACGTCGCACCATCGACGGTCACGACCACGCTGCGAATTGCCCGCTTCGTAGTCCGGTCGACGACGTGGCCCGCGATCACGCCCTGATCACGAGCGCGCTGGGCGCTCGCCGGCCCAAGCGTCATCGCGAGCATGGCGACCGTGGCTATGCGCCGTGCCGGCCGGCATGGGATTCGCGCCGTCAGTAGCCGAGAACGCAAGCCCAGCACCCGTAGGTGTAGTCAAATTGCACGGACGTGCCATGTTCAGGACAGCCACTTGACCAAGTATCCTCGACGCAGTAATACTCCGCGTACTCGTAGCTGTAGTCGCTACCGATCCACATGTCACACTGCTCGGGAAACCAAGTCTGACAGACGCCGAGATAGTAGGAGCAGCTATACGCTTCTGGAGGCAGGCAGCTATCGGCCCGCAGGCTCTTGGGGTGGACAAACGCTGACGCGAGTAGCGCCGCTGTTCCCAGATTTCGTAGAACGCCCATCTGATCCTCCTTGATACTCCTATTGTCGGGAACTCGTGTCGGTCTGAGCGGTCGCGGCAATTGCCTTCTGGAACTCGGTAATCGGTCGAGCACCGTAAATGGCAGTCACCGGTTGGACTGAGCCATCCGGCTTACGTGAGCCGATGACAAAGAAAGGTGTGCCGGTTATGCCGAGAGACGAGGCGTCATCGACTTCCTTGCGGACCTGCGCTTCAGCTTCATGTTCGAAGCACTGCTCAAACGTTGTCATCGTAAGCCCGAGAATCTCAGCTCTGCGGAAAAGGCTGGCCCGACTCAGATCGTGCTGATCATTGAATAGGCTCTCGTGCATCTGATCGTAGCGGTCCTGAGCCTGAGCGCACCTAGCGGCCTTGGCGGCATTCATCGCATTGGGGTGGATGCTTTCGCTCGGCAGGTTGCGAAGCACCAGAGAGAGTAAACCCTTGTCGAGATACTGATGGCGAAGCCGCGGAAGTATTTGACGGCTGAACTGCCCACAGAACGGGCATTCGAAATCCGTATACTCGATCATGACCGCGGAGGCGTGCGGGTCGCCAAATACAGGAGCGCCGTCGAGACGAATGGGGTCATTCGGTACTGATACGGGCGGAGCGGACGTCGGACGTGCGGCGTGGGACTGTCGCCAAAGCAGCACGAGGCACGTGGCAATTACGACAACGCTCGCCAGCCTGTCCAATGACAGAGATCTGAGTGCGCGGAGCGCCGTCGTGCGAAGCGTTGGCGCGGTTGGTGCTGTCGAAGAACGAGGTGCCTCGCCTACGCCGACGGCTTCTGGATCCATATCCATGGGAAATCCGGAATAGACAACTGCTAGCGGCCCGTGCGTCTTCCTCGAGTCGCGAGGCTATCGAACCATAGCACCGTGAACTGCCATTGTCCTCGTCGTGGTACCGCGTGTGTACCAGAAAACGGTCGTCGGAGGCGCTTTTATTGCCGCCGGTTCGTCGTGTTAACGAACGGTGTTGGCGTCCCGCGCTCGAGACTCGCACGAGCCGTCGCAGTTCCATTCGTCTTGCCGTCGTTTGCGCGTCGTATGAGTGAACGAAGGACGGATGACACCGCAAGTTCGTCGGCTGCAGCGAGCTCTTGAAGAATCGCCCATTCCTTCGCGCTGACCCGGAAGTGGACGTGATGTGTCCGGTTCATACCCATCCCTCCCGCGAGCCAACGGTCATCGGCTAGGCTCGCGTAGCCGAAGCGAACTGGTGCGCCGAGGCGTGTATCCTGCCGTCCAAAGATGGCTCTTGAGCCGAGTAGGAAATACACCACTCGCGTAGGGGAGTAGCAGGCTCTGTACACCCAAATCTCATCTGCTGTCAATTGGCGAGCGTGTCGTCTGTTCGCTGCGCGCGGTGTCCTCCGCGACGAAGTCAGGCTCTTCGATCCGCCGCGTCACCGTGATCGTCGGCGTGCCGCTCGCGCTTGTGGCCGTGGGCGGGGCTTCGTCGTGCATCGCGGCGCGCCGGGCAGCGCGGATCGAGCCGGGCGAAGCGCTGCGAGAATTGTGAAGATGGCCGGACGCGCGAAGCGTCTCGTCATGGGGCGCTCGTCATGACGTTGCTGCGGAGCGGCATATCAGCTGCGCCCGGCGAGAGTCGCCACACGCTCGGCGTCTAGCCTCCCAACGCGGCCCTCGGTACAATGCCCGTGGTGATCACGCGCGACATCCAGGCGTACGTCTCTCGAGACTGGGAGGCCGTGCGGGAGAACAAGGATGCCTATTGGGGCGAGCGCATCCTGCGCCTCGGACCGTCCGAGGGCTTCCGCGTCGCCGAAGAGCTTCGCCGCCAGGCGCTTCAGCACGATCCACTCTGGCCTGACGCGGCGAGTCGAGACGAAGATCTGCAGTCTCACGTACGCCTGGCGGAGATGTTCCACCGTGCCAGTCCCGCCCGCCGCGGTTGAGCTGCTGACCGCGCTTGCGCCGGTCATGAGGACCTCGACGATGCGCGTGCGCTTTGGCGAATCCACCATGCGAGCCTCGACGCTCAGCGGATCACGCGCACGCTCCGTCTACTCGAGGAAGCGCTGACTCAGAGCGACCTGGTGTCCACTTTTGAGACGATCGTCGCGCGATCGGCTCGAACGGATTGAAGACATTCATTGCCGATGAGGGTCGACTGGCGTTCGCGCGCTCGAATCTGGGCACTTGTTCTGGCGGCTGCGCAGAGCCGTCCAGACGTGATGGGGCAGCGCGCCGCTGATGGTGCGGATGCTGCCGTTCTGACGGGCATCGTCCGCGACGAACGAGGGCATCTCGTCGAGGATGTCATCGTGACAGCAGCCCTCGCGGAACAGGCCTTGACTGCCATGTCCGAATCGGACCCGCAGGCCGGCCATCGCGCCGTGACCAACGCCCGCGGTGAGTACCGATTTTCCGATCTGCCGCCAGGCACGTACGTCGTCTTGGTGCGGTCCGAGCACCGGACCCAACTTCCCGGCGTGCCTGCCTGCATCCTCTCGGCTCCGCGCGCAGCCGGCGATTTCGAATACGTCGAGCCCGTCGAGATCGAGCCCGTGACGGCGCTGGTCGATCGCGCCCGTGGATTCGAGCTGACCGTCATGCCAGGGCTCACGCCGCCGCCGGCCGCCGATGGTTTGCGATCGAGCTACGTCACGACGTTCGCGCCGGATGTGGTGTCCTTCGAGCAGGCGACGCGCGTACGAGTAGCGAGCGGCGTCGCCGGACGCGCGGACGTCGACCTGCAGTTGCGTCCGAGCGTCTCGATCCGTGGGCGCGTACTGGGGCAGCGGCTGCCGCCACTGATCTGGCTGCAACTTCGCGGCTCGTCGGCCACCGCGACCACGATCACGCAACCAGACGGTACGTTCGTCTTCATGGACGTGCCGGTCGGCCCCTACCGTCTTTCCGCCGAGGCAACGGATTCGTCGTGTGACGTGTTGGGCCCGAGCGATCGATGGCAGTCATCGGCTGACGTGTCGGTCACTCGCGATCTCGACGCCGCGACGATCTTGTTGGGCGTGCCGCACCCGATCGGAACGGCCGCGTTGATGGCCGGGTCTTCGTCGAGCGTCGAATTGCACGCGAGCGGCTCGGGAACGATCGCAGGCCGCGTGACGACGAATGGACATGGCCTTGACCGTGTGCGACTTCGCGTCGAAGACGAACAGCATGCGCCCGTCGATTCTGCCGTCTCCGCCGGTGACGGCTCGTTCGTGTTGTCCGGTCTTGCGCCAGGCATTTACACACTGACGGCGTCACGCGACGGATACGCGGACATCATCTACGGGCAGACGCGTCGGCTCGGCGAAGGCACGCCCATCCTCGTCGGAGCCGACACGTCGGTTCGAGCCGACATCGCGATGAGCCGCTTCGGCACGATCAGCGGCAGAGTGATGGACGAACGAGGCCAGCCAGTCGCGGACACCGACGTCTGGGCGCCGTTCCATTCGACGACGACCGGCAAGGATGGCCGCTACCGGCTGACCGAAGTGGCCGAAGGACGGCAGGTCGTCATGGCGCGGTTACCGATGGAAGACGGGGCGCTCGATATCTACTATCCGAACACGGACTTGCCGCACGCGACGCGCGTCCCGGTCGTCGGCGGCAAAGAGATTGAGGGCATCGACTTCCGGCTGCACGTGCGAACTGCGCCGCTCGAAGTTCGCCTCCACTCGGCTTCAACCGGCGGCGGGACGATATATCTGACACTCGATCGGCCAGACTTCGAGCAACGGCTTGCCGTGCCTGGAAAAGACGTGGCGACGTTCGCGCGTGTGCCGGCGGGCCACTACCGGATCGTCGCCAACACGGAAGGTGCAAGCGCCGTTGGTGAGATCGACACGGACGGCGTGACGCCGACATCGACAACCCTGGATCTCTCGCCGGCGCCGACGGCGAATGTGACGACGCGCGTCGTCTTCGACGGCGCAAGCTCGAAGCCGTATCGCGTCGGCTGGGGGGTCATGGCGGTGACGCCTGCTCGCGAGTGGACGACGATCCGCGGCGGCGGCAGCGCGCTCGCGGATCGCGATCGAGCATTCGTCACACCACCGATGGCGCTCGCCGGCGGCCGCTATATCGTTCGCGTCACTCCCGCGGATCCGCACTGGGTTGCGCGATCGGCGCTCGTCGATGGGCGTGATGCGCTCGACGAGCCTATCGACATCGCTCCGGAGCAAACGCGTGAGATCGTCCTCACCATGACTGATCGGCCGGCGAGGCTGAAGGGGACAGTGACTGATCCGAGAGGCCGCCCGATGGCGGAATCCGACGTCATCGTGTTCAGCGCCGACAGGCGATTCTGGACGGTGCGGTCGAGGCGAATCCGCATCGTCCGGCCGCGGAGCGACGGCGCCTACGAGGTCACGGGTCTACCGGCCGGCGTCTACAACGCCGTGGCCACGAGCGGACTGGTGCTCGACGAGAAGACGGACGTCGCGTTCTTCGAGGCGCTCTCGAGCCTGGCGACTCGTGTCGAACTGGTCGAAGGCCGTGAGATCACGCAGGCGCTCGACGTGCGGCCGCATCAGGCGCGGTTGGACGAGAACGCGCGCCGCTGACTGACCCTACTTCACCAGCTTCGAAATTGCTTTGAACTCATCCGTGCCCGCGCGTTCGAGAAGCTGGAACAGGAACAGCTCGGTCGTGCCGACGATGGCGCCGGCGCGTTCCATCAGCGCGGTGCCGCGCTCCCAGTCGAGTTGGCGGCGCGAGGTCACAGCATCGGCAGGGACGTAGACGCGATAGCCGTCGTTGATCAGATCGATGGCCGTCTGCAGCACGCAGACGTGCGACTCGACGCCACAGAGGATCACATCGCGGCGCTGCGTCGCGTCCAGCGCGGCGCGAAGCTCGGCCGATCGGCCGCAGCTGAAGACGATCTTCTCGACCGGCGCGAACGCGTCACCGAAGCGCTCGCGGATTTCCGGGATCGTCGGCCCGAGGCCCTTCGGATACTGCTCGGAGACGAGGACCGGAATGCCGAGCACCTTCGCGGCGTCGATCGCAATGAGCACGTTGCGCACGACCGGCGCGCGCCGCTCCTCGGCGAACGCGGCCAGCAGGCGCTCCTGCATGTCGATGACGAGAAGGACGGCGTGGTCGCGACGGAGGAGATCCATGATGGCTTACGGCTTACGGCTCGAGGCTTACGGCTTACTTGTCCACCGTAGCCTTGGCGAAGGTGGACGCGCCG
>CAZNMF010000039.1:0-20272 GCA_964573795.1 uncultured Solibacteraceae bacterium
GGTTCTGGGTTCTTCGAACTTCGGACGACGTCGCAGCTAGATCGACTCGTCCGCGGCGGCGAGGACGGCCTGTGGCCGGATCGCGCTTGCGGTCAGTGCGGGCGCGTACGCGGCCAGAGCAGCCACGGACAGACACGTCACGACGGCGACGAACGTGCCGAACCCATCCATCATCGGGACGTTAGCCCCAACGACGACACGCAGGAGCCCTCTCGTGAGCGTTCCCAGCAGCTCGCCGATGAGCAGCCCCTCGAACACCCATCGCGTTGCCGCGCTCAGCACGTTCGAACGGATCCGCGCCGGCGTTGCGCCGAGAGCCAACCGAAGCGCGATCTCCTTCCTGCGCAAGGTGACCGACTGTGTCAGCACGCCGCACAGTCCGACCACCGTCAGCACCATGGCCATGGCCGCCAGGCCCAGCGAGATCAGCTCGACGAGGCGCAGGCGCACATAAGGACCTGCCAGAACTTGCCATCCCGTTCCCGCGCGTACGGTCGCCACGCCTGGCGCCTCGCGCTGCAGCGCCTGCTGCACAGCCGTCAGTGCACGTTCCGGATCACCGGTGGATCGTACGACAATCGCGACGTCAGCGGCTTGTGCTTCGACGAGCGGGATGTACGCCACGCTGCCCTGGCTCGACACATGCACCGCGGCCGTATTGCTGACGACCGCGACGACCCGCCGAGTACCGTGGGACGGCTGACTGGCCGCGACGATCTCCACGTCGACGATCTGTCCGAGCGCAGCATTCGCGTCGCCGAAGAGCGTTTCTGCGCACTGCTGGCTGACCGCCATCTCCTCGTCGGTTCCCGCAGGCCAGCGCCCGCGAAGCACGCGAAGTCCCAGCACGGCGCCAAGGCGATCGGTCGAGGCGACGATCACCGCCGATTCCTGCACATCGCGGCGTCCGGGGAGCGAGAGCCTGGCCAAGGGCGCGCGCAATCCAAATGGCAACCCTGCTGTCGCGGCGATCTCCTCGACGTTCGACCACGTCTGCGCGCGCGGCAGGAGATCGCGTAGCGTCTCCATGACACGCGGTCGATCCCATTGCGCCGGAAACGCCAGCTCGACGACGGCCAGCCGATCGAGATCGACGCCCGGCTTCGGCTCGTCGCCGAGCATCTGGACGACCGCACCGGCAATCAGCACGAACGTCACACCGACGGCGACCTGCCATCGGATCAAGCGGCGCGCCGTCGTCATTCGTCCGGAGATGACGGACATGCCGACCGCGAGGCCATCCTTGACGTGTCGAGCGTAGCTGAACGCCGGCCACGCCCCGAAGACGAGCAGCGCGCCGACCGGCAGCATGACGGTCGATCCGAAGACGACCGGATCCCACACCGTCAGTCGCGTCGACGCATCCAGATGCGCGGGCAGCAGTTTCGACTGCGAGAGTCCCCACAGCAGCGCTCTGACGGCGGCCCATGCGACAGCGGATCCCAGACACGCGATGATCACGTTCTCGGCGAGCAGTCCGGCGAACACGCGTGCTCTCGAGGCACCGAGCGCGCGGCAGACGGAGACGTCGTGCAGCCGCGACGTCATCCTCATCCATGTCAAATTGGCGAGATTGACGGACACGGCGAGCACGATGACGCCGACCATGCCGAGACCAATCAGGAGATACCGCGTGGCCGCGCTCGATCGCGTGACCCGATCCAGCGTTGCCACGGACCACCGTCGGCCAGAGCTCGATCGCCTCTGGCCGTCGACCAACGGCGACGAGACGTCCAACGCGGCGCCGAGGGCAGACATCCGTTGCCCCCATTGCCTCACGCTAACGCTCCCTCGTGCCTGAACGAGCACGGTCAGTTGCGGCGCGCTCGGATCCGCTCCCACCAAACGGCTCGAGATGGCCGTGCTCAGCGGCACCCAACCGATCGTCGGGGACGCCGGATTGAGATCGATCCCCGCGAACGCGCTGTCGAGCACGCCAACGATGCGGTAGGACTCGCCGGAAATGACAATCGGCTGCTCGAGCATCGTCGCGTCTTCACGGAGCGCGCTGCGCCAGAACCAACGATTGACGACGATGACGCGCTGCCGCTCGTCATCGTCTGCTGCGCCGAGGAGTCGTCCGCGGCCTGGCCTCTGCGCCAACGTCTCGAAATACGATCCGCTGACAGCCTCCAGCCGGCCGAGCTGCGCACTCCCGGCGAACGCGACGTTCGCGTAGAACGGTGCCGACGCGGCCGGACGATCGGCGCGCAGCCGATCCGCCATCGTCCACCAGTCCGTCAGCGAGACCGCACTTTGCCAACGCGGTCCGGCGTTCCCTGTCTGCGGGGTCGTCAGCACGGCGATGCGATCGGCCTGCGGAACGCCGAGACTCGGCGACAGCAGCGGCCGAACGAGTAAGAACGCCACCGTGGCCACGGCCACGCCGCCTGCAAGCGACGCGACGGCAAAGGCGCAATACGCGGGGCGCTTCGACAGCCGCCTGACGGCGACGCGCAGATCCAGCAGACTCATGAATGCTCCAAACTAATCTTCCCCGCCCGTCCGTCGTCGTCCGAACGCCCACGCGATCGGAATGCCCAGTGCGTAGAGCACGACCATCGGGCCGGCGATGATCAGCATGTTGCCGGGATCGGTCGTCGGCGTGATGATGGCCGCGATGATCGCCGCCACGAAGACCGCGTACTTGAGATTGACGAGCAGGAAGCGCGCGGTCACCAGGCCGATGCGGCTCAGGACGAAGATCGCGATCGGAATCTGAAACACGACGCCGAGACTGACGACGACGGTGAAGAACAGATCGAAATAGGCCGACGCGTCGATGATCGGCGTCAGGTGCAGCGCCGCGGTCCAATCGAGCAGGAACGTCAGCGCGGCCGGGAACGCGATGAAATAGCCGAACGCGCCGCCGAGCAGGAAGAAGATCGATGCGGCCAGCACGAGCGGCACCGCGTATCGCCGCTCGTGCGCGTACAATCCCGGCGACACGAACAGCCACACCTGCCACAGCACGAATGGCGCGGACAGAAACAGCGCGCCGACGAGCGTCACCTTGAATGACAACGCGAAGACGTCTTGTGGCCGTGACACCGAAAGGATCACCGACGGATTGGCCCGGATCGGCGCCGCGGCGATGTCGTACAACTCGCCCGAACACGTCCAGCAGACGGCAAACGCGATGGCCACGGACACGAGCGCCCAGATGAGCCGCTTGCGCAGCTCGTCGAGGTGCTCGAGAAACGACATCATCTCCGTCGCGGCAGCCGCGGCCGCGACGAGCTCGAGCGCGAGCCGCCGCCAGGCGGACGGATGCGTGCGCGGCGGAACGTGAGTGGACGACAGCGTGGGGACTCGAGCGGTGGCGAACATGCCCGAGAGGATAGGTCAAGACGCCGACAGGCGCCTCAACTTTCGAAGGTCGAAGCTCGAAGTCTGCCTACAACGCTTTGGCGACGACGGCCATGCCGGTCACCAGGCGCAGGTCGTGGACATTGATGGTCCGGCCGGCAGTCGGCCCTGCGGGCACGGCGCGTCGAAGGGCGATTTCGTCCAGCAGGTTCTCGATGTACTTGCGCTCGGCCGGATGCATCGAATCGAGCGCGATGACGTGGCCGGACGAGCCCGTCATCGCCACCGCCAGCGCTTCGACGATGTCCGCTTCGGACGAGGTCCGGCAGGCCACCGAGTTCACCGCCAGCGCCGTCGTCATCCGCGATGCGGCCGGCGTGCCGTTGTCGATCTGAAACAGGCGCGCGTCCTGATTGCTGCCGGACGGCGCCCCGCACAGGAACATCGCGCCGGATGGCGAGCCGAGATTGGCCATGAGCGCCGACAGCGAGTCCTCCCGCTGCGGCGCCGGCCCGAACGCCAGAATCGCCGAGACGAGCACCGTCGAGATGAACGTGGCCGCCAGGGCGCCGCTGCCGACGATCGCCCAGTGCCAGCCGTCACAGGCGTGCACGATATACGCGCGCCAGGACTGCGCCGACTCGGCGCGCGTGCGGCTGATCACGTTCGCCGTCATGCCGGCGAACGACGGCAGACGGCGATCGGCCTCGGCCGACGCGCGCAAGGCATCGCCGACCTCGACCGTCGACTGCACGAGCGACGCGCACTCGGCGCACAGGTCCAGATGCCGCGCGATGGCCAGCCGCTCGGCCCCGCCCAGCTCGCCATCGACGAACGGGCTGATCGCACGACGCACGGCACGGCACGTGATCATTGGTGCCCCAAGGCGATGCGCAGCGAGCCCCGCGCGCGAGCCAGTCGCGATTTCACCGTGCCAACGGCCACGCCGAGCGCGTCGGCGATCTCTTCGTAGCTCAGGCCGTCGATTTCACGAAGGACGATGGCCGCGCGCTGATCGAATGGCAGCTCGGCGAGCGCGTGCTGCACGCGATCCTTCGTCTCCACCTGCTGCAGCACGCGGTCCGGCATCGCCGACTGCCGCCACTCCGCGATCTCGCCGTAATGCGCCACGTGGTCGTCGAGCGCGACCTGCTGTGAGCGGTGCCGCCGGCGCCACCAGCGCTGCCGGTTCGAGGCCTGGTTGACGACGATGCGATAGATCCAGGTGCGAAGAGAGGACTGACCGCGGAACTGGGTCAGCGTGCGAAAGACGCGCAGGAAGACTTCCTGCGACAGATCCATTGCTTCCTGGGCGTCGCCGAGCAGGTGCAGCGCCAAGCCGTAGACCATGCGCTGATGATCCGCGACGAGCCGGGTACACGCGATCTCGTCGCCGGCATTGCACTGCTGGACCAGGGCCCAGTCGCTACCGGTCTCTGCGTTCGGCCATGCGATCGCGCGAATCGGCTTCACAACGGTGGTCTCCGCCATGGTACACCCGCTGCCATGCGATCTCGAATGGAAGTTGCCCGTACCTCATTCGACACCGGGGAGGGGGAAAGGTTCCCTCTCGGGGAGGGGCTAGAGTCGGTTCTGGGTTCTGGGTTCTGGGTTCTGGGTTCTGGGTTCTGGGTTCTCCGTTCTGCGTTCGGGTTCCTCGGTTCTTCGACCGCGGAACCCAGAACCCGAACCGAGAACCTAGAACCCGAACCGAGAACGCAGAACGGAGCACCGAGAACCTACCGCAGAGCGCAGCCCGCACGTGAGCGTACAATCCCCCCGTGCGCAAAACTGCCCTGCTGACCGCCGTGGTCGTGCTGGCCGCCGCCGGCCTGCTCGTGCTGCAGCGGCTCAATCAGGAGCAGCACTATCGTCTGCTCCTCGACCAGGGCGAGCAGGCGCTGCGGCGCGGCCGGCCGTACGCGGCGATCGAGGCGTTCAGCGGCGCGCTGGCGCTGCGGCCGGCGTCGATGGTCGCCTTCTACCGCCGCGGCGAAGCCTACGCCGCGCAAGATCAGAACGATCGCGCCGTCAGGGACTTGCAGGAGGCGCGCCGGTTGGCGCCCGACGCCGTCGAGCCGCTCGAGGCGCTCGGTCATCTCTACGAGCGCAGAGGCCGCTACGCCGAAGCGGCCGACTGGCTCGCGCAGGCCGCAGATCGTCTGAAGGACGCCGATCCGAATCTCCTCTACGAGCTGGCGCTCGCGCGCTATCGCGCCGGGTTTCCGGCCGCTGCGCGCGGCCCGCTGCAGCGCGCGATCGCGCGCAACGACGGCATGGCCGAGGCGCACTATCTGCTCGGCCTCGTCTATCGCGACGCACAGCAGCCCGACGATGCCATCGCGTCGCTCGAGCGCGCGGTCAAGCTCGCGCCGGCGATGCTGTCCGCGCGCGACGAGCTGGCCGACCTCTATCGCGAGCGCGGACGCGCCGCAGACGAGACCGACGAGCTGACCGCGCTCGCCTCGCTCGACGACCGCACCGGCCGCCAGATCGCGCTCGCCATGGCCCTGCTCCGCGCGCGCCGCTACGACGATGCCCTCGACGTGTTGCAGCGGCCGAGCGTCGCCGCCGTTGCGTCCTCCGATCCGCGCGTGGCCATCGCCCTCGGCCGCATCTACGTCGATCGCGCCGAACGTCTGCACGAGCCCACGGCGATTCCGCTGGCGCTCTCGTCGCTGGCGTCCGTGGCCAACGGCACGCCGCGGCGCAGCGAGGCGCTGGCGTTGTTCGGGCGCGCGCTCTACCTCTCCGGCGACATCCCGGGCGCCGAGCGCGCGCTCCGCGAAGCCGCCGCCACGCCGCCGATCGATCCCGAGGCCTTCGCCTTCCTCGCCGACGCCGCGGAGCGCCAGTCGCACCCGGACGTCGCGCGCGACGCGTTGATCTCGCTCGATGTGCTCGAAGGCGACCTCGCGTCGCCCGACACACGCGCGCACCGCGCCCGCCGCATCGGCACGCTCGCGCTCGCCGCCGACGACACCGGCACCGCGCGCGAGTTCCTGACGATGGCGATCGAATTGGGAGAGACGGACGCCGAGACGCAAGGACTGCTCGAGCGAGTGCAAAGACACGATAGCGAAGGCACGCAGTAGGTTCTCGGTTCTCGGTTCTCCGTTCTAGGTTCTGGGTTCTCGTTCTGGGTTCTGGACTCCGCCGCCGAAGAACCGAGAACGCGAACGGAGAACGGAGAACCGAGAACGGAGAACCCCTGAACCTAGGTCCTTGGATCCAATCTGTCCCTCAACATCTCCCCCGAAAGATTGAATCCCAACACGAGCAATGCGATCGCGATGCCGGGGAACAGCGTCAAGTGCGGCGCGTCGAGCAGGTGTGATCGGCCGGCGTCCAGCATCGTGCCCCAGCTCGGCGTCGGCGGCTGTACGCCGAGGCCGAGGAAGCTCAGTGACGCCTCCGCGATGATCGCGCTCGCCATGCCGAGCGTCGCCTGCACGATGACAGGCGACAGCGTTGCCGGAATCACGTGGCGCAGCAGGATGCGCGGCGCCGTCGCGCCGAGCGCCCGTGCCGCCTGCACGTACTCGAGCTCGCGAATCTTCAGCGCCTGCCCGCGCACGAGCCGCGCGTACCCGACCCATCCGATCGACGCCAGCGCAATGACGACGTTCGTCAGGCTGGGACCGAGGACGGCGACGAGCGCGATCGCCAGCAGGATGCCGGGAAACGCGAGCAGCACGTCCATCACACGGCCGATGACTTCGTCGATCCACCCGCCCGCGTACCCCGCGATCGACCCGACAAGCGTTCCGACGACGGCCGAGATCGACACGACGAAGACGCCGACGAGCAGCGAGACCCGCGCGCCCGCCAGCAGCCGCGCGAGCACGTCGCGTCCAAGCTCGTCCAAGCCGAGCGGATGGCCCCACATCGGCCCGACGAGCCGCTGCGGCAGGTCCTGCGACGTCGCGCTCATCGGCACGATGAACGGTCCCACGATCGCCGCGGCGATCGTCACGATCACGACGAGGACGCCCAGCCGCCGGATCATTCGTGCCGGATGCGCGGATCGAGCCACGCGTAGAGCACATCGACGATGAGGTTCATCGTCACGTAGGTGACGGCAATCAGCAGGATGCAACCCTGCACGAGCGGATAGTCGCGGAAGTTGATCGCCTGAATCAGCAGCCGCCCGACGCCCGGCCACGCGAAGATCGTCTCGGTGATGATCGTGCCGGTCAGCACCGCGCCGAGCTGCAGACCGAGAATCGTCACGACCGGAATCAGACTGTTGCGAAACGCGTGGACGACGACCGCGCGCGTCTGAGACAGGCCGCGCGCGCGCGCCGCCAGCACGTAGAGCTCGCGCAGCTCCTCGCCGAGGCTCGCGCGCGTCATCCGCGCCGTGATCGCCGCCAGCGCCGCGCCGAGCGTCACCGACGGCAGCACCAGATGCGCCCACGTGCCGCTGCCCGACACCGGCAGCCAGCCGAGCTCGACCGAGAACACCAGCGCCAGCACCGGCCCCAGCCAGAAGTTCGGCATCGCCATCCCCGCCAGCGACATCGTCGTCGCCGCGTGATCCACGAACGTCCCGCGGAACAGCGCAGCCACCACGCCGAGCGGGATGGCGATGAGGATGGCGACGACCATGGCGGTCACGGCCAATTCCGCCGTCGGTCCCATCCGGTGCGCGATCTCGCGCGTCACCGGCGTGTTGTAACGGAACGACGTGCCGAGATCGCCGTGCGCGAGCCGCACCATGTAGCGCTCGTACTGCTCCAGCAGCGGCCGATCGAGGCCGAGCTTCGCGCGCAGATCCGCGACGTCGCTCGGCAGCGCGGAGTCGCCGAGCATCACCTGCGCCGGATCGCCAGGGACGAGATGGATCAGCGCGAAGACGAGCGTCGCCACGCCGAGCAACACGGGAATCGTGAGCACGAGACGACGAAGGAGGAACCGGCGCATCGAACGCTCGGCATCATGGCCGCAACGGACGCGCTCAAGCAACCCCTTCGATCGAATCGCGCCCGCCGGTCAGACGAAGACGTCGCACGGCCTTCGCGAGCCCCTGACGCGTGATGCCGAGCTCGCGCGCGGCCGCGGCGCGACGGCCGCCGTGCCGCGCGAGCGCCGCCGCAATCGTCCGCCGCTCGCATTGCCGCCGCGCCCACTCCAGCGACGTTGGCGGATCGATCGCCCGAGCGCCGGACTCGGCCAGCACGATGTCGACGTGCCTGGCTGCCACGCGCCCGCGCGCCGGCGCCAAGACGACGAGGCCCGCGACGACGTTCTGGAGCTCGCGGACGTTGCCGGGCCAGCGATGACAGACCAGCCGCGCGACGGCGTCAGCGCCGAGCACCGCGCGCTTCCCTGCATCGGCCGTGAACCGCCGCCAGAACACGTGCGCCAGCAGCGGGACGTCCTCGACGCGCTCGCGCAGGGCCGGCAACCGCATCCGCACGACCGCGAGGCGGAACAGCAGGTCCTCGCGGAAGCCGCCGGCCGCGACCATGTCCGCGAGCGGCCGGTTGGTCGCGGCCATGACGCGGACGTCGACCTGGCGCGGGATGTTCTCGCCGACGCGTCGGATCTCGCGCTCCTGCAGCGCGCGCAGCAGCTTCGCCTGCGCGCGCGGCGAGAGCTCCCCGACTTCGTCCAGGAACAGCGTGCCGCCGTGCGCGTCCTCGAACAGGCCCGGCCGCGACGCGATGGCGCCCGTGAACGCGCCGCGCGTGTGTCCGAACAGCTCCGCCTCGGCGAGCTCGTCCGACAGCGCGGCGCAGTTCAACGTCGCCAGCCGCCGATCGCGCCGCGCGCTGAGCCGATGGAGCGCGCGGGCGACGAGCTCCTTGCCGGTGCCGCTCTCGCCTTCGATGAGAACGGGAAACGGCGTGACGGCCGCGCGCGCCACCGCCGCGCGCACCGCGGCCATCGCGGGGCTCCGCCCCAGAATCTCCGTCGACAGCCCGTCGCCGCTGCGGCTGATCGCGACCGTCGTCAGCCGTCCACGCACCGCTGAGCCTGACGCGGCCGCCAGCGCCAGCACGGCGTCGCTCATCGTCTCGCGGCGCTCGCGCGGGCCGAGAATCGCGGCCGCGCCGATGCGCGTCCCGCCGTAGCGAATGGGCGCCGCCACCAGGATGCCATCGGGCCGTTCCACACGCGTGAGCGCCGCCGCCTCGGCAATCGCCCGCCGCTCCTCGTCGGCCAGCGCGTCGCTCTTCCAGCCGTCGCTCGCCAGCACGCGGCCGTCGTCTTCGGCCAGGAACACGACCGCGTCGGCAAAGCACTGCTGCCGAGCCCAGGCGCACGCGGCGGCGAGCGCGGTCCGCTCGTCCTCCGAGTCGTTGAAGATCTGCAACAGCAAGGGCAGCGCGTGCACGAGCGACATCTCCGTCCTCCTCCATCCCGACCGCGCGTCCTCGAGGCGGTCTCGTTCGATCTGCAGGCGCGCCTGCGCGTCGCGCACCTCGGGCGCCGCGTCGCGCCCGTCTGCGGCGGCGGTCGCCAGCGCCACGGCAATCCAGGCGTCGGCTTCGGCAAGCCGGCCCTCGGCGATCAACGTCGACGCGCGCAAGGCGTCCCGCCGATCCTCCATCCAGGCCCGCCGACCGGCGCGACGCCGCCTTCGTCCTGCTTTCGCGACGAGCACGATCACGCCGTGCGCGCGCGGGCTCGCGCGCGCCGCCGCGCGGAGCCACTCGCGCAGCGCCTCACGATCGCGCGTGTCACCGACGATCAGCGCGAGGTGCCGATGCACCAACGGCGCCGGCACGCGACGCGGCTCGACGATGCCGGGCCGGACTACGACGTGGCCGGCGCACCGAAGCGCAGACGCCATCGCCGCGGCGACGCCGCGCGCATCGTCCGCATCGCGCACGCGTGCCCGCCACGTCGTCGTGCGCGCGCGCGGGCCGTCCATCGCCGCGACGGCCCGCCGCGCCAGGCGCGCGAGGCGCTCGTCGGCAAAGGCCGGCGCCTGGCCCGCACCACGCTCCGGCTCCGCGAACAGGTACGCCGGCGCGACGGCCGCGCCGCTGGCGAGATCGCGCCACACGCGCCGCCGATCGATCGCGCAGTCCGCAAAAGCGCCCCGCCACACGCGCCCCGACAGTGCAAGTCCCGCGCCCGTTTTCGTGCCCATTTCACGGGCCTGTTTGCGGGGTGATTGCAAAAAATTCGATAGAATGGCGCGCGATGCTTCGATTTCTGACAGCCGGCGAGTCGCACGGCCAGGCGCTCGTCGTGATCGTCGACGGCGTGCCCGCCGGCCTGACCTTGGCGCCCGACGATTTGGCCCGCGACCTCGCGCGCCGCCAACTGGGCTACGGCCGCGGCCGCCGCATGGCGATTGAACAGGACCGCGCCGAGATCCTGTCTGGCGTCCGCCGCGGCCAGACCCTCGGCAGTCCAATCGCCCTGCAGATTCGCAATAAAGATTGGACCAACTGGCAGCACACGATGAGCGTCGTCGATCCGCCCGACGAGTCGCTGCCCGGCGCGCGCCGCGCAGCCGTCACACGGCCGCGCCCGGGCCATGCGGATCTGTCGGCCGGCGTGAAGTACAGCCGCGACGATCTCCGCGACATCCTGGAGCGCGCCAGCGCGCGCGAGACCGCCGCCCGCGTCGCCGCCGGTGCCATCGCCCGCGCGCTGCTCAAGCACGTCGGCATCACCGTCGCCAGCCACGTCACGAGGATCGGCAGCGCCGGGCTCGCCGATCCGTCATCGGTGACGTTCGATCAAATTCTCTCGCTGCCGATCGAAGACGATGTGCGGTGCGTGGAGGAGAAGGTGGGCGCCGAGATGCGCCGCGTCATCGATGCGGCGAAGGACGCGGGCGATACCGTCGGCGGCGCCTTCGAAGTCGTCGCGCACGGCGTCCCGCCGGGCCTCGGCAGCCACGTCCAATGGGATCGCAAGCTCGACGGCCGCCTCGCACAGGCGATGATGTCGATCCAGGCCATCAAAGCCGTCGGCATCGGCCGCGGCACCGACGTCGGCCACCTGCCCGGCTCGAAAGTCCACGACGAGATCCTGCCCGCCGGCGCCAGCGGCGCCTCCGGCACGATCCCCGGCGTCCTCCGCCCGACCAACAACGCCGGCGGCCTCGAGGGCGGCGTCACCAACGGCGAGGACGTCCGCGTCACCGTCTGGATGAAGCCGATCTCGACGCTGATGAAGCCGCTGCGCTCCATCGACCTGACGACCATGCTCGAGTCGCCCGCCGCGATCGAGCGCAGCGACGTCTGCGCCGTTCCGGCCGCGGCGGTCGTCGGCGAAGCGATGATGTGCCTCGTGCTCGCCGACGCCGTGCTCGAGAAATTCGGCGCCGACACGATGGTGGAGATCGACGCCGCGCGCCGGCACTACGCCGCCGCGCTCGACGCCCGCCTCGGCCCGCTCTCGGAGTCGCTCTGATGCTCCGGCCGCTCGTGAAGTACGGCGCGGCCGGCCTGCACGCGCCCGCCGCGCCCGTCGCGACGTTCGACGCGCCGCTCGGCACGCTCATCGACGACATGGTCGAGACCATGTACGCCGAGCCGGGCATCGGCCTCGCCGCGCCGCAGATCGGCGTGCCGCTGCGCGTCGCCGTCATCGATCTCAGCGTCGGCAAGAAAGGCGGCGAGCTGATCACGCTCGTCAACCCGGAGATCGTCGATCGCGACGGCATGCAGCTCGAGGACGAAGGCTGCCTCAGCGTGCCCGGCTTCACCGCCACGGTCCCGCGCCCGACGCGCGTGGTCGTGCGCGCCTTCGATCGCCACGGCCAGCCGCAGACGATCGAAGGCACCGGCCTGCTCGCCCGCGCGCTCCAGCACGAGCTGGATCACCTCGACGGCAAGCTGTTCCTCGACCGGATCCACGGCATCAAGCGCGACATGATCGTCCGCAAGATCCGCAAGCTCGACCGCGCCGGGAAGTGGTGATGGCCCTCCGGCTCGCATTCTTCGGCACGCCGGACTTCGCCGTCCCCTCCCTGCTCCACCTCCAAGCCTCCTCGCACCTCGTCGTCTCGGTCGTCACCCAGCCCGACCGCCCGCGCGGACGCGGCCACAAGCTCGCGCCAAGTCCCGTGAAAGCGCGCGCGCTCGCGACAGGCGTGCCGGTCTTCCAGCCGGATCGTCTCAAAGACGAAGCGTTCCTGACCGCCTTCGCGGATCTCCAGGTCGATCTCGCGATCGTCGCCGCCTACGGGAAGATCCTTCCCAAGACGCTGCTCGACCTGCCGCGGCTCGGGATGATCAACGTCCACGCCTCGCTCCTGCCGCGCTGGCGCGGCGCCGCGCCCATTCATCGCGCGGTGCTCGCCGGCGATACGAAGACCGGCGTGACGATCATGCGCGTCGTGCCGGCCCTCGACGCCGGCCCGATGCTGGCGACCGTCGAGCTCGCGATCGGTCCAAACGAGACGACCGCCGAGCTCGAGCCGCGCGTCGCCGCCGCCGGCGCCGACCTGCTCGTCGACGTCGTCAATCGCCTCGAAGCCGGACCGGTCGACGAGACGCCGCAGGACGAGTCGCGCGTCACCTACGCCGCGCGCCTCGAGCGCAGCGAGAGCCGGATCGACTGGAACCGGCCCGCGGCCACGATTCACAACCAGATCAGAGGCCTGCAGCCATGGCCGCTCGCCGCCGCCATGCTGCAGGGTCGCCGCGTGCTCCTCACGCGCTCCGAGAATTTCGAGGTTCAAAGTTCAAAGTTCGAAGTTTCGCCACGCGCTCTTAGGCCCGGCGAATCCACCTCCTCCGTCCCTCCCGGCACGATCGTCGAAGTCGACGCCGACGCGCTCGTCGTGTCCTGCGCCCCCGGCCTCCTCCGCATCGTCTCGATCCAGCCGGAAGGCCGCGCGGCCATGTCCGTTCGCGCCTTCCTCAACGGCCGGCACGTGACGGCCGGCGAGAGGTTCGAGCCGCTGCCGGCCGCATGACCCCGGTCCGCGTCGCCGCCGCGCGCGCCCTCCTGGCCGTCGAAGATGGACGCACGACCCTGGCCGCGGCCCTCGCCGACGCGCGGGCCGAGGTCGCCGATCGCGACAAGGCGCTCCTGGTCGAGCTCGCTGCAGGCACGCTCCGCTGGCGCAACGAGCTCGACGCCTGCATCGCCGCCGCCAGCCGCCGCTCTGTGACCCAGATCGATCCCCGCGCGCTCGTCGTCTTGCGCATCGCCACGTATCAACTTCGCCACCTTCGTATCCCGCCACACGCCATCGTCCACGAATCGGTCGACGCCGTGCGCGCGCTTCACGCCCCACGGGCCGCAGGATTCGTCAACGCCGTGCTGCGCGCGCTCCAGCGGCGCGAGCGCACGATCAGCCTGCCGAAACGTCCGGGGGCGGATGCGCATCGTGACGCGAAGGTCGCGTATCTGTCCGTCACGCTGTCGCATCCGGCCTGGCTCGCCGCGCGATGGCTCGACCGCGTGGGCTTCGAGGCCGCCGAGACGTGGTGCCGCTTCAACAACACGACGCCGGACGTGACGGTCCGCCCGGTCCATGGCGTGACACACGACGACCTGCTCGCACGCCTCCGCGCCGAGTCGATCGACGCCACGCCCGCGCCGCACGTCGCCGACGCCATCCGCCTGCCGCCCGGCGCGCTCGGCCGCCTGTCCGAGTCCCTGCGCGCGAACGTCATCATCCAGGACGAAGGCGCCCAGCTCGTCGCGCGCATGGCCGCCGCACGACCGGGCGAGCGTGTGCTCGACGCCTGCGCCTCGCCCGGCGGCAAGACAATCGTGATGGCGACCGACATGCGCCTCGATCGGCTGTCGCGCGGCACGCTCGTCGCCGCCGACTACCGCGCCGGTCGCGTCGCCCTGCTCGTCGAAACGCTGAATCGGGCGCACGTCCCCGCGGTGATCGCGCGACTCGACGCGCAACGGCCGCTGCCGTTCGCCGACGTCTTCGATTGCGTCGTGCTCGACGCGCCGTGCTCGGGGCTCGGCGTGGTGCGCCGCGATCCCGATCTGAAATGGAGCCGATCGCCCGACGACCTGCCACGCTTCGCCGGCGATCAGCAGGCGATGCTGGACGCCTGCGCCGGTGCCGTGAAGCGCGGTGGACGCCTCGTCTACGCGACGTGCTCGTCGGAGCCCGAAGAAAATGCGGCCGTCGTGACCTCCTTTCTGCAATCGCACACGGACTTTGCGCTGGCGGCCCGGGATCGCACGACGGCCGTCCCGGCGAGCCTGCTCACCGGCGAAGGCTGGCTCGCGACCAGCCCGGCCGCGCACGGCCTCGAGGCGTTCTTCGCCGCAGTTTTGGTCCGCCGCGGCGCCGCGTAGTACACTTTTTCGGTTTCATGCCCGCCCACAGGCCCGCAAAAGGCCGGCCCTCGACGCCGAAGCCGAAAGCGCTCCGCCAGCGCGTCTGGACCTTGGGCCGCACGCTGGTGCTGGGCGTCGCGCTGCTCGGCACGTTCGGCGCGTTCTTCCTGACGGGCATGCGCGTCGCCAACCGCGCGCGCGAAGTCAAAGTCCCCGACCTCCAAGGCATGAGCACCGATGACGCGAACCGATCGCTCGCAGCCGTCGGCCTGGTCCTCAAAGTCGACGCGCGGCGGTCGGACCCGAAAGTTCCGATCGATCACGTGCTGACGCAGGATCCCGATCCCGGCACGATCACGCGCCGCCAGCGCGCCGTCCGCGTGCGCGTCAGCGACGGCCAGCGCGACCCGGTCGTGCCGTCGGTCGTCGGCATGCCGGAGCGCACCGCCGAGATCGTCCTGACCCAGGACAACGTCGGCATCGCCGATCGCGCCGAGATCCACACCCGCCTCGTCGAGCCCGGCGTCGTCATTTCACAGGATCCCGATGCGAAGAACCGCGCCGCGAAGGTGTCGCTGCTGATCAATCGCGGTGAAGATGCGGAAGCATATGTCATGCCCGACGTCATCGGCGCGCAATCGTCACGCGTGGTCGAGATCCTGCGGCAGCGCGGATTTCGCGTCACTGTCGGGGCAGAGGTGCCGTATCCCGGCATCGCACCCGGCGTCGTGCTGCATCAGAGCCCGCAGGCCGGATTCCGCGTCGCATACGGCGAAGCGGTCGTGCTCGAGGTGAGCCGGTGAGCGTGCGCCTGGCGCCGTCGATCCTCGCCGCCGACTTCTCGAAGCTGGGCGACGAGATCCGCCGCGTCGAAGCCGCGGGCGCGAACGTCGTACACATCGACATCATGGACGGGCACTTCGTACCCGCCATTACGTTTGGTCCGTTGATGATCGCCGCCGTCCGCACGGTGACGACACTGCCGCTGGACGTCCACCTGATGATCACGGAGCCGGAGCGCCAGATCGACGCCTGCGCCGATGCCGGCGCCACGACGATTGCCGTGCACGTCGAAGCGACGCCGCACCTGCACCGGCTGATCGGGCAGATCCGCGCGCGCGGCGTCCGCGCCAGCGCCGCGATCAATCCGGCGACGCCGGCCGCCACCCTGAGCGACATCGTCGCCGATCTGGATCAGGTGCTGGTCATGTCGGTGAATCCCGGCCTGACCGGACAGCCGTTCATCCCGCGGAGCCTTCAGAAAGTGGCCGACGTGCAGGCCCTCATCTCGGCCAAGGGCAGCCGCGCCGAGATCGCCGTCGACGGCGGCGTCGACGCGCGCAACGCGGGCCCGCTCGTCAAGGCCGGGGCCTCGGTCCTGGTCGCCGGCGCCGCGGTCTTCCATGCTCCCGATGCCTCGGCGGCCGTGCTCGCCCTCCGTCGCGCGGCGGAAGGCCGCTGAGCGCATGCCCTCGTCGGTGACGTCGCTGCGCGTGCGCTACGCCGAGACCGACCAGATGGGCGTCGTCTATTACGCGAACTACTTCGTGTGGTTCGAGGTCGCGCGGACGGACCTGATTCGATCGCTGGGCTGGAGCTACCGGGAGATGGAAGCGGCCGGGTTCATCCTGCCCGTCATCGAGGCGACCTGCCAGTACCGCCGCCCATCGCGATACGATGACGAGTTGGAGGTTCGCACGACAGGCCGCCTGACGACACCCGTGCGGTTGGAATTCGACTACGAAGTCGTGGTGAAGGGCCAGGACGAGCCCATCGCCACCGGCCGGACCCGCCACGCGGCCGTCACGCCCGACGGCAAGCCCTGCCGCCTGCCGTCCCGGATCGTGGAGGTCTTCTCGTGAAAGCGCTCGTCACCGGCGTGGCCGGATTCATCGGATCGACCCTCGCCACGACGCTCGCCGATCGCGGCGTCCCGGTCGTCGGCCTCGACTGCTTCACCGACTACTACGCGCGCGACGTGAAGGAGCGCAATCTCGCGGACCTGCGATCGCGGCCGCAGTTCCGATTCGTCGAGGACCGGCTCCAGACCGCCGATCTCGGCCCGCTGCTCGAGGGCGTGACCCACGTCTTCCATCTGGCGGCCCAGGCCGGCGTGCGTGGAAGCTGGGGCACGCAGTTCCAGACCTACACGTCCCACAACGTCGACGCCACGCAGCGGCTGCTCGAGGCCCTCAAGGACCGGCCCCTCGCCAAGCTGGTCTACGCCTCGAGCTCGTCGGTCTACGGCGACGTCGCCGCGATCCCGATGCGTGAGGACGCGTACCTGCAGCCCGTCTCGCCGTACGGCGTCACGAAGCTGGCGGCCGAGCATCTGTGCCATCTGTATTTCGTGAATCACGGCGTACCGGCCGTCTCGCTGCGCTACTTCACCGTCTACGGCCCGCGCCAGCGCCCGGATATGGCATTCCATCGCTTCATCCGGGCCGCCCTGCTCGGCCAGCCGATCTCGCTCTTCGGCGACGGCGAGCAGAGCCGCGATTTCACCTTCATCGAGGACATCGTGGCCGCGACCATCGCCGCGGGCGACCGCGGGCAGCCCGGCCGCGTCTATAACATCGGCGGCGGGAGCCGCGTCACGATTAACCAGGTCCTCGCGTTGATCGGCCGCCTGACGGGCCGCACGCTGGACGTGCGGCGGCTTCCTGCAGAAAAAGGTGACATGCGCGACACGTTTGCGGACACGACCAGGGCCCAGACCGACCTCGCGTTCAAACCGTCCCATTCGCTCGAGTCCGGCCTGGCGGCCGAGTGCACGTGGCTGGCCGGCCTGCTCGGCCAGCCGTTGAGCTAGTCTGATGCACGTGCCCGTCTTCCTCCGACGCCTGCTCGCCGTGTCGTTCCTCGCCGTCGCCGGCCCGCTCGTGGCCGCCGGCTGTGGCGCCCATCGCCAGGACGACATCGCGAGCCCCGGCGAGCAGAACGCCGACCGCTTCCTGTACGAGCGCGGCACGGCCTCCCTCAACCGCAAGCACTGGCTCGAGGCCCGGGAGTATTTCAGCAAGCTGGTCGACACGTATCCGACGAGCCAGTACCGGCAGGACGCCAAGCTCGGCGTCGGCGACACCTATCTCGGCGAGCGGCGCAGCGACTCGGACATCCTCGCGGCCAACGAGTTCCGCGAGTTCCTGCGCTTCTACCCGCTGGCCCCGAAGGCCGACTACGCGCAGTACCGGCTCGCCGTGTCCCAGATCCGGCAGGTGCTCGGCCCCGAGCGGGATCAGACCGCGACGCGCAACGCGCTCAAGGAGCTGGACGCATTCGTCGCCAGTTACCCGCAAAGCGAATGGCTGCCCGAGGTGCTGAAGTTGCAGCGGCAGATGCGCGATCGGCTCTCCGAGAGCGAGTACCTCGTCGGCCGCCACTACTACCGCACGCACTGGTACCCCGGCGCGATCTCGCGATTCACCGATCTGCTGAAGACCGATCCGCAGTACACCGGCCGCGACGGCGTCTATTTCTTCCTCGCCGAGAGCTACTACAAGCAGAACAAACCGGCCGACGCCCTGCCGCTGTACCAGAAGCTCGTCGAGGAGTTCCGCGTCAGCGACTACCTCAAGCAGGCTCGCTCACGCATCGCCGAGCTCTCCTCGTCGGCCAAGACGCAAGTCGCCGACGCGAAAGACTCGAAGAGCGACGCGAAGACACCGCCGGCCGCACCCACGACTGCCGCCGCCAAGCCGTAGTAGGGGCGGCCCCCCGTGGCCGCCCGTCGCCGCCGTGGCCCCGTTGTCTGTTGTCGATCGCCCGTCACGTCGCTCCCCGTGGCCGCCCGCGTCCCCGTTATCCGTTGTCGGCGGCGCCGCCCTTGTGGCGGCCCGGCAGCCTGCGGACCGCGGACCGCAGACCGCAGCCCCCTACGCCCGCATGCGCGTCGAGACTGGCGGACGTTCGGCTTGCGTGCCGGCGGGAGGCGATGCGGCGACGGGCTTGGCGCCGAGCGCCGCGTTGGCGCGGCGCGAGTAGTCGATCGCGGAGACGAGCGCGGCGATCGTTGCGACCCACATCGCGATCTGTCCCAGCAGATAGAACTCCTCGACGTGTGGCGACAGGATCAGCAGCAGGATCGCCGCGACCTGCGCGGCCATCTTGACTTTGCCGATGTTCGACGCCGGCAGCGAGAGCCCGCGCGCGTGCAGCACGCTGCGCAGGACCGTGACCGCGAACTCGCGGCCGAGAATCACCGCCACCATCCATGCCGACGCCAGCCCGTTGGCGACCAGCGACACGAGCGCCGCCGTCACCAGCATCTTGTCGGCCAGCGGATCCATCCACTGCCCGAGCCCGGTCACCTGTCCGCGCCGCCGCGCGAGATACCCGTCGAGCCAGTCGGTGAGCGACGCCACCGCGAAGATGGCCGCGCCGAGCATCTCGTTGCTGACACCGAACAGCTCCCGTCCGGGAAACTTCGTGAGCAGCACGACGACCAGCAGCGGCACGAGAAAGATCCGGCCGAGCGTGAGGGAATTCGGAAGATTCACGGGTGCGTCAGCGACATCTTATCGCCAATTCCGCTACCATTCTCCGGACATGCGCGCGATTCTCCTGGCCGGCGGCAAGGGCACCCGGCTCCGTCCACTGACGCTGCACACGCCCAAGCCGGTGGCGCCGATCTTCGATCGGCCGTTCCTGCAGTACCAGATCGATTTGCTGAGACAGGTTCCCGAGATCGACGAGATCGTCCTCAGCCTGAACTACCAGCCGCATCGCATCGAGGAAGTCTTCGGCGACGGATCCCGCTTCGGCGTCAAGCTCCGCTACGTCGTCGAGCCCTCGCCGCTCGGCACCGGCGGCGCGATCAAGTTTGCCGCCGGCAGCCACCGCGACGGCCCGATCGTCGTCTTCAACGGCGACGTCTTCACGTCGGTCGATCTGCCCGCCGTCATCGCGCTCCATCGCGAGCGCCGCGCGACGGCGACGATCGTGCTGACGCCGGTGGAGAATCCCACGGCCTACGGCCTCGTCGAGACCGACGCCCAGGGCAACGTGCGCGGCTTCCTCGAGAAGCCGTCGCCCGACGAGATCACGACCGACATGATCAACGCGGGCATCTACGTCCTCGAGCCGGCGTCGCTCGATCGCATTCCGGCCGACACCGTGTACTCGATCGAGCGCGGCTACTTTCCGTCGCTCGTGCAGAACCAGGAGACGTTCGTCGCGTACCAGTATCGCGGCTACTGGATCGACATCGGCACGCCCGAGAAATATCGCCAGGCGCATCGCGACATCATGGACGGCCACTTCCCTGCGGCGCCGTTCCTGTCGTCGATCGGCCAGCCCGTGATCTCGCCCGAGGCGCGCATCGAGCCCGGCGCGGTGATCGAAGGGCCGTGCTTCGTCGACATGGGCACCGTCGTCAAAGCCGGCGCGACGATCGGGCCGTACAGCGTCATCGGCGCCGGCTGCGACATCGCGGAGGGCGCGCACATCAGCGGCGCGATCCTCTGGCCCGGCACGTGCGTCGGCGCGCACGGACGGATCACCGGCGCGATCGCGGGACACGGCTGCCGCTTCGGCGAGCACGTCGAGATCGGCGACGATGCCATGTTCGGCGACCAGTCGGTCGTCACTGACTACTCGAGGACACATTCGTGAGCGTTCCCGCATCGATCTTCAAGGCCTACGACGTCCGCGCCATTTATCCGACCGAAATCAACGAAGCCGCCGCCAAGGCCATCGGCCGCGCGTTCGTCGTCTATCTCGGCGCGTCGAAGAT
>CAZNMF010000040.1:0-11914 GCA_964573795.1 uncultured Solibacteraceae bacterium
GTCCTCCGGGGGGGCCGGACCCCGGACGAGACAGTGTATGATGTGTCGTTCTGGCTTAGGGTGTCGGGCTTCGGGGGGGGGGGGGGGGGGGTGGGGGGGGGGGGGTGGTATTTTGCAGCTTTGTGGCCGCCTGGGGGGGGCCCCGGCGGTGGGCGGCCACAAGGGCCGCCCCTACAAGACGACGACAGATGTCGGCCGGTCAGCCCCGGTGAGACGTCGAACGACGCGGGATCCGGCGCAAACGCTCGGCGACCGCGTGGAGATCCTGGACGAACCGATCGCGTGCGTTGCGGCGCTCCTCGTCCGTCCGCGCGCGGAGAATCGACGAGGGGTGCACGGTGACCGTGACGAGCGGCGCGAACGGCGTTTCCTGGAACCGGCCGCGATCGCGTGTCACGCGGACCCGCGATCCCAGCAGCGCGCCGGCCGCCGTGGCGCCGAGCGCGACGACGATCGACGGCGTGATCGCGGCCAGCTCGCCGTCGAGCCACGGGCGGCACGCGACGATCTCCTCGCGGTTCGGCTTCTGATGAATCCGCCGCGTCCCGCGTGGGATCCACTTGAAGTGCTTGACCGCGTTCGTCAGATAAACGTCCGCGAGATCGAGTCCAGCCTCGCCGAGGGCCTCGCGCAGCAGACGGCCGGCCGGTCCGACGAACGGCTCGCCTTCGCGATCTTCGACGTCGCCGGGCTGCTCGCCGACGAGCACGACGCGCGCGCGCGGCGCGCCGGCGCCAAAGACGGTCTGCGTCCCGCGCGCCCACAAGTCGCAGCGCCGGCAGGACGCGGCCTGCTGGCGCAACGCGTCCAACGTCGGTCGCGCACGTGCGGGATCCGGCCTCTTCGCCATTACGCCTCTCTTCGTGGCGCGCCTTCTGGGCCAGTGCGCCGAAGGCGCCCCGTCAATTTCGAACTTCGAACCTCGACCTTTTTCGAGCGCTCTTCGCGCCGGTCAATCGCCGCAGCGTCTGCGCGTTCCGGACCGCGAAGCCGTCGATGTCGTTGTTGAAGTACGCAAAGACGTCGCGCCCGCGCCGTTGCGCATTCGTCACCTTCGTCGCCCACGCGGACAGTGCCTCGTCCGTGTAACACCCGCCATATCGCCCCGTCGGTCCGTGGAATCGCACGTACACGAACGGCCCGATCGCGACGTCATCGAACGCCGATCCCGGCTTGTCGTGCAGGCAGATCGCGATGCCGCGCTCCTCGAGCACGTGGAATACGTCGTCGACGTACCACGATGCATGGCGAAATTCAATCACGTGGCGGATCGGACGCCGCGGCGTGCGTGGACGTGCGCGCGCGGGCAGCGCGTCTGGCAGCACGTCGAGGAACGCCGCCAGGCGATCGACGTCGAGCGTCAGCGACGGCGGCAATTGATACAGCACCGGGCCGAGACGCGCGCCGAGCGAGGCCACGCGCGCGAACAGCCGGCGAACCGGCTCGTCCGGCTCGAGCAGCCGCTTGAGATGCGTCAGATAGCGGCTGGCCTTGACGCTCATCACGAAACCGTCGTGCGTCTGCCGCCGCCAGGCCGCAAACGTCGCGGCCGGCGGGAGACGATAGAACGTATTGTTGACCTCGACCGTGTCGAAAAGCCCCTCGTAGTAGCCGAGCCATTGGCTCGACGGCAGGTCGTCCGGATAGATCCGCCCGCGCCAGCTCCTGTAGTTCCAGCCCGAGCAGCCGATCCGCATCGTTCCATCGGCTCGCGCCCGCCTGGATGCCGGTCGACGCGTGCCCGTGCGAGGCATGTGGAGGGCTTCAGCACGATCAATGCCGGCGCCGAATGCCGGCCGCGCGGCCACGCTGGCGGACCAGGCAACCCGGGTTGCCCATGCTTGACACGATAAGTCCTTTTATTTATCGTGACTTACAGCGACTCGCTTGCGCGCCATGATCAAGGTCGACATCGTCAACGAGGTCTCGAAGCTGGCCGACATCACGAAGGTGAAGGCGGAGTTGGCGGTCGACGCGGTATTCGACGCGATGCGGGCGTCGATGATGCGCGGCGAGCGCATCGAGCTGCGCGGCTTCGGTGTGTTCCAGGTGAAGCCCCGCAAGCGCGGCATCGGACGGAACCCTCGGACGGGCAAGGAAGTCCGCATCCCGCCCGGCCGGACCATCCGCTTCAAGCCCGGCAAGGAACTGCAGAACATCGGCGGTCAGCCGGAGTGAGCACGGATCCCCTTCCACAGCCAGACCGTCCGCCGCTGCCGTTGCCCGAGCTGCTCTCGAACGGGCCCGACGACATCCGGTGGATGCACGTCTCTCCGCCGCGACGGAAGTTCCAGCACAACTACCGCCGCCACCTGATCTTCTTTCTCCTGACGTTCGTCACGACGACGTTCAGGGAGTCGACGTTCCTGGCGCTGATCTCGCCGATCATCTGGTGGCAGACGGGCGCGTGGCCCAACATCCTCGCGGCGTTCTCGTGGCCGATCTTCGTGCAGGGGCTGTGGTACTCGATCCCGCTGCTGCTGATCCTCGGGGCGCACGAGCTCGGGCACTACTTCGCGTGCCGCTATCACGACGTCGACGCGACGCTGCCCTATTTCATCCCCGCGCCGGTGCCGCTCACCGGCACGTTCGGCGCGGTGATCCGCATTCGCGAGGCGTTTCCTTCGAAGGAGGCGCTGTTCGACATCGGCGTCGCCGGCCCGATCGCCGGCTTCATCATGCTGCTGCCCTTCCTGTTCTGGGGCCTGACGCGGTCGACCGTTGCGCCGATGGAAGGCGGCGACTCGATCTACTTCGGCGAGCCGCTGCTGTGGAAGCTCGGCGAGTGGCTGTACTTCGGGATTCTCCACATCGGACCGGTGCCGGCCGGCGGCGCGGACGTCGCGCTGCACCCGATGGGCTTTGCGGCATGGTGGGGCATGCTGGCGACGGCGCTGAACCTGCTGCCCTTCGGCCAGCTCGACGGCGGCCACATCATGTACGCCGCGCTCGGCCGCCGCGCAAGCTGGTTTTCCGCGGTGACGCTGGGCTTCGTCGTGCTGCTCGCGGCCGTCACGCCGAGCTGGTACATGACGGCGTTCCTGCTCGTCGCCATGGCCGTCTTCTTCGGCTTCCGCCACCCGCGCGTCATCGACGAGCATCGCCCGCTCGACCCGACGAGACGCCTCGTCGCGATCTGCGCGCTGATCATCTTCATTCTGTGCTTCACGCCAGTGCCTATTAGCGTGGGGCAGTAAAGCCATGAGGGACAGGTTCTGAGGTTCTCGGTTCTGCGTTCTCCGTTCCGGTTCCATGGTTCAGATCGAACCTAGAACCGAGAACCTAGAACGGAGAACCCCAGAATCCTCTTAGGTCACTGTCACCGGATCGACGTCCACGATCGTCCGCCGTTTGAGATCCGGCCGCGCGGCGAGGGCGGCCAGTAGGGCTTCGCGCATGGCGCGGCGCTGCGTGCCCTTGAGAAAGAACTGCGCGCGGTACTCGTCTTTGATGCGCGCGAGCGCGGCGGGTGCGGGGCCGAGGACTCGGGCGCGGACGCCGCTGGCGCGGACGCGCGTGACGAGGTCGAGCGCGTCGGCCATCGCCGTCTCGAGCACGCGCGACTTGACGACGACGTTGACGAGCGCGAGCGCGGGCGGATAGTGCATCGCGCGGCGGAACTCGATCTCCCGCTCGAAGAACGCGGCGTAATCCTGCGCCGCCGCGGCCTGCACGCTGTAGTGATCCGGATAGAGCGTCTGGATGATCGCCTCGCCGCGTGCGTCGCCGCGGCCGGCGCGGCCGACGACCTGCGTGAGGAGCTGGAACGTCCGCTCGGCCGCGCGAAAATCCGCGAGCCCCAGCCCGACATCCGCGGAGACGACGCCGACGAGCGTCACGGCCGGAAAATCGTGGCCCTTGGCGATCATCTGCGTGCCGACGAGGATGTCGACGTCGCCGGCGGCGACGGCCGCGAGCACGCGCGCGATCGCGCCGCGCCGGCGAATCGTGTCGCGATCCACGCGCGTGACGCGCGCGTCGGGAAACTGCGCGCGCACCTCCGCTTCCAGCCGCTCCGTCCCGATGCCCGACTGCTCCAGGAACTCGCCGCCGCACTCGCCGCAGCGGCGCGGCACCGCCGCCGCGTAGTTGCAGTAGTGGCACCGCACGCGCCGGGCCGCGCGGTGATACGTGAGCGTCACGCTGCAGTGCGGGCACTCGAGCGACGCGCCGCACTGCCGGCAGAAGATCACGGTCGCGAAGCCGCGCCGGTTGAGCAGCACCAGGCTCTGCTCGCGCTTCGCGAGCCGTGCGCCGATCGCGTCGACCAGCGGCTGGCTCAGCGCCGCCTCGACGCCGCGCGCCGCAGCTTCCCGCCGCATGTCGACGATGCGCACGTCGGCGAGCGGCCGATCGAGGACGCGCTTCGTCAGACGCATGAGCGTGTAACGCCCCGCCTCGGCGTTGGCCGACGACTCGAGCGACGGCGTCGCCGATCCCAGCAGCACGAGCGCGCGATCCATCTGTCCGCGCACGACCGCGACGTCGCGCCCGTGATAGCGCGGCGCCTCGTCCTGCTTGTACGACGACTCGTGCTCTTCGTCGACGATGACGAGCCCGACGCGATCGAGCGGCGCGAACACGGCCGATCGCGTGCCGACGACGACGTCGGCGTCGCCGTTGCGAATGCGGTGCCACTGATCGTGACGCTCGCCGTCCGAGAGGCCGCTGTGCTGGATCGTCACGCGCCGGCCGAACGCGGCGCGGAACACGCCGGCCACCGCCGGCGTCAGCGCGATCTCGGGCACGAGCACGAGCACACGCCGGCCCTGATCGATGACGTGCCGCGCCAGACGCAGATACAGCTCCGTCTTGCCGCTGCCGGTGACGCCGTGCAGCAGCACCGTGCGAAAGACGCGCGCGTCGGCGGCGTCGACGAGCTGCGCGAAGACCGCGCGCTGCTCGTCCGTCAGCGTGCGCGCGGACGTCACTGCCGTCTCCAACGCCCACGTCGGGCGCGCATCGTCGCCCGTCGCCTGGAACGGATCGCGCTCGTCCACCTGTTCGCGCAGGCGAACGACGCCGAGCGCGGCCGCGCGGCGCACGATGTCACCGCCAATGCCGCGCCTGGCCAGCACCGGCAGCGACAGCCCCTCGGGCGCCGCGTCCAACGCCGCGACGAGCTCGCGCTGGCGCGCGCCCTTGAGCGCGCCGGCATCTGCGTCAGCCACGCGCTCGGCGATCGTGACCGTCCGGAAGCTCGACGCCTCGCCGCGCCTCGCGGACGGAGGCATCGCGACCGCAAGCGCGTCGCCGGGCCCGCACGCGTAGTAGTCGCCGACCCACAGCGCCAGATCGACGATGTCGGACGGCAGGAACGGCCGATCGTCGAGCACGTCGATGACGTCGCGCAACTCGCCATCTGGCGCCGCGGCCGCGTCCGGATCGACGACAACGCCCGTGACGCGGCGCGTGCCCAGCGGCACGACGACGCGCGCGCCCTTGGGCGGCGATCCCGCAGCGCGATAGCTGAGCAGTCCGAGCCCCGGCACGGGCACGGCGACGCCGACGAGGCGCTCAGTCGGACTCGGCGAGGAGGGCACGCACTTTCTTCATGTCTTCCCACACGTCCCGCTTGCGCTCGGGACTACGCAGGAGGAAGGCCGGATGGAACGTCGGCACGAGCTTGATGCCGCCGCGGAGCTCCTGCACGCGGCCGCGCAGCCGCGAGATCGGCGTGTCGGTCTCGAGCAGCGTCTGCGCCGCGAACGTGCCGAGCGCGACGATGACCTTCGGCCGGATGATGTCGACCTGCTGGAGGAGGAACGGCTTGCACGTCGCGACTTCGACGGGCTCCGGATTGCGATTGCCCGGCGGCCGGCACTTGATGACGTTGGCGATGTACACGTCGCCGCGCTTCAGGTCGATCGCTTCGATGATCTTCGTCAGCAATTGCCCGGCGGCCCCAACGAACGGCTCGCCCTGCCGATCTTCGTCTCCGCCGGGCGCCTCGCCGACGAACATCAGCTTCGCATTCGGATTCCCAACGCCGAACACGACCTGCGTGCGCCCCTGCGCGTGGAGCGGACAACGGGTGCAGACGCCGATGCGAGCTTTCAGGGACTGCAGCCCTTCGGCAGCCGGGACGTTCGACGGGCTTGGGGCCTCATCAACTTCGAACTTCGAACTTTGAACTTCGAAATCTGGCGCCGTTGACGGCTCCGCCGTTCGAAGCTCGCCCCTCGACAGGCTCGAGGCGTGCTCAGTTCGAAGTTCCAAGTTCGAAGTTCGAAGTTCGCGCTCGCGCGATCGCCATGCGCGGTCGCGCGAGAGGCCGTTGATGCCCATGTCCGCGAACACCCGCAGGTGCGCGGCGATGTCGTCGCGCGCGCTCATCGGACGACGGCGGGAGCGGACGCGGGCGCGGCGAGCAGGCGCTCGAGACGATCGAGCAGTCGGCCGGCGACGTCGGGCTTGCTCATGAGCGGCAGCGGCTCGTCGCCGTCGGCGCCGACGAACGTGACCTGATTCGTCTCGACGTCGAAGCCGGCGCCCGGCGCGAGCACGTCGTTGGCGACGATCAGATCGACGCGTTTGGATGCGAGCTTGCGCCGCGCGGCGGGCACTGGATCGCCGGCCTGCGCGGCAAAGCCGATCAGGATCGGCCGCGAGGCGTCGCCGCGACGCGCGCCGAGATCGGCGAGGATGTCAGCCGTGCGCTCGAGGCTCAGCATCAGCGCCCCGCCCTTCTCGATCTTGCCCGCCGACGCGCCGCCCGCCGGCGTGTAGTCCGCGACGGCTGCGGCCATGACGATGGCGTCGGCACGCGCGGCGCGGGCGGTGACCACTTCGTGCATCTCACGCGCGCTTCGCACACGGACGATCTCCCCCACCGCCGGCGGCTCGATCGTCGTCGGGCCGGCGACCAGCGTGACGTCGGCGCCGCGCGCCTGCGCCGCCGCGGCGATGGCAAAGCCCATGCGGCCGCTCGATCGATTGCCGAGGAATCGCACGGCATCGAGATCCTCGAGCGTCGGCCCGGCGGTGACGAGCACGCGCACGCCGCGCAGCGATGAGGAGGCGATCGGCGCGAGCACGCGCTCGGCGGCATCGACGATGACCTCGGGCTCGGCGAGACGGCCCTTCCCCACCCAGCCGCAGGCCAGATAGCCGTCGCCGGGCTCGACGAAGCGCACGCCGCGCGCCTTCAGCGTCGCGACGTTCGCCTGCACGGCGTCGTGCTCCCACATGTTCGTGTTCATGGCCGGCGCGACGAGCACGGGCGCGCGCGTGGCGAGATAGAGCGCGGACAGGAAATCGTCGGCGATGCCGTTGGCGAGCTTGCCGAGGCAGTTGGCGGTGGCGGGCACGACGAGCAGCAGATCCATGCTCGAGGCGAGCGCGATGTGCTCGATCTCGGCGTTGAGGCCGGGCGCGAACTGCGAGGTGATCACCGGCTCGCGCGTGATCGCTTCGAACGTCAGCGGGCCGACGAAGCGGCGCGCGGTGCGCGTCATCACGGCCTGCACGCGGTGACCGCGCTTCTGGAGCAGACGCGCGACCTCGACCGCCTTGTAGGCGCCGATGCCGCCCGTCACGCCGAGCCCCACGAAGGCCATCGCCGCTCGCTCCGCGCCGCCGCCGGGGCTACTCGGTCGGCGACGTGCCGTCGGTCCGCTGCACGACGCCGCTGACGACTTCCTGCAGCGCGCGACGCGCCGGCTTCGGCGATCCGTCGACCTTCGGGACGCAGCCTTCCAGCAGTTGCCGCGCACGGGCGGACGCGACGGTGACGAATTCAAACGAGTTCCTGGGACGGGATGTGGGCTTGGTGATCTCGGTCATGGACTCCTCAGCGGGCGGCCACAAGGGCCGGCCCTACAACTTACGGCTTACGGCTTACGGCTTACGGCTTACGGCTTACGACGAGACGCGCATTCGCCAAGCCTCAGGCCCCAAGCCCCACGCTCTACCTTCGAAACGTCGCCAGGATCGGCGCGATCGATGCGCGGCGGCGCGGGAGGCTCGCACGCTCGGCGGTGATGATCGCGTCGATCTCGCCGACGCACCGGTCCAGCTCGTCGTTGACGACGACGTAGTCGTACTCGTCGACGGCATCGATTTCCTGGCGCGCGGTCGCCAGCCGGCGGACGATCGACGGCTCGGGGTCCTTGTTCCTCGACCGCAGTCGCGCCGCCAGCACCTCGTACGACGGCGGCAGGACGAAAATCCCGACGGCGTCCGGCATCCGCTGCCGGACCTGCCGCGCCCCCTGCACGTCGATGACCAGAATCAGGTCGATTCCCGCGGCCAGCGTCGCTTCGGTCTCGGCACGGCCGGTGCCGTACAGGTTGCCGAAGATGTCGGCCCACTCGAGGAACGCGTCCTCCCGGATCATCGCCTCGAACCGCGGCCGGCTGATGAAATTATAGTCGACGCCGTCGGCCTCCCCGGGACGGGCCTCCCGGGACGTGTACGACCGCGATCGCTGCAGTTTCGTGGCCCGCTCCATCAGGCGATCGACCACCGTGGTCTTGCCGGTCCCCGACGGGGCCGACACCACCCAGAGCTCCCCTCGCCCGGCTGGGGGCAGGCTACTCGACATTCTGGACCTGCTCCTTGACGCGCTCGAGCTCGGCCTTGGCGGCGATGACGACCTCGGTTCCGCGGGCGCCTTCGACCTTCGATCCGATCGTGTTGACCTCGCGGTTCATCTCCTGGACCAGGAAGTCCAGCTTGCGGCCGCACGCCTCGGGGCCGTCCGCCCGCGCGCGCCAGTGCTCCAGGTGGCTGCGCAGGCGGACGATCTCTTCGTCGATGTCGGACCGCGCGACGACGCGCACGACCTCCTGGGCAATGGCAGCCGGATCGCCCTGGACGTCGAGCGGCAGCGCGGCGATGCGCTCGCGCAGGCGCGCCTCGAGCTGCTGCTGGCCGGCGGCCGACTCGCGCTCGAGCGTCGCGACGAAGCCGGACAGCGTCGCCAGCCGCGCGTCGAGATCCGCCGCGAGATAGCGGCCCTCGGTCGTGCGCATGGCGACGAGCGCGTCGATCGTCTCGGCGACGACGTGCTCCACCAGCGCGGTGATCGAGGCGGAGACGCCCGCTCCCGGCTCGGCGGGCCGCGATCGGATCTCGAGCACCTGCGGCAGCCGCAGCAGGTCGCCGGGCGTCAGCGGGCCGCTGATCACGCCGCGCGCGCGCGCCGCGTTGAGCGCCGAGGCCACCTGATCGAGCAGCGCGTCGTCGATCACGACCTCGCGCGCCGGCGGCGTGGCGACTTCGACGGAGATGCTGATCTCGACGCGGCCGCGCGTCAGCCGCTGCTGCGCGGCGGCGCGCACGCAGCCGTCGAGCGACGTCAACGCGTGCGGCATCTTGACGGCGACGTCCAGAAAGCGATGGTTGACGGACTTGGCGGTGACGTGGACGTGCTCACCGGCGGACTCGCGGCTCAGGGCGGCGAACCCGGTCATCGATCGGATCACGAGGGTACCTCTTCGCTCTGCGGCTCGCGCGACGCGCGGTCGTCGAGGGCCTGGAGCGCGTACAGTTTCGCGTACACGCCGCCCTCGCGGCCGATCAGCTCGTCGTGCGTGCCGATCTCCGCGATGCGCCCCGCTTCGAGCGCCAGAATCATATCCGCCCGGCGGACCGTCGACAGCCGGTGCGCGATCACGAACGTCGTGCGGTTCTTCATCAGGTTGACGAGCGCGTCCTGGACGAGCAGCTCGGACTCGGCGTCGAGCGCGGAGGTCGCCTCGTCGAGCACGAGCAGCGGGCAGTCCTTGAGGATGGCGCGCGCGATCGCCAGACGCTGGCGCTGGCCGCCGGACAGCCGCTGGCCGCGCTCGCCGATCGTCGCGTCGTAGCCGCCGGCCATCTGGGCGATGAAGTCGTGCGCGTGCGCCGCGCGCGCCGCGGCTTCGATGGCCGTCCGCGACGCGCCGGGCGCGCCGTACGCGATGTTGGCCGCGACCGTGTCGTCGAAGAGCACCGTCTCCTGCGTCACGAGCGCGATCTGGCCGCGCAGCGACGCCAGCGAGACGTCGCGGATGTCGACGCCGTCGACGAGGATCGCGCCTTCGCTCACGTCGTAGAAGCGCGGAATCAGGTTCGACAGCGTCGTCTTGCCGGCGCCGCTGAGGCCCACGACCGCGACGACCTGCCCGGCCTTCACGGTGAACGACGCATGCCTCAGCACGAAGCGCGTGGGCCGATCGGCGTACGCGAAGCCGACGTCGCGGAACTCGACCGAGGATCGCATGCGCGGCAGCGCCGGCGCGCCGGGACGCTCATGGACTTCCGTGTGCGTGCCGAGCATCGCGTAGATGCGCTCGGCCGCGGCGATCGCCTGCTGGATGCTGGCGTTCACGCGGCTGAGCTTCTTGATCGGCATGTACATCATGAACGCCGCGCCGAGGAACGACGCGAAATCGCCGAGGCTCAACGTGTGGCTGCGGATCTCCCGCTGGCCGTACCAGAGCGCGCCAATGGCCGCCAGCCCGCCGATGAACTCCATCAGCGGCGGCAGCGCCGCCATGGCGCCGCGGATCTTCATGTTGGTGCGGAAGAAGCTGTCGGTCGCGCGCGCGAACCGGGCGGCTTCCCGCGCTTCCGCACCGAACGCCTTGACGATGCGGTGGCCCGCGAAGGCCTCGGCGGACAGGTGCGTCACGTGCTCCAGCTCGAGCTGCCCGCGGCGCGTCGTCTGGCGCACGCGCTGGCCGAGGCGCGCCAGCGGATACGCCACGAGCGGGGCCGCGGTCACCACGACGAGCGCGAGCTTCCAGTCGAGCGAGAACAGGAGGATGCCGTAGGCGAGGACCGTCAGCGACTCGCGCGCCAGGTCGGCGACCGTTTCGGAGACGACGTTCTGCACCTGGTTGACGTCGTTGGTGATGCGCGACACGAGCTGGCCGGACGTGTTGCGCGCGAAGAACGTCGCGGACTGATCGAGGATGTGCCGGAAGAGCCGGTTGCGCAGGTCGCGGACGACGCGCTGGCCGACGTCCGTCATCAGGAAATCGGACGCGTAGCCGCCCACGCCCTTCAGGAAGTACGCGAGCAGGATGAGGCCGGCGATGCCCGCGAGCGTGATCTGGTACGTGAAGTGGAATTGCGTGACCGTCAGCGGCGTGTCGCCGGTCAGCGCACCCAGGCCGTCGACGATGACCTTGATGAGGTACGCCTGCAGGCCGTTGCCCGCGGCATACACGATCATCGCCACGAGGGCGATCATCAGTCGCCCTCGGTACGCTCGCGCTTCTCGAAGCAGTTGACGAAGCTCGTTCACTCGGGCGCACTCAGGCTACTTGCCCGCCGTAGCCTTGGCGAAGGCGGACGGGCTACAGGCTACCGCCGGCCCGACCACCGCTGTCGCGTTCGTGCCGATTGTAGTGCGGAGCGGCACCGGCGCCACCGGCCGCACGCACACGGCTCAGGGACGGCCGATCGACGAATAGGTGAAGCCCAGCGCGCGAATCTGCGCCGGGTCGTAGATGTTGCGGCCGTCGAAGATCACGGGCGCCTTGAGCAGCTTCTTCATCCGGCCGAAGTCGGGCTCGCGGAACTCGTTCCACTCGGTGACGACGAGCAGCGCGTCGGCGCCCTTCAACGCGTCGTACGAGTTGCGCGCGTACGTGATCCGCGACCTGAAGATGCGCTTGGCGACGTGCGCCGCCTCCGGATCGAACGCGCGCACCTTCGCGCCTCGCGCGAGCAGGCCTTCGATGATCGGGACGGCCGGCGCCTCGCGCATGTCATCAGTGCGCGGCTTGAACGCCAGGCCCCACACCGCGAACGTCCGGCCCTTCAGCTTCTTGCCGAAGTGCTTGTCGACGCGCGTGAGCAATCGGAGCTTCTGCGCCTCGTTGACGTCCTCGACCGACTGCAGGATGCGGAACTTGTACTTCCTGTCCGACGAGAACTTGATGATCGCCTTGACGTCCTTCGGAAAGCAGCTGCCGCCGTA
>CAZNMF010000041.1:0-10944 GCA_964573795.1 uncultured Solibacteraceae bacterium
CGGTGTCCACGCGAGGCCGATCCGCGGCTGGATGTTGTTGTCGTCGCCGGGAATGATCGTCTTGCTGTCGGCGAGGTGCAGCGGCTGCCCCGTCGCGCCGGACACCTTCGACGGATTGAAGTTCGACGGAAAAATCAGACCGTCCTGGATGTTGCCGGTGGCGCGCGCCGCCTGGTAGTCGAACACGGCGAAGAGGCCGTCCTTCTCGCTCGGTAGACCGAAGTAGTCCTGGCGCACGCCGACGTTCATCGTCAGGCGCGGCCCGATGCGCCAGTCGTCGGTGAGGAACCAGTTCCAGTCGGTGAGCCGGTAGCTCCGCGCGGTCTCGCCGTAGTTCACGGCGGTATCGGCGATCTGGCGCGCGCGATTCCTGTCGGCGGGATCCCGGTATCCCACGGTGAGGAAATCGAGCCACGTGTCGAAGTTGTGGCGGCGGTTCTGCAGCTCCTGCAGATCCCCGTCGAGGCGGCTGTGGCGGAGCTCGCCGCCGACGCGGAAGGAGTGTCGTCCGCGCGAGAACGACAGCGTATCGCCGAAGGTGTACGTCGTCTGCGTGTCGAACACGCGCGAGCCCGAGCCCGGGCCGCCGAACACCAGCGTGCTGCCGACGTCATCGGCGCCAATCTCGATCTGCGTCAGATCGGGCACCTTGGCCGCGAACGGATTGACGATGCCGAACTGCTCGTTCGTGAAGTACGAGACGGGCACCGTGTCGTTGTGATTGCGGAACACGCCCGCCCGGGCCTCGTTGACCATCGCGGATCGGAAGACGTGCACGTCGTTGAGCGACAACACCCGCTGGTCCGTCTTCTCCTTGACCTCGAACCGGGTGACCGCGTCGCCGTCGGAGAGCGGATCGACGCTGGGCTGGTTGGCGAAAAAGAACTTCGCCGAGGCGCGGTTGGCGGCGTTGATCTGATGATCGATGTTGAATGAGTACTGGGTCTGCTCGTACGTCGCGGGAATCACCGACGTCAACTGGCAGCTCTCGGCGATCTGATCCTCCTCGGTCGCGCAGTTCGTGCCGTTGACGCCGGATGGCACGAGATACGAGCCATCGGGGAACCTGGCCTGCAGCAACGACCGAGAAATCGGGTTGATGACGGCGGCGTTGAACGGCCCGTGACTCGAGTCCCAGAGGGCGGCCGCGAACTGATCGATGGCCGCATCGCTGCGATCGTCCGTCAGGGCTCTCGGCACGCGGACCGTGTTGCTGGCTTCGTCGACGTAGCCGGTCTTCGCGTTGGTGCGCTGGTAGGACAGGAAGAAGAAGGTCTTGTTGCGCGCGATGGGCCCGCCGAGCGTGAACCCGGCTTCGTTGCGCTGCAGCTCGGGCTTGGCGATGTCCGCGCGATCGAAGAAGACGTCGTTGGCGGCCAGCTTGTCGCTCTGCGTGAACCAGTAGGCGGTGCCGGAGAAGCGGTTCGAGCCGCTCTTGGAGACGAGCTGGAAATTGCCGCCGCCGTTCCGCCCCGTGGCGGCGTCGTAAAGGCTCGTCTGCAGCGAGACTTCCTGCAGCGTCTCGAGCGCCGGCGCGATGTTGCGCGACAACGTGCCGCCGCCCTGATCGATGGTGCCGCGGTCGCCGTTCACGCGATTGTTGCAGCACAGCAGACTGGTGGCGTCGATGCCGTTGAAGACGAAGCTGTTGTTCGTCGTCCGCGCGCCGTTGACGCTCGGCGAGATGGACGCGTTGTTGTTCGACACGAGGTCGCTGAGATCCGCCGACACACCGGGCTCGGTGACGAGGAGCTGCGTGAAGTTGCGTGACGACGTCGGCAGCTGCTCCAGCTCGCGTTGATCGAGCGTGCGCACGATCGTCGCGGACTCTCGCGAGGTCATCGCCGCGTTCGCGGTCACGTTGACCGCGTCGGCGGCGCCTCCGACCTGCAGCGTCGCGTCGACGGTGTGCATCTCCGCCGTGGTGACGCCGATGCCGTCGCGCTGCAGCGACCGAAAGCCCGGCAGCTCGAATGTCACCCGATATCGACCGGGCCGCAGAAAGCGCACCTCCCACGTGCCCGACGGGTCCGAGACGGTCGTGCGATCGGCGCCGGTCGCCACTTCATGAACGGTGATCGCGACGCCGGGCAGGACGGCGTCCGTCTGGTCCGTGACCCGGCCCTGAAGGCCGGTGCCACCGGCGGTCTGGGCGATCGCCGGCGAGACACACGCGGCGAGCACCATCAGGAGAGCGACGAGCACGATGCCCGCTCGACGCCAGTGACGCAGGGTCGATGCAATCGCACACACACGCGAGGCTGATGACGTCATGGCGCACACGATAGTCAACGCTCACAACGACCGAGCGACCGTCGTGTGACAACGAGGTCACGTCGAGCGCGCGGCACATCACATCGACGTAACAACCGGCAGATCCCGCCCCTCGGACGAAGCGATCGCGCTAGGATTCCGGCATGCCTGTTGTCTCTCGTGCCTGCGCAATCGCGATCGCCGCGCTCGCGGCGTCGTGTTCCGGGAGCGGCCGCGCGACGTCTCCAGCGATCGAGCCGGTCCTGGCGACCGCCGCCGTGGCCAACGATGCCGATGATCCTGCGATCTGGATCGACGCCGCCGATCCCGAGCGAAGTCTCATCGTCGCCACCAACAAGGCGGCGGCGCCGGACGGCGGACTTTACGTGTTCGGACTGGACGGCGCGATCCGGCAGATCGTGACGCCGCTCGATCGTCCCAACAACGTCGACGTGGAATACGGGTTGATGACGCCGGCCGGCCCGATCGACATTGCCGTCACGACCGAGCGTCTCCGAAGCCAGCTCCGCGTGTACCGGATCGACGAGCACGGCCTCGTTCCTGTCGACGGTGGCGGCATCAAGGTGCTCGATGGCGAGACGTCAGAACGGGCCATGCCGATGGGCATTTCGCTCTATCGGCGTCCGGGCGACGGCGCGATCTTCGCGATCGTCGCGCCAAAGGCGGGCGGCACGACGAACTATCTCGCGGAATATCGGCTGACGTTCGACGCCGCCGCGGGCGTCGTTCGCGGATCGCTCGTGCGGCGCTTCGGCAATTTCAGCGGGACCGGTGAGATTGAAGCCGTCGCCGTCGACGATGCGCTCGGCTACGTGTATTACGCCGATGAAGAGTACGCGATTCGAAAATGGTCTGCGGATCCCGATCATCCCGACGCCGGTCGCGAATTGGCGGTATTCGGCCGCGACGGGTTCACGCGACAGCGGGAAGGCATTGCGATCGTCGGCCGTGCCGACGGCACGGGCGTCATCGTCTGTAACGACCAGATGCCTGGCGGCAGCGCGCTTCATCTGTACCGGCGCGAAGGACAGCCGGGCCACCCACATGCGCACGATCCTGCCGTGGCCGTTGTCTCGACCACGTCGGACAGCACGGACGGCATCGACGCGACGTCGACATCACTCGGCCCGACGTTCCGCGGAGGCCTGCTGGTGATGATGAACAGCCGTGGGCAGAACTTTCAGTTTTATGACTTGGCTGCCCTGCTGAAATCCGCGTCGCGATGACCGGACGGCGGCGGGATCGGGATCAGTCCTCCGGTGGTTCTCCACTCGGCGCCATCTTGACGAGCCGGGGCTCGAAGCGGGCCAGCGGTTCGACCAGATCACGCTGAGCCGCCATGACCGCGTCGATGTCCTTGTACGCCATCGGCACTTCATCCAGGCCAGCTGACAGCAGCGTGACGTTGCGCTCTCGAAGAAAGACGCGGGCCTCGGCCCACGAGAACGATTCCTTCGCCTTCTTCCGGCTCATCCGCCGCCCCGCGCCGTGCGCTGCCGAGCTCAAGGCCGCTGCGACGCCCCTGCCGCGAACCACGTAGCCGGGCGTGCCCATGGAGCCAGGAATGATTCCCAGGACGTCCTCGCCTGCCGGCGTGGCTCCCTTCCGGTGGACGATCAGCTCGTCCTCCGATCCATCCGGTAGCACGTGCCTCTCGCGCCACGCGAAGTTGTGAGGCGTCCAGCGACTTCCAATTGATCGCCGGCACCAACCGCAATCTCGCCGACGCGGTGCAGGGCGGCCGGTTTCGCGACGATCTGCTCGCGCGCATCAACCTGTGGACGTTCCGCTTGCCGGCACTCACCGATCGTCGCGAGGACATCGAGCCGAACGTCGACTACGAGCTCGAGCAATTCAGACGGCGGACGGGCACGGCGGTCGCCTTCAGCAAGGAAGCGCGGGACCAGTTCCTGGCCTTTGCCACGAGCGCCGCAGCGCGCTGGCCCGGCAACTTCAGGGACTTGAACGCCGCCATTACGAGACTCGGCACGCTCGCACCGGCCGGTCGAATTACCGTCAATCAGGTCAACGCCGAAAGCGCGCACCTCCGATCGAGATGGGCCGACGCTCCACCGTCGACGTCGGCGAACCTCGTCGATCGGGTCGTGGCGGCCTCCGTGGCTGCGTCGCTCGATCGCTTCGAGCGCGTACAACTGGAGGACGTGCTGGTCGTGTGCCGCGCGGCGCATACGCTTTCAGCCGCAGGTCGGACGCTCTTCGACCGGTCGCGTGAGCGCAAGCGCGTGGCAAACGACGCCGACCGCCTGCGGAAGTACCTCGGCCGGTTCGATCTCGAGTGGGGCGCGTTGAAGGCTGGACTGGCGCGGACGTGACGCGCGACGAGACCTTTCTGACGCACCTCATCTTCCGCGGACGTCATGCGCTTTGGCGATTGACCTCGCGCGCAGCGCGAGATACGATAGGAGTTCCCTTGGTCGCTCGGAATTCAGAGTGACCCCCTGACGCGGGGTGGAGCAGTCCGGTAGCTCGTTGGGCTCATAACCCAAAGGTCGCAGGTTCAAATCCTGCCCCCGCAACCACTTTCATCGGCACGCAAAGGTCGCCTGTTTCCGGCGACCTTTTTGCGTTCCCGCCTCCGCGGAAGGCTACGGCGAGGCTCGCCCCAGCGCGCGCTGCATCACACGCGCGCGAAGGCGGCTGGGCGGCAGTCAGCGTGTTCGTGCACGTGCCGCGCTCACGCGTGCCGAAGCAACCGAGCCGGTCGCGGTAGTAGACGACGAAGCCGGCGCCGCACTCACCGCACTTCGTCATGCCGGTGAACAGGTACTTCGGCCGGACGAACTGCTGGAAGCGCTTGCCCGGCTCCGCGGTGCTCCACTTCTTCTGCACCGTCGCGTAGCGCGCCTGACCGCCACCGGCCTTGCCGAGTTCGACGCGCCCGCGCAGACCGCGCCGCGTCTTGTCCGCCAGCTCCTTCAGGAACATCGCGTTCATCGTCCCTTTCAGGCCGATGTTGAGGAACGTGATGTCGCCCTCGGCGAGCGTGACGATGCCGACGCCGGCGAACGTCAGACGCTTGAAGAGGCCCGCAGTGTCTTCCTGGTCGCGACTGAAGCGGTCGAGCGCTTCGGCCAGCACGACGTCCACCTTGCCGCGCAGCGCCTCGGCCATCATGGCCTGGAAGCCCGGCCGCATCAGCGTGGCGCCGGAGATGGCCTGGTCCGAGTACTCCCCTGCGATGATCCAGCCCTGCTTGCGCGCAAACTCGCGGCAGATGCGGAACTGGTCCTCGATGGAGGCTTCGCGCTGGTTCTCTGACGAGTAGCGGGCGTAGATGGCAACCTTCATTGCGGCTCCGCCTTTGGCGACTCTGTCGCTCCGTCCTCTTGCCTGTCACGCCGTAGCCTTGGCGAAGGCGGAAACACTGCTCGCGCAGCCTGCCGCGCGAGCAGTCGCGCCAGCGCGCGAAGAGATTCGTCGACCTGAACATCGTTGGGAACCACTCGGGGCGTGCCGCACGGCCTGTGGCCAATGTCCGTCCTGTGGATCGGAGCGGCGTTCGACGATCCGATGCTGTGCTGTCAGCACGGCATCGGCCGTCGAGCCCGAGAGGACCGTTGCAGTCCGCGGAGCGTGATGCGCGGTACGGTCCGTATGACGGCGCCTTCACTTCGGCCGTCGAGGACTGGCGTGCGGGTGGTGACCACGCGCACGCCGATCGTCCTGATGGCACCGACGGACGCTCGTTCGAGTCGTCCACGTGCGGTGCCTCTATCGCTCTTGATGTCCCGGTCTATCGCTCGGCTCGCCTGCACCCTCGGCGCTGTGCGCGACGACGGCGTCTGGAAGCCATCAACGGCAGCGCCGGCTGGCCGAATGCCCTGACGGCGATCGCGTCGAGCGGGCGAACTGCGCCGGGTGAGTCGATGCCGGGAACGTGCTGGGTGCCCTCTCCCGTGACCGCTTGGGTGACGGGAGTCGGGGCTGCCTCCATGGGCCTGAGGTCGACGGAGGGAGTGGCGCGGAGCGCCACGACGAGATGGGTCGAGGCTACGCCCGAAGTCGTACACGTGTCAACGTATGTCGCGCAGCGGATCGGTGAGAGCGAGTCTGGGCGCCTCGCTTCGGGAACGATTCGACGGCCGAATCAGGGGAAGATCCGTCTGAGCACTCCACACGCTGGCCATCTCGACTGGCCACCGAGCGCTGCTGACCTGTTCCCGGCCGTCGCATGAGCTTGGGCCGGTGTAAGATCGCCCACGCGTCCACTCAGCCACTGCTCCCGATGGCCAAATTCGCCACCTCGACGACGCTTCGTCGCGTCACCACGGCCCCCAAGAAGCTGATTGAAGTTCACTATGCACATCCTCAGGTTGCTGATGTTGCCTGACTTGACCATCGCTCGCCTGTTCCCGGCAGCTTCAGGACTTTCGTTTGCCTGCGAGCTTCACGCCCTCCAGGCGCGCCGCCGTGTTCAGGCGATCGTCGAACGAGACGAGTGTGGTGCCCGGGTTGACGGTGTCGCGCACGTAGAGGCAACTGGCGAGTTGGATCGCGTCGCCGGCGCGCAGGGGATGCTTCTGTGCCAGCGCGTGCGCTCGGGACACGATCTCACTGGTCAGTTCAATCACGAGCACGCCGGCGGCGTCGGCCGTCAATGCGGCCAGAGCCATGGAGCGCTGGTCATCGGGCAGGCGACCGTCACGGCCGAATCGTCCCAAGGCCGAGGCCACCTCGACGAACGACAACCGGGTCGTCGCCGCCGATCCCCGCTTCAGCAGCCGGCGCATGCGCTGGCTGTCGGCCTCATCGACGTAGCCCTTCACGAGAGCACTGGCGTCGAAGTACCGCATCAGAAGCGATCCTCGCGATCCTCGACGACGACCTGCGAGGCCGTCTTTCCCTTACCGCGAAGCGTGATCGGCGTGAACGGCGTGAGCCCTTTGCGTGTCGGCCTGGTCACCATGCCGTGCGCCTCGAGCTCGGCGAGGATGGCGTCGGTGTCCGTCCCGGCTTCGATCGGTCGAAGCTCAGCCACCGGCCGTCCACGGTCCGTGACCACGAGGCGTTGTCCGCTCCGCACCCGGCGCAGGTACGTCCCCAGGCGAACCTTCAGCTCTCTCGATCCGACGGTCTGCGTACTCATGTAGTCATTGTGACCACATCTCGTCAAACGACGCAAGCCACGTAGAGCAGCGCCTCTCGCCGCCGCGGTCGCGTGCGTCCTGGTCCCGGAACGGCCTTTTCTTTTTCGTCGTGGCGTCCGCAGCGGCGCTACACTCCCCTTCATGCCCGACACGCTGGCGCCCGTCGAGTCGCAAGACGCGATCAACCAGCGCGAGTGGGAGAATCCGCTGAGCTGGTCCGGCCCCTTTGGCGCGTATTCGAGCAAGCTGGACGATCGCCTCTGGGTGCCAAAACGACCGATGCACGGTACTGGACACGCCATCAACGTCGCCCATCCCGGCGCCAAAGTCGTCATCGCCGGGCTCTGCATCATGCCGGTTGCGCTGGCTCTCACGCTCATCATCCTCGCGTTCGCGCGCTAGACGCGACCGCGCTCCGCTCCGTGCTCGATCTCGCGTCGCTCGCCGATCGTCTGCGTCAGGCCTCGCGCATCACCGTGCTCACGGGCGCGGGCGTCTCGGCCGCATCGGGCATCCCGACCTTCCGTGGCGCGGGCGGGCTGTGGGGAAACGTCCGCGCCGAGACGCTCGCCAGCGCGCGTGGATTCGCGGCCGATCCGAAACGGGTCTGGGAATGGTACGACTGGCGCCGGCAGCTCATCCACCGCGCCGACCCGAACGCCGCGCATCGTGCGCTGGCGGTGTGGACACACGCGCGACCCGGCATCACGCTGATCACGCAGAACGTCGATGGTCTCCACGAGCGCGCCGGCGCGCATGACGTGCTGCGGCTGCACGGATCCATCTGGCGGCTGCGCTGCTGGCACGACTGCGACGCGAGCGACGGCGGCTGGGACGATGACTTCGTCCCACTGGCCTCGTTGCCGCCGCGCTGCCCGCACTGCGGCGCGCTTGCGCGCCCCGCCGTCGTCTGGTTCGGCGAGCCGCTCGATCCCGACGTCCTCGACGCGGCCGCGCGCGCGTGCGAGTGCGACGTCTTCCTCAGCGTCGGCACCTCATCGCTCGTCTACCCCGCTGCGGGACTCCTGCACGACGCGAAACGCCACGGCGCGTTCACGATCGAGATCAATCCCGACGCGACGGACGCGTCGGCCATTGTCGATTGCACGATTCGCGCGGCAGCGGAGGACGTACTGCCGCGACTGACGGAGATGATGGCGACAGGCCGGACCTGAAGGTCCGGCCCTCCGAAGAGCGCTCGAGGCTTGAGGGGCTCGAGGCGACCCTATCGCCGCACCGACGCGAGACTCGACGCGTCCCAGCCGCCGCCGAGCGCTTTGATCAACGACACGGTCGCGACGAGTCGATCACCGTCGAGTTGCACGGCCAGCCGCTGATTGTCGAGCAGCGTCTGCTGCGCAGACACGAGGTCGAGCGCCGAGGCGAGGCCGCCGACGTAGCGGTTGTTGGCGATCGCCAGCGCGCGATTCGCGGCGGCCACGGCCTGCGCCTGCGTCGACGCCGCGTCGTTCAGCACGTCGAGCCCGGACAGCGCGTCCTGCACTTCGGCCATCGCGCGCAGCACGGTATCGCGATACGCCGCCGCGGCGGCTTCGACGTCCGCGACCGCGAAGTCCACGCGCGCGCTCCGCGCACCGCCTGTGAAGACGTCCTGCGCGAGCGTTGCGCCGACCGCCCAGATCAGGCTCGGCACGTCGAAGATCTTCGCGAGATTGCCGGACGCCCAGCCCCCGCTGCCGAACAGATTGAGCGACGGAAAGAACGCGCTGCGCGCGACGCCGAGCCGCGCGTTCGCCGCAGCCACCTGCCGCTCGGCCTCCGCGATGTCGGGCCGCCGCCCGAGCAGATCGGTCGGCACGCCCGTGCGCACGGCGGGCGGCACGTCGGTCAGCGGCCTCGACGGCAGATCGAACCCCGGCGCGGGCCGACCGACGAGTACCGCAATCGCATGCGCGAACTGCTCACGCTGCTGACGCACGAGCGTCGCCTGCGTGCGCGTCGATGCGAGCAGCGTCTCCTCCTGCGCCACGTCGAGCCCCGACGCGATCCCGCCGGTGAAACGATTGCGCACGACATCCAGCGCGCGCTGAAGGACATCGACGGCGCGCCCGAGCAGATCGATCTCACTGTCGAGCCGCCGCAGCGTGAAGTAGCTCGTCGCGAGATCCGCGGCGATGATCAGCTTCACGTTCTCGAGCTCCGCCACCGACGCCTGCAGCGTCGTCTCCGCCGCTTCGATGCTCTCGAGCCGGCGGCCAAACAGATCGACCTCGTAGCTCACCGACACCGGCAGCGTGAACGCCGACTGCGTCGTCGCCTCCGTCGCGCCGGCGCGCGTGCCGGACAGGCGCTGCGTCAGCACTTGTCCTGATGCGCCCACCTGCGGGTAGCGCGCCGATAGCGCTTCGCGCGTCAACGCCCGTGCCTGCTCGTAGCGCGCGGCCGCCACTTTGATCGACTGATTCGCCGTCGCCGCCTGCTGCTCGAGCGCGTCGAGCTGCTCGTCGCCGAAGATCGTCCACCACTGCCCTTTTGGCAGGCTGTCCTGCGGCGCGCTCGCGCGAAACGGCGCGGGCGCGTCCCAGGCCTGGGGCGTCACGACCGCCGGCCGCTCGTACGCGGGACCGCGCGACGCGCAGGCGGATGCGAGCGCCGCGACGATACCGACGACGATCCACGAACGCGGGCGCTCGATCACGGACGCGGCGCTCCCGTGTTGGCGGGCGTCGCGGTCGCGGGCGCGTCCTTCGGCCTCTCGACGCGCACGGTCTGGCCGTCGTCGGCCGAATCTGCCGGGTTGATCACCACCCAGTCGTCCGCGCTGAGCCCGCTCACGATCTCCACGACCGATCCGAAGTCGCGGCCGATCGTGACCGGCCGCAAACGCAGCGTGTTCGCGCCGTCGACGACGACGGCGCGCGTGCCTTCGGCGCGGAACAGCAGCGTGTTCACCGGCACCTGCAGGCGCGGCGCGGTCCGGCCGACGTCGAGATGCACCTGCGCGTAGCCACCGGGCAGCAGCCGGCCGCCATGGTTGGGCACGTTCACTTCGGCCGTCATTGTCCGCGTGGCCGGATCGATCACGCCGGCCGTGCGCACGACGCGGCCATCGAATTTCTCGCTCGGACGCTGCGGCAGCTCCAGTGACGCCGCGACGCCTGGCTTGACCGCGTCGACGTACGCTTCCGGCACCGACACGTACACGCGGATCGGGTCCATCTGCGCGAGCCGGAACAACGCGTGCTGCGTGCCGGCGCTGACGAGCGTGCCGACGTCGACGGTGCGCGCCGTGACGACGCCCGCAAATGGCGCGTAGACGTGCTTGAAGGCCTCGAGGTTCTCGAGGCGCTTGACGTTGGCGTCCGCGGCGTCGAGCGTCGCCTGCAACTGCTCGTACGCGCTCTGCTTCTCGTCGGCTTCCTGCTGCGACACCGAGTCCGTCTTCCGCAGATTCGCCCAGCGCTCGGCCGTCGACTTCGCGAGCGCGAGGCTCGCCGCCGTCTGCGCGCGCGCGGCTTTCGCCTGCAGCAGCTCCTGATCGACTTCCGGCGTGTCGAGATCCGCGAGCAGCGCGCCCTGCTCCACGCGACTGCCGATGTCG
>CAZNMF010000042.1:0-7187 GCA_964573795.1 uncultured Solibacteraceae bacterium
AACGTCGACTGGTGTGGCTGATGCGTCGAGCCACTGATCGATCCATTCCGCCCGGAAGCGCAGATCGCGACGTCCGCCAATACGAGCCGCTCTGAGGCGTGCGCGTGCGACTTCGCTGTAGATGGTCTTCACGCTGCAACGCGCGCGTGCCGCGGCTTCCGAGACACGCAGCCAGATCGGCGTCGACATTGACGCCGCGGCGGCGGACACCCCGGACAGGCCGGACAACGGGTCCCTAAAGGGACCCGGTTGTCCTGTCCGTTGTCCGGATTCGGTGTCCAGAGTTGTCCGGACAACTTGTCCGGAATGATGAGTGCTCATGCGGTCCTCGCCTTCAGGCCGTAGCGTTCGCTCCCGTCGCTGGTGGGGAATTTGACGAGCTGACCGCGTTGCACCTGGCGTTCGAGAGTGCGGCGGATCGTGTCGGGCTTCTCGTCGTCGAACTCGCGCGCGATCTCCTCGCGCGTGCGTGAGCCGGCTTTCAGGTAGGCGCGCAGCCGCTGGCTGAGGGGCACCTGTCCGGACAACTCGGACACGTCCGAGATTTCGGTCTGACGGAAGATCGTGCGGCCGCCGTCGAACTCGACGTCGTAGGCGAACGGCGGCAGCTTGGGGCCGAGGTTGCTCTTGCGGTTGAACACGCCGACGGTGAGGCGCTGGCTGTCCTCCGTGGGTTTGAGGAAGTACGTCGCCCGCGCCGAGTTGTGCCAGAACTGCGAGCCGAACGGCTTCTGGTCGCCGCTCTCGGAGCGATTGATGTGGGCGATGTGGATCCCGCCGATCCCGATCTGGCGCGCGCCTTGGAAGTAGGCGAGGGCCGCGGCGGCGGTCTCTGGGGCTTCGTGACACGCGAAGCCCACGCTGTCGAAGATCCCGAAGTCGATCCCTTGTTGACGGACGAGTCGCGTGAGCCGGTCGGCATCGTGGACCAACGGCCGGCTGCAACGCGTGTAGAAGAGTGTTGCCGGCATGTCGGCGCCGAAGAGTTGCTCGAACCGCTCGCGGTGGTCCGCGCCGTCGAGCTCCCAATCGGCCAGCAGCACACGGTAGCCATCCTCGGCGAGCCGTCCGCCGAGATAGAGCGACAGCAGCGACTTTGAGGCGCCGCCGTCGCCGAAGATGATCGTCGCGTGCCGCAGCGGCAGGCAGAAGCCGAACAGGCGTAGCGCGCGGTCCTGCGCGATCGGACGAGGCACGTCGCGCAAGGCGACGGCCGGTTCGCCGGTACGTTCGGCAGCGAGAATCCGCTGCGCAAACTCCGCGATGAGGTGTGCCCACGGAATATCCTTCGCGCGGCTGGCGCGCTCGAGATGGTTCGCGAACTCCGACCGGGCCCGCGTGCTCGAGATGTTGAGCCGGGACACGGAGAGCACGCCGTCGGTCGCCATCGTGCCTGCCAGCGCGGTGGTGACTTTGATCTCGCCGCTCAATTCATGGGCGCGCCACGCGAGCCGATCGGCCTCGATGTACGTCTCGATGCCAGGCAGGCTGAGGCGATAGCAGGCGCCGGGCTGCACGGTCTCGAAGCTGCGCGGGCCGATCTCGGCCATGACCAGCGTCTCCGTCATGCGGCCTCTGGCTGGCGCAGGCGCCGGATCTCGTCGCGCGCCGCGGCGAGGGCGGTTTCGAGTCGACGCACCGTAGTAGTCATGCCGGCGAGTGACGCGAGAGACGCCATCGCGAGCTCGCGATATGACGCGGCCTGTTCGCGCGCGTGCGCCAGCCCTGTGGCCAGGTCGGGCGCGGTGAGTGGCTCGAGCAGTGACGGTCGCGGCGTCGACCATGTCCAGGTAATGTCGTTGACGTGTGGCGCGCTGACGGCCGCCTGCTGAGTGATGTGTGCTACGCTCATCCGGTCGCGCCTCCACCGCGCGATCTGAGCCCGTTCGCCCTTGCCGGCGGCGGGCTCGCGCCATTTCAGGCAGCCGTTGCAGGTTGCTGATTCAGACTGAGTTGCTCGAGATCAGCGCGTTGAAAAAGACGCACGCCATCCACCGTTCGAATGGCTCGCACTCGACCGGTATCAGCCATCCATCGGAGACCGGACGGACTGATCGGCCGGCCACGATCTGTCAGTAGACGAGCGCCGCTTGAGACCGTGAAGAGGTCGGATGAGATGTGATCGTTGGCCATGGGCTATCGCGCCTCCAGCAGCAAGCCGCTGCAATGGCAGGATGCGACAGCGATCTATCCGCGCTGAAGTGAAATCAGGCGCGATCGGCTATTTCGTGGTAACCGAAATTTCCTAACGGCGGGATCTGGGCTCTCATTGACGCGAGAGCCAGTCGTGATAGTTGACGAGATTATCGTGCACCCAACGCTCGTGATTGTCAGCGGAGTGCGACTCAAACTCTGGAAACGGGACGATTCTGGCCACGCCTGGTTGACAGCCCGTCTCGAGCCATTCGGTCCACCACCAAGACTGTTGGTACGTGACGCCAACGGGCGTCTTGAGGAAGTCGTCGACCTGCCGGATGAACTTCTTGACGAGTTGGCGTCGAACCGCGTCCGGATTCGGCGATGAGGACTTTGGAGCGAGGTATCGGCCGATCCGTTGGCGCCGAGCATCGTCCCTCCGAGAGTGGACGATGTCTCCAGCCGTGAGCCCATGATGCCGGCAGAGGCGCCAGATCTCCCATTTCAGATCAGAGGGCTCTGGCAGCGGCATCAGCTGCTCGTAGAACGTCGCCGCGCGAGGATGTTTTGCTGGTCGTCCGCGTCGAGCCAAGCCGCTGCCTCCGCACGACAGCCCGCGAGGAAGAATCGGCGGCAACCGGCGCGGAACCGGCGTTCGGGGATCAGCCTAGCCGCCTGATCGCAGTCTACGCCTTCGACTTCGGCGTAGCACCTTCGTTCTTGAGCCAGTCCGGCAACGCTGGATCAAACTGCTGATCGTTCTGACGGATCTCGTAAGCCAGCATCTTGCCTTCGTGCTTAATTTCTAGCGCCGTTTCACTAATAAAGCAATGGGCACCGAAACGATCGCGGATCTCCTCATACGCCGGCTGATTCACCAACGTCAAATCAGGCGGTGCGCCAGAAAGGCGACAGGCGTACACGACTGGAATCCCAACGACAGTGAGACCGTCCGCGACTTTGACCAGCCGAACCGCTCCGTAGTCGATGCCGATACCTAGTCCAACGTCCGTCAAGACCGACGTGAAGGCGCCTCGAGATGCCCTATAGTGTTCTCGAAACACTTCATGGCAACGGTCCGCCGTCGAGACGACATAGTGAGCGGCGTCCTTCCCGCTGTAGAAGTCCGGGAAAAACGCTAGCACTCCGTCGCCGGTGAATTTGTCGAATACGCCATACGAGTCGATAACAACTTGCGACAGCCGCGCGCAGAGCTCAGTGATGAACTTGGCAAATATCTCCGGCGACCGCGCTTTCAGCATGAGTTCCGTTGAACGTCGAATATCAACCGACATCACGAAAGCCTGATGTTGATCGTCGTCCAGAAACTTCTGGCGCAACGTGTCTGTCTTTAGAAGCTCCTCGGCTGCGCGATCGCAGACGCGATTCAGAAGAAAGTGCAGTTGCTCCTTGGCCTGGAGTTCTTGAAGACTGTGCGCGAGCGCTGCAAGTTGGTGATCCTTTTTCGCGGCGTCGGATTCATTATCTTGCAGCTTGCGTGCCTGGTCGGCGACCTTCTTCTTGAGAACAGAAAGCTCACGATCGAACTTCTCGCGATCTGGAGAAACAGCGAGGCCGCCAAGACCGCCTAGCACAGCCGTATTTGCGCCCAACTGTCGGAAATAGTTGTTCTGAAACGCAGATAGATCTGGAAAACTCCGTCTGACGTTCTCGGCGAACTCATCGAGGGTCGCCTTGTATTGGGCGGCCTGGGCCGCAATCTCAGCAAACGCATCCGTCGGCTTCTTCATCTCGTCTGCCATCTTCGACTTCCCTCTTAGACCTGGCCCCGCCGGGTGGCGCGGTGCCTTTGCAATTTTTTGCAAGTCGTCTCCGGAAACCGTGCGTTTGGCCGCTACGGAACGCCATCGAGCCTGACACGAAACCGCGATTTGCCGCGAGAATCCGTTACGTGCCATCATCCTGGTCTGGTTTGGGAGCGAGATGTCGCTGGTTCGAATCCAGTCGCCCCGACCACTTTCCCAGTTCAGATTCCGGCACATTCGTGACATGAACGTTCGTCTGCTCGGCGCCGTGGCCCTGACGCTGCTGGCCACGGCCGCGGCGCTCGGCCAGGATCGCTGGCTCGGCGAGTTCGAGGCGCTGCGATCGACGCGCACGGCTCCGAACATCCCGTACGACGGGCGCTTTACCTTTGTGCGGCTCACCTACCAAACGCTGCCCGGCGGCTACTGGTATCGCGGCCAGCCGGCATGGTCGCACGGCTATCCGACCTCCGAGGAGAATCTCATGCAGATCCTCCAGGCGGTCACCGACGTCCCCGTCAACGAAAAGACCAACACGCTCTCGCTCGAGGACCCGGAGATCTTCAAGTATCCGGTGCTCTACATCATCGAGGTGAGCTGGTGGCAGATGACCGACGCCGAGGCGCGCAACCTGCGCGCTTATCTCGCCAAGGGCGGCTTCGTGATCGTCGACGACTTCAAGACCGAGCAGTGGCGCGGCGGCCGCGGTTGGGCGCAGTTCGCCGACAACATGACGCGCGTCGATCCCGACATGCGCTTCGTCGATCTCGACATCTCGCACCCAATCTTCCATCAGTTCTTCGAGATCGACTCGCTCGAGATCTTCCCGCAGGCCTACAACGCGGGCCGGCCGATCTTTCGCGGCTGGTTCGAGAACAACGACCCGTCGAAGCCGATGCGGATGTTCGTCAACTACAACACGGACATCTCGCAGTTCTGGGAATGGTCCGGCCGCGGCCTCCGGCCGATCGCGGAGACGAACGAGGCCTACAAGCTGGGTGTGAACGCGATCATCTACGGGCTGACGCACTGATCGCTATGGCGTCCGCGCCAACGCGGCATCGATAGCCGTCCGATAGTCCGCTGCGGCGCGGACGCCGTGAATCGCCTCGCGCACGTTTTTCGTGGCACCGTCGAGCACAAGGACCGTCCCCGTCTCGCCGGCGTAGTCGTCGAAGACGGCGCCAAGCCCGAGCCTGACGGCGTCGACGCGGCTGCGTGCGGTCGTCGCCTCCGTCGTGAAGTCGAACACCGCGAACCGAACGCGTCCAGCGTACGCCTGCTGCACGTCCCCCACTGGGCCTTCGTCGCCATGCACACCGGGCACCAGCGTGCGTGAAGCTTGACGACATACGGCGCGGAGACGGCAGCCGCGCCAGAGGGATCCGCCGGCGGACGCGGGACCGAATTCGTCACCACGAGCCACACGACCACGGCGGCCGCCGTGGCCACGACGGCCGACGAACCGAGCACCCATCGGCGCATGGCGCTCACATTACCCCGCCGGATCGGAACAGGCGCGGATCCACTCAGACGATTCTCGGAAGCGTGCCGCCGATTCGACCTGGATGAAAGTGGAGACCGCCTGCGGCGATCGCCTCGCGCAGCTGGCTCACGTCGCCGTGAAACAGCGGCCCGTCGGTCGACAGCACGGCCTGCCCGACGTGTTCCGTTGGAAGCAACGCGATGGTGGCCTCCGCCGTTTCCTGCATGTGATGCCAGCGGCGTCCGAGCGCCACGGCGTCTGGCGCGGGACCGTCGAAGGCGAGGGCCTCGATTTCCGCCGAGGAGTAGTGCGAGGAGCGCCGCGCTTCCTGCAACACGCCCGCCGGCGTGAACCCTGGATCCTTTCCACACGCGGCCCACACGAGATACCCGAACGGCTGAATCTGCGCATCGCAGGTGATGATGTCGATCCAGTCCCGGGCTTCGAGCCGCCCAATCAGCGCCAGCACTTTGTTCGTGGCGAGATCGAAAGGGTGGAGCGTCAATCCCAGCTCGTCGTGTTCGACGAGCGGAAAGAATCGAAACGCGCTGTCTCGCGCCCATTCCACGAGCAAGGTCTGCACGCCGTCGGAGACGGTGGCCTGCACGAAACCGGGACGCTCGCGGATGGGCGTCACCGTGTAGCGGCTGGCCTCGAGCGTCTCGCGATCCGCGTCCCACGAACGCGCCACCGCTTCGGTCGTATCGTGAAACAGATCCAGGTCGCGTGAGACACGCGCCATGGCGAGCGCCACACTCAGCGCGACGCCGCCGGCGACGTAGCTCTCACCGGCGGCGCGACGCCGCGCGGCTAGCTGGCGGCAGATGCGTCGCTGAAAGGGTGTGAGAGCCATCGGCGGAAGTCGGCGACGCGACCCAGTACGCGGCGGTCGCCGTAGCGCTCGATCAGTTGGAGAACGTGCTCCGCCTCTTCCGGTGTGGCGGGATAGTAGTCAGTCCGCAGGAACCAAAGGCAGCGTTCCCGATTGTCATCGACGAAGCGGCGGAACGCCGATTCGTGCGCCGCCAGTGGCCCGGACATGGCGTCAGTCTAGCATCAGGGATCTGCTCGACAGCCGGTCGCGTGATCCGTAGCCCGTCGCCCGATCCCGGTGTCTAATCCCTCCGGTTCCCCCTGGAGGCTCATGCGCGCACGACTCCTGTCGTTGGCCTCGTCCGCCACGCTTCATGCCCTGCTGCTGACCTTCGTGCTCATGGTGGGCGGCGTCACGGCTGTGTTGCCGTCGCCCACGGCCACGCGCACGCCGACGCCGCACGCCGTCAACGTCGTCATCCTGCCGCCGGAGGACGCGACGTTTCCGGGACTGAAGCCCACCGAGCCGACACCGGCGTCATCGGCCTTCGATCGGAAGTATTCGCCGCTCGCCATCAAGGACGCGACGTTCGATCTCGACGCGATCGCCAAACGTGCACGCGTGCTGTTCCCATTCCTGTCGCCTGGCGTCGCGCTCGAGCTGTTCCGTTTGCGTCCGGACGATGCCTTGCAGCTGTTTCAATATGCCGCGGCGCCCGGGCAAGACACGTCGCATCCGGCCGCGCCGCTGACGCTCGAGGCCGCGGCGCTGCAAGCGCTCGTCGACCGCACGTGGTCGCGACGCGAGCGCTGGAAGGCCATTCAGCCAATTCTCCGTCTCGCGGACACGCACGATGCGAACGGCGGGGACATGCCGCGCCTGCTGCGCGCGTACGCGCAACAGAACATGGGGCAGTACTACGAGGACTACTACAACCCCATCGCACGCAATCAGCGGCTGTGGGCCGAGCTGAGCCTGGCGGCCG
>CAZNMF010000043.1:0-5032 GCA_964573795.1 uncultured Solibacteraceae bacterium
GACCTGCAATGGCTACACGAGCCGAAGTATATCCGAGCCGAGGGCTGCGGGGGGCTGACGTCGAGACGCCGATGGTGGCGAGGATCGCGCGCTGCACGATCGAACAACTCGGGCAAGGCGCCAGAGCCGAACGCAAACCTGTCGTGACCTTCCGATCGTCACTCAAGCCGCTGATCTGCAACAAGACGAACTACGACGCGATCGTCGCGATCAATGGCGCCGAGGACACCGACGAATGGGAGGGGACAACGATCGAACTGTTCGCCGTCGATGTCACCGGCCCGAATGGCCCGACGCGCGGCGTGCGCGTGCGCCGCCCGAAGAAAGCGAAGCCGGCACCGGCCGCGCCGCCCGTCGACACCACGGACGACGACGAGGCGGTGCCATTTTGACGCTGGTCGACACCCTGGCGGCCGTCCGAGAGGATGGCCGCCAGCGCACCGTGACGTGCCCGGCGCATGCCGACGGCACCGCCTCGCTCAGCGTCGGCGTCGGCGACGACAACCGCGCGCTCCTGCATTGTTTCGCGGGCTGCGCGTTCGAGGCGATCGTTGAGGCCGCGCACTTGACGCGCGCAGATCTGAATGGCCGGCGCGACACGGGCACCAGTCCGCTGACGATCGCCGCGTCATACGACTACACCGACGAGGCCGGCGTGCTGCTCTATCAGGTGTGCCGCCTTGAGCCGAAGTCGTTTCGTCAGCGCCGGCCGGACGGCAGCGGCGGCTGGACCTGGAAACTCGGCGACGTGCGCCGCGTGCTCTACCGGCTGCCGAACCTCACCGGCCACACGACGGTGTACGTTGCTGAAGGAGAAAAAGACAGCGACCGCCTTGCGGCGCTCGGCCTGGCGTCGACGACGAACGCCGGCGGCGCCGGCAACTGGCGCGACGAGTACACGCGGCAACTCGTCGCGGCCGGCGTCACAACCGTGATCGTGCTGCCCGACAACGACGATCCTGGCCGACACCACGCGGAGGTCGTCGCGACGTCGTGTCGCGCGGCGGGACTCACGACGCAGATCGTCTCGCTGCCGAACCTGCCACTGAAGGGTGACGTGAGCGACTGGCTCGATGCCGGCGGGACGCGTGAGGCGCTCGAACGGCTGAGCCGCGCAGGCGAGACCGCGCCGCCTACCTCGTCTGCTTCAGCGCCGGCGTCGCTCGCCGACGTGGAAGCGATCTTCGCGCGCTGGATCCGCGATCCCGACCCGTTGCCGACACGCGCCGTGCTCGCGGCCTACCTGGCGAATCGGCGGCTCGACGGCGATCCGGTGTGGCTCATGCTCGTCGGCGGGAGCGGCGTCGGCAAAACCGAACGGCTCGCGCCCCTGGCCGTCATGCCGGACGTCGTGCTCGAGTCGTCCATCACGGGGCCAGCCGCGCTGCTGAGTGGGACCGGGAAGAAAGAGCGCGCGAAGGACGCGACAGGCGGTCTGCTGCGCAAACTGCCCGAGGGCGGCGGCGTACTGCTGCTGAAAGACTTCACCTCGATCATCGACATGCACCGGGACGCCCGGGCGGAGGTGCTCGCGGCGCTGCGCGAGGTGTATGACGGCCGCTGGGATCGCTCCGTCGGCGCTGAGGGTGGGCGCACGCTCACGTGGACGGGCCATCTCGGCCTCGTGGCCGGCTGCACGACGGCGATCGACTCGGCGCACGGCGTCATCTCGGCGATGGGGACACGGTTCGTGCTCATCCGGCTGCAGGGCGACCGCCACATCGCCCTCTCAGCACTCGAGCATGTCGGCTGCGAGAAGCCGATGCGCGATGAACTGCGCGCCGCTGTGGCGGGCCTGCTGCGGCAGCCGGCCGGCGAGCCCTATGTCGTCGCGGACGCGCGCGACCACCTCGCGGCGCTCGGCTCGTACGTTGCACTCGCGCGCTCGCCGGTCGACCGCGATAGCCAAGGCGAGATCCGGCTCGTGCTCGATCCAGAGGCGCCGACGCGCATCGTCAAGATGCTCGCGCAATTCTGGCGTGCGGCCGGCCTGCTCGGTCTGAGCCGCGCGGACGCGTGGGCGCTCGTGTTGCGCATTGGCCTCGACTCCGTACCAAAGCTGCGTCGGCACGTGCTCGACTATCTCGCCGCGACGCTCACCGCGCCGTCGACCACGACGATCGCGGAAGCCGTCGAGCACCCGAGTCGGACGACACGGCGCGCCCTCGAAGATCTCGCCGCGCATCGCGTCGTACGCCGGCTGGCGGGCGGCGAGGGCAAGGCTGATCGCTGGGAATTGACCGAGCAGACCCGCGACTGGCTCGAGGTGCTCACCGTGCCAGTTTCGTCGGACTTGGCCATGTCGGGGACCGTGCCAGTTTCGTCGGCCGCTATGGTATCCACTCAAGAGCCAGTGCGTCCCATTACCTCTCTTATAGAGCCCAAGATCCCGAACGACGACAAAACTGGCAAGGTTACCGATCCTCGCGTCGCGGCGGCGATTGAGCGGGCGACGGACGCGCTGCAAGTCGGCGGCGCGCTGCACTTGGACGCGTGGCCGCCGAGGGATGCGGCATGACTGTCACCGCGTTGCTCACCCTCCTGGCGGACGCGCTCGGGCCGTTGCAGGACATCACCATTGAACGCCTGCGTCCTCGCACCGCCTGCGTCTGCACGGACCTCGGCGACGACGGGCCGTGTGGCTGGTGCGACGGCCCGGATCGCGAGACGGAGGCGCGCTGAACATGACCATGACCGACACTGCGTCCGAGCGATCGGGCGCACAAGATCTCGACGCGATGCGCGTCACAGACGCGGAGGTCGCACACGCGCAAGTCGCTGAGCCGACGCAGGTTGATGCGCGCGGCGAACGCCGTTCGGCCCAAGTTCTGCCCGCGGATGTGCCGTCCGAGGAACGTCGAGACGTCGGCCGTGACGCGGTGGGCAGGTTCTCCAGGGGCAACACTGCCGCGCTCACGCATGGGCTGCGCTCCAGGCAGGCACGGGATGGGCTGCTCCTGCCGCCCGGTGCCCCTCTACCGGCCGAGCGCGCCGCCGCAGTGCTCGCGGACCTCGGCGACGTCTCGACTATCACTGGTGGGCTCGTGCGGCGGTACGTTCACCTTGAGCTGCTCGCCGAGTGGCTGGAGGGCAATCTACTCGCGCAGGGCGCGCTGACGACGAAGGGCCATCGGCGCGCCGCCGTTGATGCGTACCTCGGCGTTGTGGATCGGCTGGCCCGTCTCGGGAGCACGCTGGGGCTGGCGCGCAAGCCGAAGTCCCTCGGCACGCTGGCCGACGTGCATCGTGCCGTCGACGAGGCGAACCGATGACGCGCCCGCTGTTGTCCTTCATGAAGCTCTTCCCCGAGTTCCGCGCGCCCTCGTGGGACGGCTGGCGCGAGGTGCTGGCGGCGCTCACGGGCGACATCCGCGAGCTGTATGCCGCGGTCGGCCGTGGCGCCGGCAAGAGCCGCATCGCGGCGCTGCTCGGCTGCTGGTACGCGACACGCGCGTATCGCTTGGTGCCCGGCGAGCGGGTGTTCATCGGCATCTTCGCACCGGACAAGCGGCAGGCGGGCGTGACGTTCCGCTATCTGCGCGGGCTGTTGCAGTCGGTGCCTGAACTCGCGGCGCTCGTCATCAGCGAGACGCGCGAGTCCGTCGAACTGCGCAACGGCGTCGTCATCGAGGTCATCGCCGCCAACCTGGCGGCGCCGCGTGGACGCGCCTACGCGCTCGCGATTCTAGAAGAGGCGGCGTTTCTGCGGTCCGAGGACAGCGCGAATCCCGACGTCGAGCTCGTGCGGGCGATCCGCCCGGCGTTGGCGCGGGTGCCCGGGTCGCTGCTGGTGGTCATCAGCTCGCCGTACGCGCGTCGGGGCATCTTGTATGCCGCCCTCGAGCGCCAGGCGAAGACGCCGAGTCCGGACGTGCTCGTCGTGCAGCGGCCGACGACGGCGCTCAATCCCACGTTCGATGCGGCGGCGATTGCCCGCGCGTATGCCGAGGATCCGGTGGCCGCCGCGGCCGAGTACGGCGCCGAGTTCCGGTCGGACGTCGAGGACTTCTTGTCGGTGCCGGCGATCGACGCCGTGACGATCCCGGGCCGCTTGGAGTTGGCGCCCTCGTCACGGCGGGCGTATCGCGCGTTTCTGGACTTCGCGGGCGGCAGCGGCTCGGACTCAGCGGTCTTGGCGATTGGCCATGCCGATGGTGTGACCGATCGCGCCGTGCTCGATTGCGTGCGCGAGGTGCGGCCGCCGTTCTCGCCGGACGCCGTGTGCCGGGACTTCGCGGAGACCTGCCGGCGCTACGGCGTGAGCCAGGCGCGGGCCGATCGCTGGGGCGGCCAGTTTCCTGTCGAGCGCATGGCGGCGCTCGACGTGCATGTCGTGCCGGCCGAGCACACGCGATCGAACTTGTATCACGAACTGTTGGCGCTGGTGATGTCGGGGCGCGTCGAGCTGTTGGACGTGCCGCGGCTGCGGACGCAACTGCTGGGATTGGAACGCCGGACGGCGCGCGGTGGGCGCGACGCGATCGATCACGGGCCCGGTGGGCACGACGACGTAGCCAACGCCGTGGCCGGCGTGCTGGTGGCCTGTGCGGCGCGTCCGCGGTCGACGTTTGGGCTGGCATTCTCCCCGTGGCTCTAGAGGAGGCACCGATGAGTGGCTGGATTGTCAACTACGACCCGTGTCCGAATGGCGGGGGCCGCTCGGTCCTCAATCGCCCGTGCGCGATCGTCGTGGACGATTGGCGCGGCGGTCAGGTCATCGCGATCGACGGTGACGCCCTCACTGTCCGCCTGCACCTCGAGCATTCGCTCATTGGCGTGCGCGTGCTCGATCGCGCGTTGTTCACCGCAGCGGGGCTCTCGCCCATCGTGGGCGATGCCTGCGCGGTGCGCGTCGAGGGCACGAGTCCCGACTACGTGGTCGTCGCGGTCCACTCGGCGCACTTCATCGGCGGCGGGCCGGCGCGCGGTGATCAAGTCGCGTACGTCGCGCGCGGCGAGTTGATGCCGGGGTGCTGCTTCGAAGCGGCCGGCCGCTCGCACGTGTACGAGGGGGTGTGACGATGCGCGAAGG
>CAZNMF010000044.1:0-7831 GCA_964573795.1 uncultured Solibacteraceae bacterium
CCGGCGGGCTGAAGCCCGCCGGCTACGAGAGAACCTGAGAACCTAGAACGGAGAACCGAGAACCTAGAACGGAATATCGTCATCGCTCGGCGCGTCGACGTGCGCGGCTTCGGCCGGAGCGCTGTCGTCGGCGTAGCTGCCGCGATCGCGTGAGGCGCGCGGGCCGCCGCCTCCGCCAGGACCGCTGCTGAGGAGCACGACCTTGTCGGCGCGGATCTCGGTCGTCTTCGCGGGCTTGCCTTCCTTGTCGGTCCATTCGCGCGTCTGGATGCGGCCCTCGACGTAGATCTGCTTGCCCTTCGTCAGGTACTCGTGGAGCGACTCGGCCGTCTTGCCCCAGATGACGACGCGGTGCCACTGCGTGTCTTCGCGCTTCTGGCCATCGCGATCGGTGAATTTCTCGGTGGTGGCGAGGCTGACGGTCGCCACCGGCGTGCCGCCTGCCGTAAATCGCATCTCGGCGTCGCGGCCCAGATTGCCGACGAGTATCGCCTTGTTCACGCTGCCCATGTCGTGTCCTGACTCCTGAGAGACTCTAGCGGAGATTCTGTAGCTTCTGATCGGCCATCATCGCCTGCATCGAGCCAGGGAACAGCCGCTTGACGGTCTCGAACGCGTTCTTGGCATTCGCCGTCTGGCTCAGCGCCTGGTAGCAGACGCCTTGCGCATAGTAGGCCTCTGCCAGCCGCGGCGAGCTCTTGTACGTCGCGATCAGCTTCTGATATTCGGGAATGGCCTCGCGGAACTTGCCCTGCTGATACAGCGCTTCGCCGATCTGGAATTGCGCGTTCGCTGCTTCCGGCGCATCAGGATACTTCTGGATGACCTCGCGGAAGCCCTCGATCGCGAGATCGAGGCGATTGGCGCTCATGTAGTCGTTGGTCGCTCGCGCGTAGATCTCCGATGCGGACGGCTGCAGGCTCACCGGACGGAGCGGATCGCTGGCCGCGCCAGACGGCTGCGCGGCGGCCGTCGACGGCGTCGTCGCCCCGGCGTTCCCGCCCGCGTCCGGCGTCGAGGGCGCCGCGTTGGTCTGTCCAGGCTGCAGCAAGCCGACGAGCGCGTTGATTTGATTGGCCAGCGCGCGCAGGTTGTCGCGAATCGTCGTGACTTCCTGCGTGAGCTGCGACGCGCGCACGTCGCTCTCCTGCATCTTCTCGCGCAGCGTGTTCAGCGTCGTCAGCGCCTGATCGAGCGCGACCTTCTGGTTCGCGAACTGCTTGACGCTGGCGTCCGAGAGATCGTCGAGGCGCTTGTTGGTCGCCGTGATCTGCTCGGCGAGCTGATTGGTCGTCATCTGCAGCCGGCTGACCTGCTCCTGGAGCATGCGGAGATCGGCCGTGAGCTGGAGATGCTCGCGATTCTGCGCGCGGCCAGCCGCCGGCCAGGCCAGCAGCGCGAGCGTGAGAGCGAAAGCGTAGCGTCGCATGCGCATGTCGATCCTATCCGACCACATCCCGCGCGGAACGAGTTATTTGGACGTCAACATGAAGTGGGCGCGACGATTCTTCGCCCACGCCCCTTCGTCGTGGCCCGGGTCGAACGGAAATTCGTCGCCGTAGCTGACCGTGCGCAGACGGTCGGCTGCGATCCCGAGCGTGACGAGATAGTTGCGCGCCGCCAGCGCCCGCCGATCGCCCAGCGCCAGATTGTATTCGGCCGTGCCGCGCTCGTCGCAGTGCCCTTCGATCGTCACCACCCACGTCGGATACGTCTTGAGCACCTCGGCATCGGCCGCGAGCGCCTGTTTGGCGGCGTCGTCGAGTTCGTCGCTGTCGAGGAGGAAGAAGGCAGGCTTGAACGGCGAGTTGCGGTTGATGTCCTCGACCGTCCGGTCCGCCATCGGATCGGTCAGCGGCGCGGAGCCGAACGAGTCGCGTGGCACGGGCGGCGGATCGGGCGGACGCGACGTCGCCGGCCCGGCGCCGTTGTCAATCGCGCCCGGAAATGCGGGCGCGGGCGGCGGGCTGACGGCCGGGGCCTTCTTGCCCCCGCACGCCACGGCGGTCGCGGCCAGCAGGACGGAGAAGAGGGACGTGCGAATCAGGCCTCTCATGGAGCGCTCCTCGAACAAGACGCGGCGCGTCATCGCGCCGTGATGGGTTGCCAGTTGGGATAGTCGTTGTCGCCGGCCTCGGTGATGCGGCGGACGTTCGCGCCGGTGCGATCGATGACGGCGATCTGCCTGCGGCCCCAGCGTGTCGTCACGAACGCGATGTGCCGCCCGTTGGGCGCAATCGCGGGGCTCTCGTTGGAGCCGGGCCCGTTGGTCAGGATCTTCACGGCGCCGTCGTTGAAGTCGTAGAGCCCGATCTCGTAGCCGGGAAACGAGCCCATCGTGAACGCGATGAAGTTCAGGGGAGACCACGTCGGCCGATCGATCTGCTGGCTGACGAGCAGCTGCAGGCCGGTGCCGTTGGCCGTGACGACATACAACTGGTTCGTGCCCGCGCGATCGGACGCGAAGGCGATCTTCGTGCCGTCGGGCGACCACGTCGGCGCCCAGTCGCTCGCGGGATTGTTCGTGAGGTTGTGCAGGTTGCCGCCGTCGCTGTTGACGACCCAGATGTCCGTGTTGCCCGAGCGATTCGACATGAACGCGAGCTTCGTGCCGTCGGGCGACCATGCGGAGAGCTGATTGTGGATCTGCTCGGTGCCGTGCGCCGGGCGCGCCAGCGCGCGGCCAGGCTGCGACAGGTTCGCGACGTAGATGTCCGGAAATCCCGACACGTACGACGTGTACGCAAGCACGTTCCCGTTCGGCGACCAGCTCGGGCTGATGTTCAGGTTGCCGTTGGCCGTGAAGCGCTGCTGATTGGCGCCGTCATAGTCCGAGATGTAGATCTCCTTGCCGAGCGCGGCCGTTTGATTGGGACGTCCCGACACCCGCAGCGCGTCGCGCGTCGACGCGAAGGCGAGCTTCGTGCGCGCGACGCCGTCGAGATTGCGCGTCTCCTTGTGGAAGTCGTCGGCGATGGCGTGCGCGCAGTCGCGCGCGCCGCGCGCCGTCCGCAGCCCGCAGTCGTAGCGCCGGCCGAAGTACTGGCGTCCGCGGCTCTCGCCCTTGACGCCGATCAGCCGCAGCTCGATGGCGACCGTGTTCGTCCCGGAGAACGTCGCCGTGCCCGCCAGCACGAGGTCCGCGCCAAGCTCCGCCCAGCGATCGAACGGCAGCGCGGCGACGGGCGCGACCGGCACGCCGGCCGAGTCCTGCCGCGAGATCATGTAGTACTCGCGCTCGAAGTCGATGTCGTTCCAGAGCACGTCCGCGATGGTGTTCGCCGTCGCCGCGTCCCCGCCGCTGACGACGAAGTTGGGCAGTCCGACGCGCTGGTGCGTGCCGGGGTTCCGCAGCGCCAGCGCGACCTCGTCCGGCTGCTGGTCCTGCGCGAGCGGCGCCGCGTGCACGAAGCCGTCAGGCTGATCGCGCCCGACGAGGGCGATCGTCGCGAGCAGCACGGCGAGCGAGAGGCGAGTCTTCATCATTGGGTTCCGTACGAAAACGTCAGGTGTATGGTCAGCGTGCTGTTCGTGTACTCCGCGGGCAGCGGCGGCAGCCGCGCGTCGATGAGCGCCGCACGAGACATGCGGTCCAAGAGTCCGATGCCGCTGCTGCGCTCGACGATGACGCTGCCCATGTCGATACTGCCATCGCGGCGAATCACGAATTTCAGGATCGTTGAGCCCGATTCCGGCTGATTCTTCCGCCAGCCGGCGTCGATGACTCTCAACATGTCATTCAGATACGCGGGACAGCAGAAGTCCTTCAGGTCCGTCTCGCCGCCCAGCCCGCCTCCGCTCGACGTCAAGCCGGCGCCTTGCCCGCGCGCGCCGGTGTCGACCGCGGTGCTGCCCGGCGCGATCCGGCTGCCGGTGATGGGCGCGCGCACGGGCGGCATGGGCGGCGGCCTCGGCGTGCTCGTCGGCCGCGTCTCCGTCAGACGCGGCGGCGTCGGCGGAGGCATCGGTACGGGCTTGGCCTGGGGCGCGGGCGGCACCGGCTCCGGCCGCTTGGGCGGCGGCGCGACCTGTTCGACCGTCCGGCCGCCGACGCTCGTCGTCCCTGTGGTCTTCGGGCCCGGCGTGCCGCCAAGGCTGATCGTCATGACGGTCGTCGGCGCCTGTTTCGCGAACCACTCGCGCGGCAGCAGGAAGACCGCGACGATGACCGTCGCGTGAACCGCGATCGACCACGAGATCGCGCGATTCGCGCGGCGCACGTCGGCGGCGCGCGGCGTGAACGACGAGTACGTCGCCGTTGCCATCGTCACCGGCCGGCGGGCGGCTGCGTCTGCACGGCGACGTTCTCGACGCCGCCGGCTTTCAATTGATCCCAGACGGCGATGATGTCGCCGTAGGGCAGGGCGGTGTCGCCGGCAAGCATGACGTCTTTCTTGTCTTTCGCGTCGAGCGCCTGACGGACGCGGACGTTCAGCAGATCCAGCCGCACCCATTCGCCGTCGAGCTGGACGCGGCGATCGTTCCGGAACGTCGCCGGGATCGTCACCGTCACCGGCGCGGTCGCCGCCGTCGATCGCCGCGACTGCGGCAGCTTGACGGGAAAGCCCTGCTGCATCATCGGCGCGGCGACCATGAAGATCACGAGCAACACCAGCATCACGTCGACGAGCGGCACGACGTTCATCTCCGCCAGCGAGCTCGACACGCGGGCGCCGCGCGCCCGCCGTCCGCCGGCGCGGCTGGAACTGGACGGAATGGGCTCGAGCTTCGGCATGGGTTAGGTGAAGTTCCGCTCGGCGATCGTCAGGAACTCAAGCGAGAAGTCGTCCATCTCATTGGCCGCCTTTTTCACGCGGCTCGTGATGTCGTTGTAGAAGTACACGGCCGGAATTGCCGCGAACAGGCCGGCCGCCGTGGCGACGAGCGCCTCCGCGATGCCCGGCGCGACGACGCCGAGGCTCGTCGACCCCTGCGCGCCGATGCTCTGAAACGAGGCCATGATCCCCCACACGGTGCCGAACAAGCCGATGTACGGCGAGATCGACGCGGTCGTCGCGAGAAACGCCACGCGATACTCGAGCTTCGAAACCTCGACGGTCGAGGCGCGCAGCAGCGCGCGGTCGACGGCCTCGAGACTCTTGAGGGTTGGACGGGGCGTCCCGCCGTCCGGCTTGCTCTCCGGCGTGCGGAGCTGCGCGTTCAGCTCCGCGTAGCCGGCCTGAAACAACCCGACGAGCGGGCTCGCCGCGAGCGTGGAACAGACCGCCTGCACTTCGGAGAAGCGGCTGCTCTTGCGGAAGACGTCGAGAAACGCCGTCGTCTGCGTCGCCGCTCGCTTCAATTGCAGATGCTTGAAGACGATGACGCCCCACGAGATCGCGGAGAAGAGCAGGAGCACCGCCAGCACCACCTGCGCCACCGGGCTGGCGTGGAGCACCAACGAGACGATGTCAGTCGATGAGGCCGGCTCGGTCGAGCCGACGGAAAGACCGGGATCCTGTACAGCCAGCAGCAGTGTGCCAAACGCGCGCAACACGTCCTCCACATTGAATTGTGGTGATGCGCCGCTGGGACACAGCGCGAACAGAGCGAGCGTAGCATGCAGGCGAAAGGGTGTCAAAGGTTTGATATCATGAGGGTTCCGGTCAGGCATGCTGCGTTTCATCGGGGTACGCCATCTCGCGGTCATCGACCACCTCGAGGTGGAGGTCGAGCCCGGCCTGAATCTCATCACGGGCGAGACCGGCGCCGGCAAATCGATCTTCATCGAAGCGCTCGCCCTGCTCGCCGGCAGCCGCGCCAGCGCGGACCTCGTGCGAACGGGCGAGGACACCGCGACCATCCAGGCGATTTTCGAACGGCCCGACGGCCGTGAAGTGATCGTCCGCCGCGAGATCTCCTCGCAGGGCCGAAGCCGCGCGTTCATCGACGACGCGCTGGCCACGACTGCGGCGTTGCGCGAGCTCGGCGCGGAGCTGCTCGATCTGCACGTCCAGCACGAGCACCAGGCGCTGCTCGATCCGGCGACGCACATCGATCGGCTCGACGCGTGGATGGGCGAGACGGATCTGCGCGCGCGGGTCGCCGACGCGTTTGCCGCCTGGCGCGCTGCGGCCGCACAGCTCGATCGCACGCAGCTCGACGATCGTGAGAAGCAGGCCCGCATCGAGATCGCGTCGTTCCAGTTGCAGGAGATCGACAAGGTCGGTCCGTCCGCGGGCGAAGACGAGCGCCTCGCCGCCGAGCGGATGGTGCTCGCCAATGCCGATCGCCTGAGCCGGCTGTCGTCCGAGGCCTACACGGCGCTCTACGAAGGCGAGACGTCCGCGCTCGTCGCGCTCTCGAGCGTGTGGAAGCGTCTCGGCGAGCTCGCGTCGATCGATCCGCGCTTTGCCGACTACGTCGACCAGCGCACGACGATCAAGTCCAGCCTCGAGGACCTGGCGTTCTTCCTGCGCTCGTACGCGCAGGATCTCGACGCGTCGCCGGATCGGCTGCAGACCGTCGAAGATCGCCTCGCGGCCATCGAGCGGCTGAAGCGCAAGTTCGGTCCCGCGCTCGACGACGTCCTCGCGCGGCGCACGTCGCTGCAGGACGAGCTGACGTCGCTCGGCGCGAGCGAAGAGCGGGCGCGCGTGCTGCAGGACGAGGAGCGCGCCACGCGCGAGCGGTTCGAGCGCGAAGCTGCAGGCCTCTCGGCCAGGCGCCGCACGGCCGCGCGGGCGTTGTCCGACACAGTGGCTTCGGCGCTGGCCGAGCTCGCGATGCCCAAGTGCCGTGTCGACGTTCGCGTCACGCCAGTGACCGCCGCCGGCGACTGGACGCGCGCGGGCACCGACCGCGTCGAGATCTTTCTCTCGCCGAATCCCGGCGAGGACCTGCGCCCGCTCGCCCGGATCGCGTCGGGCGGCGAGCTGTCGCGCGTCATGCTCGCGCTGCGCACATTGACGACGATGGGCGAGAGCGGCAGGACGCTGGTGTTCGACGAAGTCGACGCGGGCATCGGGGGCGCGGCGGCCGACGCCGTCGGCGCGCGACTGCAGATGCTCGCGCGCACGCATCAGGTGCTGTGCATCACACACCTGCCGCAGATCGCCGCGCGACCCGCCACGCACTTCCGCATCGCCAAGCAGGTGCAGGGCAGCCGGACCACGTCGTTGATGGCGCGGCTCGATCGGGACGAGCGCGAGATGGAGATCGCGCGGATGATCGCCGGCGCCGAAGTCTCGCCGAAGGTGCTCGCGTCGGCCCGGGAGTTGTTGCGAGCACGAGGCGAAAGCGAAGATGATACGAAAGGCGAAACCGTGAGCGTGGCGAAAGCGAAAGGGCGGAAGCGTGGCGCCTAGGTACTTCATCGAGACGTTCGGGTGTCAGATGAACTTTCACGACTCCGAGCGTCTCGCCGGCCTGCTCGAGTCGAGTGGCTACGAGCAGGCCTCCGACGAGACAACCGCAGATGTCGTCGTCGTCAACACGTGCAGCGTGCGGGAGAAGGCCGAAGACAAGCTGTATTCGCGGCTGGGCGAGATCCGCGAAGCGACGACGGCGGCCGGCACCTCGCCCGTCATCGCGGTGACCGGCTGCGTCGCCCAGCAGGAAGGCGCCTCGCTGCTCAAGCGCGGCGCGGCGATCGACGTCGTCGCCGGCACGCAGAGCCTGAAGCAATTGCCGGCGCTCCTCGAGCGCGCGCGAGAGACGCGCCGCCGCCAGATCGACGTCAATCCGTACGAGGACGTCTCGTTCCCGCTCGGCATGGTTCGGCATTCCGATCCCGTCCGGGCGTGGGTGACGATCATCGAAGGCTGCAACGAGTTCTGCGCGTTCTGCGTCGTCCCGTACACGCGCGGGCACGAGCGGATGCGCCCCGCGG
>CAZNMF010000045.1:0-18724 GCA_964573795.1 uncultured Solibacteraceae bacterium
CTCGATCGGACGCCGCTGCGCTTCAATCAGCTGCGCCGCGAGATCGCCGGCGTGTCGCAGAAAGTGCTGTCGCAGACGCTGAAGAGCCTCGAACGCGACGGCCTCGTCGCGCGCAAGGTGTTTCCGACCGTGCCCGTCACCGTCGAGTACGCGATCACGCCGCTCGGCCTGACGCTGCAGGACACGCTTCAGGCCCTCGGCCGCTGGGCGGAGACGCACATGGACGCGGTGCTCGCAGCCCAGCGTCAATACGATCGGCGCACGCCGGCGCACGCTAACTCGCCGGCGCCAGCGCCTGCCGCGCCTCGCGATCGGGATCGATCTTCACCTCGGACGTCGAGTCCCAGATCATCATCGCGCGATTCGACTCGGTGAACGGCGCCCACGTCGGGATCCCATCGTGGTTGGGATCGCCGGTCCGCGCGAACGCGACGAGCGCTCGGCTCATCCGTGACGCGAGCGCCCGTGCATCGTCGCCGCCGCCGGTCGCCTGAAGGCAGAGATCGATGTTGTCGAACCAGAACGCGAGATCCTGACAGTGGTACGCGAGCGGCCGGCCGTCGAGCACGGGCGTCCGCCAGCCGAACCAGTACGCGTAGACGGGCGCGCCGCCCTGCTTCGCCTTCAGCTCGGTCTGATGGATCGCGCCGCGGCGGAACAGGTCGGCGCCGATCATGCCGGCGATCTCGAACGGCTTCGCCGACGGAAACGCTTTGCGATACGCGTCGAGCGCCGGTGCGGTGCGCGCGCCGAGCGCGGGCGACAGCGACGCGGTCACCTGCTCCCACGTCGTCTGCGCGATCTGCGGCTTGTCGATGCCGCCGGCGAACTCGTGGAACGTGTTGCCGAGCAGGAACGGAATGTCCGCCGAGAGCGCGGGCGCGGCCGTGTCGAACGGCGTCTCGGGCAGCACCGTACCGTCGGCGACCGGCTGCCAGCCGAGATTGATCTTCGGCAGCACCCCGGGCGGCGGGAATCCGAACGGCGCGACCTTCTGCGCGGCGACGATGCCCGCGCTCAGCAGCGCGTCGGTCGAGACCGTGTGCAGCTTCGCGACCTGTGACGAGCCGAGGCCGAGCTCCTTCATCACCTGCAGCGCCAGCGCCTTGGCGCTGTCGCGTGTCGACGCGCCGATGAACGACCCGCTCATCGCGACCGCCTTGTGGAACAGGCCATTCGCGGCAGGCATCGCCATCAGCGTCGTCACTTTTCCGCCGCCGCCCGACTGCCCGAAGATCGTCACGTTGCCCGCGTCGCCGCCGAAGTTGGCGACGTTGTCGCGCACCCACTGCAGCGCGAGCACGAGATCGAGCATGCTGACGTTGCCCGACTCGGCGTACTTCGCGCCGCCGATCTGCGACAGATCGAGGAAGCCGAACACGTTGAGACGATGGTTCATCGACACGAGCACGACGTCGTGCTCGCGCGCGAGCCGCTCGCCGTCGTACGGACGCAGCTCCTGGCTCGATCCGGACGCGTATCCGCCGCCGTGAATCCACACGAGCACGGGCCGCTTCGTGTTGTCGCCGACGGCGGGCGTCCACACGTTCACGCGCAGCATGTCCTCGCCAGCGAACCCGTCGTCCCACTGATAGAGGAACTGCTCTTCCTGATTCACCCAGCCGGCGCGCGGGCCGTGCGGCGACACCGGTCCCCACGCGAGCGCGGGACGCACGTCGGTCCACGGCTTCGGCGGTTTCGGCGCCAGGAAGCGGTTCTCGCCGGCGGTCGTGTCGCCGTACGGAATCCCTTTGAAGATGAAGACGCCGTTGCGCGTGAAGCCGCGCACCTTGCCGGCGGTCGTTGCGACGATCGCGCGATCGGGCGTGGCGACGGAGGCAGCGGCGGCGGCTCGAGGCGACGCCGCGCCGTTCGTGGAGGCGGGCGCCTGCGCGGTGCATCCGGCCGACGCGATCGCCGCGCCGGCCACCGACGCGCCCGCGTATCCCGCCGCGTGCTTCAGCCAATCCCTACGGTCGATTCCGGATGCCGTCTGTGAAGTCGTCGAAGTCGGAGATGTGCGCATAGGTCCTCGCAGTGTGCGGTTGGCGTTCGTGGTGCGCCGACTAGCCTACCGCGAGAGCGCGTCAGCCTTCTTCGACTTCGATCCGGTGAGCCGCCTGGTAGCAGATGGCGGCCGCGATGAAGCCGGCGACGATGAGGAGGAAGGCGTGGCCGGCCGGTTCCTGGAGGCCTTCGAACAAATCGAACAGCGCCGCGCCCGTGCGGCCGTACATGATCCCGCGCTGGCGCGCGATCGCCGCCGCCGTACCGGGCAGCAGCTCCTCGACGCTGGGCTCGCGGTGCGCGATGCCGATGCGATAGACGATCGTTGCGACCGCGATGGACGCCGCGAACAGACACGCGCCCGTCCGGCGCAGGAGTCTCACGCGCCGCTGCCGGTGGACGTTCAATCGTGGCCACGGGCGCATGAGGCGATTTTACGCCGAAGCGCCGACGGAGTCCGCGCGCGCCCACTTCGCCGCTCAGAACTTGTAGAAGTACCACCCGTCCGTGCCCGCGGCGCCGGCGCGTCCGCCGGTGATCGTGTTGAACCCACCCCAGTAGAAGTCGTAAGGGCTCTCGGTCCGGCCGTTGGACACCTTCAGCAAATACGGATCGGTGTTGAGCATCGCGGCTTCCGCATCGGTCAGCGTGTGCGTGCCGAAGAAGAAGTCACTGAGATATTTGCCTTCGACGGCGGCAGGCGCGGCGCCGTGCGGATCGCCCGTCGACACGTACTGGCCCGTGTTGAACTTGACGAAGTCGTCGCCGTTCACGCCGAGCGTCTTGTAGACCGCCTTCGCGATCTCGAGACTCATGTTGTCGGTGACGGCGCCGTCGTTGTAGTCGTTGAGGTTGGTGTCGATGAGAATCGCGCGATCCGGCGCGAGGGTCGCGACGAGCAGCGCCTGATCGAACGGCAGCCGGCCGTACTCGCCGTAGCCGTACGAGCCCTCCTCATGCTTGTACATGTGGCCGTACGGCATGAAGTGCCGGAAGAGCTCCGTCTCACGCACGCGGTTGTGACGATAGCTGTTGCCCGGCCCTTCGGTGCCGTGTGCGACGATCTTCTCCGCGCCGGGGTTGTAGAACGGCGTGTCCGTGAAGTCGAACTCCTGTCCCTGCGCGTTGTAGCGCCAGTTGGCCGGCCCCGTCGCGCCCGAGCCGCCGTTGACGGCGACCTTCACACGTTCGTCGAACAGCGCGGCGACGAACGCGTTCTTCCCGCCAATCGAGAAGCCTTTCGTGACGGCGCGGGACGGATCGAGCTTCGCTCGCAGCAGCGGATTCTGCGCGACGGCGAGCGCCAGCGCGTCGAGATACACCGACACGGCTGTCGCGTTGGCGATCAGGATGCTGGAATCCGCCGCCGTGCTGTTGCGCACGTACGGAAAGAGTCTGTAGAAGACGCCGTTGCGATTGGGACTGCCCCACGCGCCGGCGTCGGTCCGGCTGTCGCCGGCCCAGTTCGGAAACCGCACGCTCGCGATGCCGTTGGTCGTCCAATTGCCGCCGAGCGAGACGGGCGCCGGCCGGCCGTCTGGCGTGCCGGTCGGCAGGGTCACAGTAATGGTGATGTCCTGCGCGTCGCCTCCGGCAAAGCGCGTGTTCGTCGGCGTGACGCGCGCGGTGACGAGGGGATCGCCGGTGCCGTCGTACGTGTTGCCGGTGAGCGCGACCGTGTAGTCGACGCCGGGTCTCGGTTTGTAGCCGTACTCGTAGAACTGCGCAAGATCGAGGAGCTCCTGCTTCCGCTCGTCCCACTCTCTTCTGTTCGTGACCATGCCACGCGTGCCCTTCGTCCTGTCGAAGAACCGCCAGACGTTCGGCAGCGTGTGCAGGACGGGCAGGTCGTGCGGATCGGGATAGCGCGCGTCGGCCCATCGCAGCGCGGCGAACGCGCGGCAGACCTCGAGCACGGCGGCGTTCTTCTGCGCAACGGTCGCGCCCGAGCGATCTTTCAGCGCAAGATAGGCCTTCTTCGCCGCGACCATGCGCGCCTTCGATTGCGTCGACCACACCACGCTGCCGTCACCATCGTCGCCGACGGCCGTGCCGTTACCCGATCCGCCCGGGTTGCTCTTGGAGCTCCAGAATCGGATGTCCTCGTCGGCGCGCCAGCCGCTGTACGCGAACGCCGCCGATCCGTTCCAGCCGGACAGCGTCACGACGCCCCAGTCGCGATTGCGCACACGCTCGGAGTTCGGCAGGTTCGCATTGCCCTCGCGTCCGGCGCCGTACTGCGTGCGGCTCAGGTACGTGAACGACTGACCTTGGTCGAAGATGCCGACCTCCAGGCCGATCTGCGTGCCGTTCGTCAGCGTGCGATCCCACTCGTCGCCCCACCCTTCGATCTGCAATGCGATCTCGTAGGTGTAGTTGACGCCGTTGCCCGCGCGGTAGCCCGACGACTTGAACGCCTTCAGCCGCGGCGAGTAGTCCTGATTGCTCTCGTTGAAAAAGGATCCGAGCGACGGGATGCCGGGATTGTTGAACGACGCGACGGACGCGAGCGCGGGATTGGCGCCGAGGAAGAAGACGCCCTGCGTGTCGGTCTCCAGCCCCCAGTGATCGTTGAACACGTCCATCGACACGAACAGTCCGTCCGTGTCGGGCGCATAGCTGGCGCGATTCCAGCTCGGCGTGCCGGCATCGGACTGCGTGCTGTCGCCGCGCACCTCGACGAGCAAGTACAGAACCGGGCCGTCCCACAGCGCCCGCAGCGTGCCGTGCGTCGTCGCGTCAGGCGCATCGGCGGTCATGTCGGCGTTGAACGTGTGGGCGATCGGATAACTCGTCGCCGCATCATCCCACGCCGCGTCGCGCACGCCGTCGACGACGATGGGCCGCGTGGTGAACGTGGCGTTCACCTGCGCCCGCGTCGCGACGATCTTCTCACTCTGATTGTTGCCGCCGGCCGACGACGAGCGCTCGACGACGGCGGTGTTGTTGACGAAGTGCTTGTCACCAGGCTGGTCATAGCCATACTGGCCGACGCGCGCCGCGATCGCGACGGCCGTCGCGATGCCGAACAACGCGATCGTGATCCACGAGGCCGAGCCGCTGCGGGATGGCGGGGTCATCTGTGCTCCTGACGCGAGCGCGCAGGATAGCAAGGTCTGGCAGCGGCGTCGACCATTCTATGTCGTCACTTCCGGCGGAAGAGTTGCTGGATGTCGAACGTCAGCCCTCCGATCACGCGCAAGTCGTCTCCGCCATCACCGTTGTTGATGTCGAAGCCAAGATAGAGGTAGTTCAACGCGAGCCGACCTTCGACATAGATGCGATCCTTCTGAGCGTGGAGATCATAGAGCGGTCGCTTGTGTTCCCACTTCCCTTGCGCTCTGCGCGACTTCAGCGGCAGCTTTCGCGATCGCCGATGCCTGTGTCCCCATCGCATCCGCCGCTTTCCGGGCGTCCGTATCGGCCGTGGCGGCGTCCAGAACCTTCTTCTGTTTGGCCAGTTCCTCCTGAGCTTCGGCGGCCTCGGCGCTACTCTTGGTCGCGTTGACCGCGGCTCCGGCCGCACGGGCTTGTCCGTCGCCTGCCGGGACTTTTCCGGCCAGCGCCAGAGCGGCATCGGAGGCGAGCCTTGCGGCGTCCACCGCCGCTTTCGCCGGTTCGATCAGATCGCCGGCCGCCTTCTTATAGCCGTCGCCGGAGCCGGCCTTCAGCGCTGCGGACAACGCCTCGGCTTTGCTGAAGAGAGCAATGGCTTTCGTCCCTGCCTCCCCGGCTGCCTTTGCAACGGCCGAGGTTTCCTGGGCGATAGCAGTGCTCTTCTCAAGCGCGTTCGCCGCGGCGACGATCGCCTTGGCCGCTTCGGCGTTCTCGCTGGACTCCTGTGCCCAGACCTTGCTCATTCCGGTGAATACACACGTCCACACCGCGACATATGCCACGAGCCTCTGCCTCATCGCACCCTCCCGAGAGAGACGACCTTGCGACTATGTTGAGCGCTGGAACACGAAGACCCGACGACAGGACGCCAGTGGATCATGACATCGCCGTAGAACATGGCTGATGTCGATGCTGATACTAACAGAATTTCCGATATTGACTACGCAGATATCACTGCGACTCCACCTGCGATCCCTCCGGTGCGAAGAGCGCAATGGTGGTCGTGCCGCGCGAGGCGCGGCTGATCGATCTGCGCGGCGGGCCGACGCTGACGCCCGAGATCGCCGCCTCGATCGAGGCCGAGCAAGTCCGCCAGCGACGTCGATGACCTCGATCGCCTCCGTCGCCGCTTCCCGGGCGTTCGTGTCCTCGCGGTGTGAGCTCTCACCCGATCACGACCGGCACAATCCTCGGCGTCGCGCCTTTCTCGGCGAGCCAGAACTGGTGCTCCTTCACGACGTCGATGCTGAGCTCGTAGTCGCCGCGCTCGAGCCCGTCCGGATCGAGCCCCAGGCGGAACGCGACCTCGTCGTCGGCGGCCTCTGGCAGGCGCTCGAGATGCGCGCGGAACTCGCGCACGGCCTCGTCGTGCGCGGACGGCCGGAACAGACGCGCGCCGATCCGCAGCGGCTCGCCGCCCTCGCCCTCGGGCCACGGCCGGCCGCACGCGTTGCGCAGCGTGCCGCGCACGATGGTCGAGCCGCCACGCGGCACGGCCACGGCCCCGGCGTCCACTGCGATCTCGTAAGTGAACGTCTCGATCCGGAGGACGGCGCTGAACGGCACGGCTCCCTGAGATGCCATCCAGTGCTGGTCCTCCATCAGCATGTCGATCCAGACCTCGTAGATGCCGGCCGGCAGGCCGCGCGTGTCGATGGGCAGCGAGAACGCCAGCTCGGCGTTCGGCGGCAACTGACGCTCCGGCGGGCTCGTGCGCAGCTCGCGCATCCACTGTTTGCGGCGGCCGATGCGCGTCATGTACGCGGCGACGCTCCATCGGCCAGGCCCGCGGCCGACCTGCCACGCCGTGTCGGACAGGTTGCGGATGCGACCGGTCAGCGTGATCACGTCGGCCATCAGCACGGGCGTGACCGGCGCGTCGAGCGTCACGTCGTACCGGCAATCCACGAACACCAGCTCGTTCGCCTTCTTGCGGTGCGACGAGGCGGTCGTCTCGAAGAACGTCCGCTCCGGGACGGAATAGCGCGCGACGTGGCCGTCGTTGTCGATGCCCTGCCAGGACGACAGCGTGAACTCGATCTGCTGCTGCTCGCACCATGCCTTGTACTCGGGCGCGAGATAGAGCTGCAGCGGATAGCCGACGTAGTTGACGGAGACGCGGAAGCCCGCGTGCCGCAGCAGCAGGATCGAGCCCTTGAAGAGCTCCCAGTTGAAGCCCTTGGACGTGGGATGCAGGCTGCAGTTGATGCCGGAGAGGCCGACGGGCACCTCGCCGAAGCCGTCGACCAGGCGCGGCGCTCCTGGATGAAGGCCGCCGCGCGTGAACGCCATGACGTTGCGGCTGATGTTGGACGTCATGTAGCAGGCGAACTTCCGCGTCATCAGGCCGAGCACGGGGACGGTCGCGTCGCTCAGCAGCGGCTCGCCTCCCGTGATACTGAGGATGCCGTACTCGAAGCGCTCGAGGACGCCGCTCCAGACGTCGACCCACTCGTCGACGGTCAGCTCCGGGTGCGACGAGGGAAAGTCGTCCTTGATGTGCTTCTCGCCGGCTGCGCAGCCGCAGTACGCGCAGGTGTAGTTGCAGATCAGCGTCGGCGACCAGATGAAGTACGCCATCCGGCGCTGCGGCGACTCGAGCCGCTGCGAGCACAACAGCCGCGAGACGTCGTGCTCGGTGTCCTTGCGCTGACCTTCGAATGTTCTCTCCAGCCGGCCCTGCTGATCCACCTGCCACTTCGTCGTCCAATCCAGATCGCAGGCGTTGGTGCAGCGCTCGTGATCGCAGACGGTCGGATCGTCGGCGCCCGTCCAGCCGTCGCGCTTCAGATTGAACAGCGGCGGGCGGCGCGCGTTGTAGTCCGCCAGACAGCGATAGACGTCGCCGTTGGGATAGACATGGAAGTAACTCACGCCGGCCGAGCACAACGTCGTGCCGGCGAATTCCAGCGCCATGAATCGTGCTCCCGGGAGGGGCGATGTCCACGGCGCCCCACACGCGCCGCGGACGAGATCGGCCAGCGCACCTATGACGATCGAACCGTTGAGAGGGTCGCCCGACGAGCGGGCGAACGGCAGGACTTCACGCTGGACGATCTCTGACTTGATCCCAGCCTAGCACGCCTTCACCTGAACGTCAGTGCGGGCAGGGACAGGCGATCGGTGGTCACGGCTTCTCCGCGCAGAAAGCGCCCGAGACATTCGCGGATCGACGCGTCGCCAAACAGATCGAACTGATGCGTGGCGTTCTCGAGCACGACCACACGCGCATGCGGCAGGGTCGAGGCGATCTCCCGCGCATTGTCGACCGGCGTCCGCGGATCGAGATCGCCGACGAGGAGCAGAGCCGGCACGTCGCTGGTGAGCGGCCGGCGAAAGGCATCGCCGAGATCGACGGCGCCCCAGGCCTCGCTCAAGTACATGGCCGGAAAGTTGATGGCGTTGCCCAGCAGCGACGTCGCGGCCTCGCGTTCGATGCGCGCGAGCCGCTCCGCGCTCGCGCCCGAGCTCAGGTCCATCATCATCTTCATCGCCGACTCCACGCCGGCCCGCTCGCGTCGCAGAACGGCAATCTGTGCCATCCGTCTGAAATCGCCGGCGCGCAGCTCGCGAACCGCAGACGGCAGCCTCGCGAGCGTGCGCGGGTCGCCAAGCGCCTGCGCGACGATCCACTGCACGTCGAACGCGCCGAGCGCCACCGTCGTCGGACGGCCGTTCTCGGGATGAGGCACCGTCACGATCTCCGGCTCGTGGCGAAGGTGCTCCAGAATTGCAGCGATGGGAGCGACGAGATCTCCCGCTCCTTTGGCTTCGAGACGACGCAGCGCCGCGTCGACCTGTGACGGCAGCTTCCACGTATGGTCGAGCGCTTCGGGGCTGACGAGGACCATGCGTTCGACGAGCGTTTCGTGCCGTGCGGCCGTGGCGAGCGCGAGGTGCGTCCCGTAGCTGCGTCCCCACAGGACGATGCGACTGTACCCCAGCGCACGACACACGTCGGCGACATCGTCGGCACTCTCGCGCGTGTTGTAGGCCTCGAGACGGATGCCGGCGGCGCGCAGCCGCGTCGCCTCGGTCGCCGAGACGCGCTCGATGATCGGCAGCCACGTCTCGAGCGCGCCGGGCTGGTCCAACGGCAACGCGTAGCGCGCCGTCGACGACAGGTTCGGCATCGAGCGTCCCGTGCCGCGTTGATCGATGCCGATCACGTCCCCGTCCATCAGACTCGCGATCAGCGCTCCGCCCTGCCGCGACAGGCCAAGCGCCTGATCGACGCCCGAGTCGCCCGGTCCACCGGCCAGCACGACGTGCGCCACGCGCGAGCCGCTCGCGCCGGCGCGCCGCACGCGCACGACGGCCAGGTCGATCGTGCGCCCGTCGCCGGCATCCGGCGTCCGTGTCTCCGCCACACGAACCATCGCGCTCGTGACGTCGAACACAGTGCCGTCGTTGGCGACGAGCTGGCTCGCGCGCGCGTCGTGCAGTTGGGCGGCGGCGTCAGGCGCCACGGCGAGCGTCAGCCCAAGGGTCAGCAACACCGTCGCGCGCGCGGCTGTCTTGGCGATCGTCATCGCGCGCTCCGCTGCAGTTCCCGCTCGAGCGTGTCGCGGCGGGCCACGAGCGACGCGCAATTGGCCTCCGCGCGGCGCCACAGCGCGACGGCTACCGCCAGCAGGACGAGGCCCATCGCCGCAGCCGGCCAGCTCGCGGCGACCGATGTCGTCGCCGCCAGCAGCACGCATGCGATCGTGAACGCGCCGGTGAACGTGACGGCCAGCCGTCCGGCCGTGACGCGCTGCCGCGCGAGCATCACGCGCTTCGCGCGCAGCACCCACGTGCCATAGACCGTCCACGCCAAACCGATGACGGTGAGCATCCCGAACGCGGCCTGCGTTCGAGCCGGCAGCGCCGGTTCGGTGAGCCACAGCGAGACGATCGCGATCGTCATCGTCGACGCGACGAGCACGAGCAGCACGTGCGCGAGGCGGGCCCGCGTGGACAGCTCGGTGCGCGCCAATCGCTCGAGGCGGGCGACAAGGGACGGGTCTGGAACCGGAACGTGCATGGCGGTCATCTCTCGCTCCTTTCGGGCATCGCCGCGCACAGCATCCTCCGCGCGCGGAAGAGTCTCGACTTGATAGTGCCGATGGGCACGCCCAGTGCGTCGGCCAGCTCGGCCAGGGACAGATCGCGCAGGTAGAAGAGCGTGAGCACGTCGCGCTCGACGACCGGCAGCGTTTCGAGCGCCGCTTCCAGCGACGCGAGATCGGCCTCGCTGTCGAGCGGTTCGATTTCGGCAGGAAGCATCCCCATGTCCACGTCCGCGGCCGGCGGCGCGGCGTACTCGCGCCGTAGGCGATCCATCAGGGCTCTGCGCGCGATCCCGAACAACCACCCGCGCAGACGCGCGCCATCGCGCACACGGGCGATCCCGCGGATCACGCGGATCCAGATCTCCTGCGTCAGGTCCTCCGCATCGGCGTCGTTGCCGGTCATGCGCCGGACGTACGACCACAGCGGCTGGTGCCAGCGCGCAATCAGCGCGTCGAACGCACCGGCTTCACCCAACTGGCAGCGGACGACGAGCCACTCGTCGAGGGCGCGATCGGAGGCGAGGTGATCGTGAGGTTCATGCGGCACGCGGCAGCTCCATGCACATAGTCGCGCGACGACGGAAAAGGTTCATGGGCGAGCGCCCGCCGGCCGCGATCGCAGTTTCTGCGACCTCGCATGCGCGCCGATTGCAGAATCTGCGATCCTTCGGCGGGCGTCGTCGAAATTTCTCGGACTTCGCGCGGCACGGCAATTGCCCTTTCGGATCGCCTTGGGGACGATGTATCGTCGTCGTCCCGCGACTGGAGGGTAACGATGTCCGAGGAGCGGTTCGATCGAATCGATCAGGCCCTGGCGCACCTTGGCGCCGGCTTGGAGAACGTGAACCACAACATGCACGTGCTGCACGACGACGTGCACGGGCTACACGACAACGTGCGTGGGCTGCACAACGATGTCCACGGGCTGCACGACAACGTGCGTGGGCTGCACGACGACATGCACGGGCTACACGACAACGTGCGTGGGCTGCACGACGACGTCCACGGGCTGCACGACAACGTGCGTGGGCTGCACGACGACATGCACGTGCTGCACGACAACATGCGCGGGCTGCACGACGACGTCCACGGGCTGCACGACAACGTGCGTGGGCTGCACGACGACGTCCACGTGCTGCGCCACGACATGCACGTGCTGCACGAAGACGCGCTGTCACGAATCGCGGCTGTGGCGGAGTCGGTTGTCGTGCTCGACCAGAAGATGGAGCGCGGTTTCGCCGAGGTCAAGGAGACCATCCGTGCAGAAATTGTCCCGCTGAAAGCCGCTGTGCGTCATCATGCCACGGAGATCGAGAAGCTGAAAAACGCTCGCGGCTGACGCGCCCGCGATCATGTGACCGCCGGCCGCGATCGCAGTTTCTGCCAGCTCACACGCGAGCTCATTGCAGAATCTGCGATCCTTCGGCGGGCGTCGTCGAGATCTCTCGGATTCCACGCGGTACAGCGATTGCTCTTTCGGATCGCCTCGGGACGATGTATCGTCATCGTCCCGCACGCGGAGGATCGCAATGTCGGAGGAGCGGTTCGATCGAATCGATCAGGCCCTGGCGCACCTTGGCGCCGGCTTGGAGAACGTGAACCACAACATGCGTGCGCTGGAGCACAACGTGCACGTGCTGGACCACAAGATGCACGTGCTGCACGAAGACGCGCTGTCACGAATCGCGGCTGTGGCGGAGTCGGTTGTCGTGCTCGACCAGAAAATGGAGCGCGGCTTCGCCGAGGTCAAGGAGACCATCCGTGCGGAAATTGCCCCGCTGAAAGCCGCCGTGCGCCATCATGCCGTGGAGATCGAGAAGCTGAAAAACGCTCGCGGCTGACGCGCGCGCGACCATGTGACCGCCGGCCATGATCGCAGTTCCTGCGAAGTCGCACGCGAACCGATCGCAAAATTTGCGATCTTCCCGCCGGTCGCCGTCGAGATCTCTCGGGCTTCTCGCGGTACAGCGATTGCTCTTTTCCGATCGCGCAGGGACGATGTATCGTCGTCGTCCCTCTGTGCGGAGGGACAGATGTCAGAAGAACGGTTCGACAGCATCGATCGGCATTTGGAAGGGCTCGACCAGCACTTCGAGCGCGTGGATGGACGCCTGGACGGCATCGATCAGCGTCTCGATAAGGTTGATGGACGCCTAGACGGACTCGATCAGCGCCTCGATAAGGTTGACGGACGCCTAGACGGCATCGATCAGCGCCTCGATAAGGTTGATGGACGCCTGGACGGCCTCGATCAGCGTCTCGATAAGGTTGACGGACGCTTGGACGGCCTCGATCGACGGATGGACGGGCTTGACCAGCGGATAGACGGCCTGAGGGCCGACCTGAACAGCCGGTTCGACGAGGCCCGGCGCTATGCGGGCGTCCTGAGCGAAGAAGCATTCGCTCGCATCGCCGCGACCCGCGAGTACACCGGCCCGACGAGGGCGGAAATGAACGACGCCTTCGCCGACCTCAAGGAAACCCTCACTCGACGTCTGGACCCGCTCGAAGCCACGGTCCGGCAGCACAGCGTGAGGCTCGATCACCTCGAGAAGCGCCCGCACTGATCCGTTTGCGCCGCCACCTCGGTATGACGATGGAGAACAGCAACTCCCGCGTGACGATCCACATGGTCGCGAGCCTCGACGGGTTCATCGCGCGACGAGACGGACGCGTCGACTGGCTCGAGACCGCAGACACATTCGAAGGCGGCGAGACGTTGACGCCCGACGCGATCGCGGCGTTCCTCGAGACGATCGACTGCTACGTCATGGGCTCACGCACGTACGAGACGGCGCTGGCGTTCGAGGCCAAGGGGCTCGGCTGGGCGTACGGCGACAAACCGACGTTCGTCCTCACGCATCGCGCGCTGCCGAAGGTTCGCAGCACGGTCGACTTCTACGCCGGCGATCTCGCGCATCTCGTGAACGAGCGACTGAAGCCGCGCTTCAGCAGCATCTGGTTCGTCGGCGGCGGCGAAGTCTCCGCAGAATGTCTGCGACGCGGACTGGCCGACGAAGTCCGCTACTCAATCGTGCCCGCGCTCATCGGCGACGGCATCCCGTTCTTCCAGGGGCTCGATCGCAACGTCGCCCTGCATCTTGCCGAAGCGAAGGCCTACACGAGCGGCATGGTGGCGCTGCGCTACGAGGTGAAGAAGTAGATCGCCTACCGTCCTACCACCAGGTGCATCGCCGCGCCGGTGGAGACATGCTCCTTCACGCGGTATCCGAGCGCTGAAAGATCGATACCTGGGAACAGGGGCTCGCCGCGGCCCAGCAGGATCGGCGAGATCGCGACGTGCATCTCGTCGATGAGGCGCGCCTGCAGAAACTGCCGAATGGTGGCGGCGCCGCCGCCGATCCGCACGTCCTTGCCGCCGGCGGCCGCGCGTGCCCGATCCAGCGCGGCGTCGATCCCCTCGGTGACGAAGTGAAAGACGGTGCCGCCTTCCATCTCGAGCGGCGCGCGCGGATGGTGCGTCAGGACGAAGACGGGCACGTGGTACGGCGGATTGGCGCCCCACCAGCCCTTCCACGTCTCGTCCGGCCACGGCCCACGCACCGGCCCGAACATGTTGCGGCCCATGATCCAGGCGCCGAGATTCTCGAACGAGCGTGCCGCGAAGTCGTCATCGACGCCGGTCGTCCCTCCGTCCCGTCTCTGGACGTTTCGCTGGAAGGTGCGCGTTGGAATGAACCACTGGTGCAACTGTTCGCCGCCGCGGCCGAGCGGCTGCTCGCGGCGCTGATCGGGTCCGGCACCGAAGCCGTCGGCCGACACGCTGAAGGCGTTCACGCGAAGCTTGGACATTCGTCGTCTCCTGACTCGGCCATGTCAATTGTCATGGCCGTGATAGATCGCGACGCGGCGCCCCCGCCGCCATGCCGCCTTCAGGTGCCGTGACCGTCCTGAAACGCCGCCTCAGGACTGCCGCAGCACCCGGCTCACATCGACTGACGTCGCGAGCCGCGCCGGACCGAACGAGGCCAGGACCAGCACCGCGGTCATCGATGCCGTCAGAAGACAGATCGCGCCGATGCCCAGACGCGGCATGGCGCCGATGACGTGTGCCGCCGAGATCAGCATCAGCGTTCCGAGAAGCACGCCGCCGCCGACTCCCAGGGCGGCGTGCATCAGCCCCTCGCGCAAGGCCATGCGGGCGACACGCCACCGTGGCGCGCCAAGGGCCATGCAGATGCCGAAGTCACGAGCGTGCCGCAGCGTCGAGTACGACGCCGCGCCGTACAGTCCCATGCACGCCAGCCACGCCGTAAGTAGACAACAGACGCCGAGCACGATGGCGGCGAACCGTTGCGGATAGCGCCTCACGGCCACGTACGCGGCGACGCTGGATGCCTCGGACACGTCAAGCGCGGTATTCGTGCGACTGACAACGTCCTGCAGCCTTCTGATCAACGAGGCGTCGACATGCTGACTGCGAAGCAGCGCGAACGTTGCACCAGGGCCCTGGCTGACGGGCGTGTAGACCCACGGCGCGACGTCGCCCTCGGAGGCCGGTGTCCGAACATCGCTGACCACCCCGATGACCGTCATCCATTCGGTCGGCGCGGTCGTCGACGACGGGACCGAAAAGGCGATCTGCTTCCCGATCGGATCGTCCGGCCACAGGTGTCGGGCCACCGCAGCCGAGATCACGGCCTCCCGACTCCCGTCTGCGGTGTCAGAGCCATCGAAAAACCGTCCTCGCAGCAACGTGAGGCCCAGCACGTCTTTGTAGCCGGCGGATACGGCACTCGTCGCGATGCGGAACCGATCGAGGAGCGCACCGTCCCGCGGGACAATCCAATTGATGAACGGCACAAATGGCGTCGCGGAGGAAACCGCCACGCGGCCGGGATCGATCTCACTCAAGCTCGTGAGAATCCGCATCGTCGCGATGCGGCTGTCGCGGAAGGCCGCCTGCAATGTGGACGCGTCTTGACGGCAGACGGACGGAAACGGCCAGATGAATCGCGCGTAGGCGATCTTGTCGACGTCATAGCCGGGTGCCGACCGCTCGATCCTCATGACGCTCACGGCCACGGCCGCGGCGATCATCATGACCGCCGTGGTCAGTGCCACCTGTGGAACGATGATGACGGCCTGATGTCTCAATCGCGGCATCGCCGCCGATTGCGCGCCGGGCTGCGTGCGCGATACGCCTGGCCTGCAGTGATAGGCCGGCAGCGCTGCCGACAACAGTCCGAGCAGCACGCACCCAACACTGACGAGCACGGTCGTTGCGCGGCTTCCAGTCGCGGCGACGAGCGTGCCTTGCAACGACGTGGGCACGGTGGCGTCAAAAGTGCCGGCGACGACGTGCATCACGAGCGGCGCGATGACCGCTGCCGCAACGCCGACCATGAGCGCTTCGATCAACACGACCCGCGAAGCCCGCCATGGATCCGCGCCGAGCGAGGTACGGATCGCATCGTCAGACAGACGCCGCACGACGCGCAGCATCAGCAGTCCGGACAGATTGATCAGCGTGGCCGCGAGCAGGACCATCGCGAGACCGAGCGTCAACAGCGCGACGCGCTCGGCGCCGATTCGGGTCCGGTCGGTAGGGATCGCGAAGCTCGGCGTCGATGAGATGCGGATCGACCGATCCGCCGAGCCTCCCGGCACGTCGCGCTCCAGCATCGAACGCCACACCTGCCAGATCGCGGCTTCGGCCTGCGCGGGCGTGATCGTCGGCGACAATCTGCCCACGCCCGTGAATACCCATTGCGCGGACAAGTCGACGTCGCACGCGTAGTCCCTGATGCGCGGCATGACGGGGACCCAATAGTCGATCTGCTCGAAGGGACTGGCGATGTGCGATGCCGCGTCGGGCATCACGCCGACGATGACATACGAGGGCGGTACGCTTTCGACGTGCACACCTTGTGACGTGGGGCGCAGCGCCAGCGTCGTTCCCAGCACATCGCTCGCACCCGCAAAGAACTGGCGCCAGAAGCGCTCGCTGATGACGATCGCGGGACTCGCGCTCGGCTGGTCGTCCCTCGGATCGATCGCGCGTCCAACGAGCGCATGGACGCCGAGGACGTCGAAGTATCCGCCGGAGACCATCTCGCCGACGAGGTCCTTCGAGCCCGTGCGCGGGCTCCGCCCTCGATCGCGAGTCTTGTACGCCAGCGTCTCAAAAATATCGCGGCGGCCTTGCAGCACGGATACGGCTTCTCGCGTGAGGCCGATAGTGAGGCCACGCGTCATCTGGTCGACGTAGACGAGCCGAGCTCCATCGTCGACGGGCGGCTTCCAGACGGCGAGGGAAGCGACGTTGAACAGCAGCCCTGCCACGGCCGCGGCAGGCGCCAGGATGCACACGGCGGTCAGCGCGAAGCGGGGGTCGCGCACGAGCGCCCGCAGTATGGAGCGGGTGTCCGCGAAGACATTCAGCATGCTCTGCTCGTGTTGCGTCGCGCGATCGCGAGCCGCACCGTCGTTCCCTGCGCCCAGCTATTTGCGCGGCGCGGTCAGGAAATCGATGCGCAACAACGGCGCGGGCGACGACCCGGTGTTGGTCAGACGGATCTGCTGACCGGCGTCGAGCCAGCGCTCCTGCCCGACCGCAGTCGCGGTGACGCTGCCGGGATGAAAGCCCGACAGCGTGGCGTCCGCGAGCGCGACGAGCAACGCGGGCTCGCGGGCGGCAGTGGACTGGTCCAACGTCTTGCCCGGCGCGACGATCACGCGCGTGATCCGCATCTGCTCGTTGACGAATCGCACGTCGGTGACGTTGTCGCCGGCCGTGTAGGCCTTCGTGGTGTCACGAAAGAACGGCGGCGTGGCCCCGCCGCGATCCGTCTTGAGCTCGACCCGCAGAAAATCGCTGGGCGCCGCCGTGGTGTTGACCACCTCGTGCTTCTCGTCGGCGCCGCCCGAGACGCGGAAGCTGCCGGCGATGGTCGGCCGCCGCCTCGAGACGCGGTTGCCGTTGCCGATGTGGTGGAACTCCACCACCCCCGACTCGTTGAGATAGACGTACACCGTCTCCGAAGTCGGGTGCTCGTGCACCGGCACGGTCTCGTTCGGGCCATAGTGCACGCGGACCAGGTGGACGAACTCGTTCTCGAATTGGGTGCGATAGTTGCCCGGGGCCGACTTCGTCGCATCCTGCGCCACCACCACGGTCGCCGACAGCACCACCAATCCGGCACACGCCCAGCCTTGCATCGCCATCGCCGCCTCCCCCGCTATTGTCACTCGCTCCGGGGACGGCAGCATCGATTTCCGAGCGCAAGAGCGTTTTCGCCGCATCTCACTCGAATCTCAGCGGTCGCTCATGATTTGGTGAGGACTCCCGGCCCGGCGTCAGGCACACTGCGGGCATGAAAAGCGTTGTGCTGAATCGCGTGAAGGCATTCACTCTCGTCGCGCTGGGCCTGGCCATCGCAGCCATGGGCATCTATGTGGCCGAAGCCGACGATGCCCCAGGCGCCGCGGGCCTGGGCATGTTGCTGATGGTGGCAGCGGTCGTGCTCGGTGTCAGGGCCGCGCGCAATCGGCTCCCGACGTGGGCCGCGCGTACGGCACTTGCCGCCGGCGTCGTCGCCGCCGCGTTCGCGGCATTTCTGACCCATGCGGTCGCCGTGACCGCGTCGCTCTTCCCGCACTTGCAGGACGTGCCGTCGGTCGCCGGCGTGGCCTCGTCATCGCAATATGCCGCGGCGGTCGAGCGCGCGCGGGCGCTCGTGCGCGCGGCCGTGATGGAACAGAACCTGCCCGGCGCGTCCGTCGCGGTCGGCGTCGTCCCGTCCTCCGAAGCGTCAGCAAAGGAGGGCGCGGTGGTCTGGGCGGAAGGGTTCGGATGGAGGGACGTCGCGACGCGGACGCCTGTCACGCCGGCCACGCGATTCAACATCGGCACAGCGGCGTCCGCGATCGCCGCCGCGTCCGCGCCGCTCGGGCTGGCCGGTACCGGCGCCGATGCCGCGAAAGAATGGAGTCCGGAAGCGATCGGCGAGGAAGGCGAGGACTTCCCTCCCCTCGCGCTCCTTCGCCATGTCATCTGGCAACCGCTCGGTCTCATGCGCGCGGATTACCCGCTGCCCGGCGATCGCGCGACGTTCTATGTCCCGAGATCCGCTGACAACGACCCGCGGCGCGGACGACGACTGATGTACATGCGCGACCTGGCCTGTTGCGCGAACGGGATGGCGTTCTCGTCCACACCGACCGATCTCGTGCGCATCGCGCTGGCGACGCACCTCGACAGCGTCGACGGCGAGCTCGCCGGCGGCATGGTGACGTCGCTGCTGACGAGGCGCGACAGCGGCATCGTCGTTGCCGTCACGTCGAACATGACGCACGCGGACACGTCGTTGCTGGCACGGCGGATTGGGGACGCGTTCGCAGAACAGACGCGGTGATCGCGAAGGTGAGCAGATCACGCATCCGATTGCGGCCCTAATCCCAGACGGCACTTGATTCGACGTACGTAGCCGCCGGCCTTCAGGCCGGCGGACCGCGCGGCGGGCTGAAGCCCGCCGCCTACGTTCGGAGAAGCGTGCGTCAACGCAACTGACTCCCGGGATTAG
>CAZNMF010000046.1:0-2673 GCA_964573795.1 uncultured Solibacteraceae bacterium
GAGGATGTCGCAGCGCAGGATGCCGCCGAAGATGTTGATGAACACGGCTTTGACGTTCTGGTCCGACGTGAGGATGCGGAACGCGTTCTTGATCTGCTCGGCGTTGGCGCCGCCGCCGACGTCCAGGAAGTTGGCCGGCTCTCCGCCCGCCAGCTTGATGATGTCCATCGTCGCCATGGCGAGACCGGCGCCGTTGACCATGCAGCCGATCGTGCCGTCGAGCTTGATGTAGTTGAGCGAGAACTTGGAGGCTTCGATCTCGAGCGGGTCCTCCTCGGCGAGGTCGCGCAGCTCCTTGATGTCCGCGTGGCGGTACAGCGCGTTGTCGTCGAAGTTCATCTTCGCGTCGAGCGCCAGCAGATCGCCGGCGGCCGTGACGACCAGCGGGTTGATCTCGAGCAGCGACGCGTCGGTCGCGACGAAGGCGGCGTAGAGCGCCATCATCATCTTGACCGCCTTGCCGATTTCCTGCCCTTTGAGCCCGAGGCTGAACGCGAGCTCGCGCGCCTGGAACGCCTGAAGGCCGAGCGCGGGATCGACGAACGCCTTGAAGATCTTCTCCGGCGTTTCCGCGGCGACCTTCTCGATCTCGACGCCGCCTTCCTGGCTGACCATTAGCACGGGACGCTGCGTCGAGCGGTCGATGACGAGGCCCAAGTACAGCTCGCGCGTCATCTGCAGACCTTCTTCGACGAGCACGCGGCCGACGACGCGGCCTTCCGGGCCGGTCTGGTACGTCACGAGCGTCATGCCGATCATCGCCTTCGCGGCGTCGAATGCCGCGTCAGGATTCTTGACGACCTTGACGCCGCCGCCCTTGCCGCGTCCGCCGGCGTGAATCTGCGCTTTGACGACGACGGTGCCGCCGCCGAGCTCGACGGCAATCTGCCGCGCCTCGTCCGCGGTGTACGCGACCTTGCCGCGCGGGATCGGCACGCCGAAGCGGCCGAGGATCTCCTTGCCTTGGTACTCGTGAATCTTCATGGATGCGTCCTACACGCCGATGACGGTCGTCAGCTCTTTGACGGCCGCGGCCGACTTCGCGAGCGCGGCCTGTTCGTCGGACGTCAGCTTGATCTCGATGACCTTCTCCGCGCCGCCCTTGCCAAGCTTCACGGGCACGCCGAGGAACTGATCGCGCACGCCGTACTCGCCCTGCAGGAACACCGAGCACGGCAGGATCTGCTTCTTGTCCTTGAGGATCGCTTCGACCATCTCCGCGGCCGCCGCGCCCGGCGCGTACCACGCGCTCGTGCCGACGAGCTTGGTGATCTCGGCGCCGCCGTTGGCGGTGCGCGTGCAGATCTCGTCGAGCTTGGCCTGGGTCAGATACCCCATCGACACCAACTCGGGAAGGGGAATACCCGCGACGGTCGAGAATCGCGGCAGCGGGACCATCGTGTCGCCGTGGCCGCCGAGGACGAATGCGTGGATGTTGTCGACCGAGACGCCCAATTCCATCGCGATGAACGTGCGCATGCGCGCCGAGTCGAGCACGCCGGCCATGCCGACCACGCGCTCACGCGGGAAGCCACTCAGCCGGTAGACGGCCTGGCACATCGCGTCGAGCGGGTTGGCAACGGGGACGATGACGGTGTTGGGCGAGTACTTGACGACCTGCTCGGTGACCGTCTGCATGATCTTGTAATTGACCTGCAGCAGATCGTCGCGGCTCATGCCGGGCTTGCGCGGGACGCCGGAGGTGATGACGACGACGTCGGAGTTGGCGGTCGCGGCGTAGTCCGTGGTGCCGATCAGGCGCGTGTCCGATCCGTCGATGGGACACGACTCGAAGATGTCCAGCGCGATGCCCGCGGCCTTCTCCGCCGCGATGTCGACGATGACGACGTCGGCCAGCTCTTTGATGGCGATGGCGCGCGCAACCGTGGCGCCGACGTTGCCGGCACCGCCTACGACTGTCACTTTGCGATTCACGGAGGCTCCTTGTTGGCTTACGACTCAGGGCTTACGGCTCACGACGTCGGGCCGCTGGCTTCTGGCTTCTAACTTTCAACTTCTCTCGTTTCTTTACATCTGGGAGATCATCGCCGTGCCGAACTCGGACGTCTTCAGCTCCTTCGAGCCCGGAATCAGACGCGCGAGATCGTAGGTCACGGTCTTGGCCGCGATCGTCTTCTCGAGGGCCGCAATGACCAGGTCGGCGGCCTCCGTCCAGCCCATGTAGCGCAGCATCATCTCGCCGGACAGGATCACCGATCCGGGATTGACCTTGTCGAGGTTGGCGTACTTGGGCGCCGTGCCGTGCGTGGCCTCGAAGACCGCGTGGCCGGTCACGTAGTTGATGTTGCCGCCTGGCGCGATGCCGATGCCGCCGACCTGCGCGGCGAGCGCGTCGGAAATGTAGTCGCCGTTGAGATTGAGCGTCGCGATGACGTCGTACTCGGCCGGCCGCGTCAGGATCTGCTGGAGGAACGCATCGGCGATCACATCCTTGATCACCAGTCCGGCGCCGGGCTTGCCTTCCGGAATCTGGCACCACGGACCGCCGTCGATCTCGACCGCGCCGAATTCCTTCTGCGCGAGCGCGTAACCCCAGTCGCGGAACGCGCCTTCGGTGAACTTCATGATGTTGCCCTTGTGCACGAGGGTCAGGCTCTTGCGCTTGTTCTGGATCGCGTAGCTGATCGCGCTGTGCACGAGGCGCTCGGTGCC
>CAZNMF010000047.1:0-7944 GCA_964573795.1 uncultured Solibacteraceae bacterium
CTCTTCGAGCGCGCGCACGGCGTCGCGGCCCTTCTCGCTCGACGCCACGAAGGCGCCAAGCTGCGCGAGCACGTCGGCTGGCGTGCGCGACTGGCCCGCACGGCCGAACAACTGCAGACACGCCGCCGCCGCGTCCGGCGCGATGCCTCGCGCGGCCAGCTCGGCCGCGACGCCCTCGACGCCGATCTTGTCCAGCTTGTCGAGCGCGACGAGCGCGTCGCCGTGCAGGGCCTCCGGTACGCCCGCGCACTCGAGAATCGACGTCAGCGCCTGCCGATGATTCAGGCGGATCGTGAAGTCGCTGAATCCCAGGCGCTCGAGGACGTCACTCACCGCGGCGAGCAGATCGGCCTCGACGACGAGCGACGTCGAGCCGATCGCGTCGATGTCGCACTGGTAGAACTCGCGGAAGCGGCCGCGCGCCGGCCGGTCCGCGCGCCACACCGGCTGAATCTGAAAGCGCTTGAAGAAGCGCGGCAGCTCGCTCTGATACTGCGCGACGACGCGCGCGAGCGGGACGGTGAGGTCGTAGCGCAGCGCGAGATCCGCTTCCCCGCTCGACTCGTGCTCGCCGCGCCGCAGGATCTTGAAGATGAGCTTGTTGCCCTCTTCGCCGTACTTGCCGAGCAGCGTCGCGATGTTCTCGAACGCCGGCGTCTCGAGCGGCTCGAACCCGTAGCGCTGATAGACGTCGCGGATCACGCCGATCACGTATTCGCGGCGGCGGATGTCGTCGGGAAGAAAATCGCGCGTTCCGCGCGCGGGCTGGGTGGACATTGATCTTGGGGTTCTCGGTTCTCGGTTCTGGGTTCTCGGTTCTCAGCCTGGCTTCTGGCTTCGAACTTCTAACTTTGTCTCGTCTGGCTTTTGGCTTCGAACTTCCAACTTTGTCGCGTCTGGCTTCTGGCTTGTAACTGCTAACTTGTCTCGTTACTTCCCATGTAATCGAGCCGATACTTCACGTATCGCTCCGCGTAGCCCAGCACCGTCTTCACTTCCTCGTCCGTCAGCGTGCGCGTGACCTTGCCGGGCCGGCCCATGACGAGGGAGCGCGGCGGGACGATCGCGCGCTCGGTCACGAGCGTCCCGGCGGCGACGATCGAGTCCTCGCCGATCTCGGCGCCGTTGAGGACGATCGCGCCGATGCCGACGAGGACGCGATCGCGGATCGTGCAGCCGTGAATGACCGCCGCATGCGCGATCGACACGTCGTCGCCGATCGTCGTCGCGTACTGGTTCTTCATCGCGTGGACGATCGTGCCGTCCTGCACGTTGGACCGATCGCCGATCCGGATCCGGTGCACGTCGCCGCGCACGACGACGTGCATCCAGACGCTGCTCTCGGCGCCGATTTCGACGTCTCCGATGATCTGCGCGGTGTCGTCGACGAAGGCGGTCGGGTGCACGACCGGCATCCGGCCGCGGAACGGACGCAGCATGCGGGAACGATTATAGACGGCCGGCCGCGGCCGGCGCCGCCGGCGCGGCGCGGTAGGCCTCGAAGCCCGCGAGCGAGAACGCGATGATGTGATTGGCGACCTCGGCCGGATCGAAGATCTGCTCCACGTTCCTCCCCATCCGCCGCTGCACGGGGCTCGGCTTGAACATCACGATCTGCGCGTGCACGCTCAGCAGCACGCGTCCAACGCGGGCATCGTCCGGCGGCAGGCCCAGCAGCTCGCCGACGATGCCGCCGAGGTACTCGAGGCGCGGCTTCCAGACGCGATCGATGATCGCGTCGAGCATCGCCGTCGGCTCCTGGAGCTCGCGGTGCATCAGCTGCTGCAGGCGGTTCTTCGGCCCCGCGCGGAAGATGTACTGGCAGTTGATGCGGACGTAGGCGCGAAAGCGCTCGTCGGCCGGCAATCCCTCGCCCGCCTCGATCGCTTCGGCGGTCATCTTCGTGACGACCGACGCCGCGTCCTCGAGGACCTCGCGATACAGGCCCATCTTGTCGTCGAAGTGGTAGTTGACCGCCGCGACGTTGGCGCGCGCGGCGCGGCAGATCGCGCGCACGGTCACATACCGGAAGCCGCGATCGGCGAACAGACGCGTCGCCGCGTCGAGCAGCCGCTTCCGTGTCCGCCGATCGCGTCCGCCTCTCGTCGTCACAGCGTGCGCCGGAAGAGCCGCGTCGCGAGGGTCATCGCGACGGCCGAGAACAGCGCGAGGAACGCGAGATCGCCGGTGATCGCCGCGAAGCCCGTGTTCTTCAGCATCAGGCACTTGAACGCGTGCACGGCGTAGGTGAACGGATCGATCTTCGCGAGCACCTGCATCCACGCCGGGAAGCCCTGTTGCGGGTACACCGCGCCGCTCGGGAAGTACAGCAGCGTGTTGAGGACGCCGAACGTCGCGCGCGGCACGAGCGGATCGGTCACGCGCACCATCAGCAGGAACATCAGGCTGATCAGCGCGAACGACGTCACGACGATCACGACCAGCATGCGGAACAGCCGCAGCGGCGCCAGCGGATCGGGGATGCCGGCGATGATCGCGCCGATCGTCATCAGCACGCTGCCGGCAATCACCGCCTTGATCGTGCCGGACAGGTTGAAGCCGGCGATCAGCTCGAACTTCGTGATCGGCGTGACGAGATAGCCCTCGTGCAGGCCGCGTGCCTTGTCGTCGATGAAGATGATGCCGCCGCCGATCATCACCATCATGAAGATGGACATGGCGATCGATCCCGGCAGCAGGTACTGGATGTACGGCACGTACGGGTACAGCTCGACGACGTCGAGCGTCGGCTGCGTCTCGAGGCGCGTGACGGCGATCGCCGGCCGCCCGGCCGCGCCGATCACGCCGCCGACCGTCGCGGCCAGGGTCGCGGTCACGAAGTTGTCGCTGTTGTCCTCGACGAGCGCCACGCTCGGCGACTCGCCCGCCAGCAGCCGGCGCGAGTAGTCGGGCGGAATCGTCAGCACGCCGTTGACGCGGCCGTTGCGCAGATCGGTCAGCGCCTGCCCTTCGTCGGCGTAGAGCACCGTGTCGAACGTCGAGGCGCCGGCCGAGACGGCCTGCGTCAGCTCGCGGATGCGGAGCGCCGACAGGCCGTGATCGCGATCGACGAGCGCGACCTGCAGGTGCTTGACGTTGCCGCCGAAGGCGTAGCCGAGCACGACGAGCTGCACGATCGGCATCATCAGCGACATGAAGATCAGCGTCGGGCTGCGGCGGAACCGCCGCATCTCGCGCTCGATGATGGCCCAGGTCCGCATGGTCAGCGCCTCATGAACGAGAAGTCGTGCGCGGGCGCGGCCTGCAGGCTGTCGCGCAGCGCGCGTCCGGTGTAGTGGACGAACACGTCGTCGAGCGTCGTGCTCTGGATGGCGAGCGACTGAATCGCGATGCCGGCCGTGCGCACCGCGTCGATCAATGCCGCGTCAGTCGCCGGACCGTTGTCGGACTCGATCCGGAAGACCGCGTCGTGGCGCTCGACCTTCGAGACGCCCGGCAGCGCGTCGAGCCGCGCGTCCCAGCCGTCCGGCACGGCCGAGAAGCTCACTTCGATCACGTTGCGGCCGGCGATCGAGGCCTTGAGCATCGCCGGCGACGCCAGCGCCTTCAGCTCGCCGTGATCGACGATGGCGATGCGATCGCAGAGGCGATCGGCTTCGTCCATGTAGTGCGTCGTGACGAGGATCGTCAGGCTGCGCTGCGTGCGGATGCGCTGCAGCATCTCCCACACCGCCACGCGCGACACCGGATCGAGGCCCGTCGTCGGCTCGTCGAGGAAGAAGACGCGCGGCTCGTGCACGAGGCCGCGCGCGATCTCGACGCGCCGCCGCATGCCGCCGGAGAGGTTCTTGACCGGCTTGTCGGCCCACTGCGTGAGCTCGACCGACTCGAGCAGCTCGGGAATCAGCTTGTTGCGCCGCTCGCGGGGCACGCTGTGGAGCTTCGCGTAGATGATCAGGTTCTCCTCGACGCTCAGCTCGAGGTCGCTCGTCATCGCCTGCGGGATGACGCCGATCGACCGGCGCACGCCGTTGGGATCGACCGCGATGTCGAAGCCGTTGACCGTCGCCGATCCTTCCGACGGCGCGATGAGCGTCGTGAGCATGCGGATGAGCGTGGACTTGCCGGCGCCGTTCGGGCCGAGCAGGCCGAAGACCTCGCCCTCCTCCACGGCGAACGACACGCCCTTGACGGCGGTGAAGTCGCCGAAGCGTTTGACGAGATGGCGGACGTCAATCGCGACCATGGCTATTGCGGCACCGCGAACGTGACGTACGCCGTCATGCCGACGGCCAGGCGATGCTCGGGATCCGGCACGCGCAGCCGCACTTCGAACGTGCGGATGTCGCGCTTGGTGCGGCTCACGTCGCGCTGCGTGGCGTACGACCCGTCGACGGCGCGATAGAACACCGTGCCCTCGCGCGTGTCGCCGGAGGGCAGCACCACGGGCAGCGTGTCGCCGATGCGGATGCGATCGATGTACGTCTCTTCGATGTCGACGCGCACCCAGAGATCGTCGGGATTGATCAGCGTCGCGATCGGTTGTCCGACGCCGACGACCTCGCCCTGACGCGCGGCGCGCACGTCGACGATGCCGTTGATGGGCGCGCGGACCTCGGTATAGCCGAGCCGCACCGCGGCTTTGTCGCGTTGCGCGGCGGCCGCCTCGGAATCGGCGCGGCTCGCGCGGAGCTGGCTGCGCCGCACGGCCATCTGCTCGGCGTTGGCGCGCGCCAGCGCGACGGCGGCGCGCGCGGCGTCGGCCTGCCGCTCGAGGTTGTGCACGCGCGCGTCGGTCGCCTCGAACGTCGTGCGCGCCTGATCGAGCTCCTCGATCGACGAGACGCCGTTCTTCTGCAGGTTCTGCGTGCGCTGATAGGTCAGCTTCGCGTTCTCGAGATCGGCCTGCGCCGACGCGAGCGACGCATCGGCTGCGGCGACCGACGCCTGCGCCTGCCGCAGCGCCGCGTCGTTCTGCTGCTCCTGGAACCGCAGCGCGGCCTCGTTCTGCTGGATGCCGGCCAGCGCGCTGTCGGCGACGTGCGCGTAATAGGCGCGGTCGGCCTTCAGCTCGTCCGGCGCGATGACGGCGATGACCTGATCGCGCGTCACCGTCTGCCCCGGCTCGGCCGACAGCTGATCGATTCGTCCCGCCACCTGCGCCGCGACGATGACGTCGTCGGTGGTGACGAGGCCGGTCAGCGTGAGCACGGGCTGACGCGCCCGGAGGACGTAGTAGCCGCCGAGGGCGACCACGGCGATGACGAGCAGACCGATGCGAACGGATCGGCGGCGCATGAAGAGGCTCCTCGGCGCGCCGGGGGTCCCACGAGGGTGGCGCGCCAGAAATGAAACAGATGAATTAAACAGTTGTTTGAATCAGGAAGTCAAACCCGGCAGCGCCGACCTGAAATGCCTTCATAATCCAGTGGATGTCCGTCCTCGACACGTTCGGCCGCCCGATCGGCACGCTCCGGCTGTCGGTGACCGACCGCTGCAACCTGCGCTGCCATTACTGCATGCCGCAGGACGAGTACGTCTGGCTGCCGCGCGACGCGCTGCTCACCTTCGAAGAGACGGTGCGGCTGGCCGACACGTTCGCCGCGCTCGGCGTCCGCCGCGTCCGGCTGACCGGCGGCGAGCCGCTGCTCCGCCGCAACCTGCCGTCGCTCGTCGCGATGCTGGCCGAGCGGCCGTGGCTCGAGGACCTCGCGCTCACGACCAACGGCGTGCAGCTTGGCGACGCCGCGCGTCCGCTCCGCGAGGCCGGACTGCACCGCCTCACGGTCAGCCTCGACACGCTCCGGCCCGACCGCTTCGAGCGGCTGACCCGCCGCGACGCGCTGCCCGACGTCCTCGCCGGCCTCGACGCCGCGCGCCGCGCGGGCTTTTCGGATCTCAAGATCGACGCCGTCGTCAGCCGCGGCGACAACGACGACGAGATCGTCGATCTGTTGGAATTCGCGCGCGATCTCGGCGCGGAGATCCGCTTCATCGAGTACATGGACGTCGGCGGCGCCCTCGGCTGGCGCGCCGATGCCGTCGTCACGCGCGCCGAGATGCTAGCCGTCGTCGAGGCGCGCTACGGCCGTGTCACGGCGATCACGCCGCCCGGCAGCCGCGCGCCAGCCGAGCGCTTTCGTCTGCCCGACGGCCTGACGTTCGGCATCATCGCGTCGACGTCGCAGCCGTTCTGTGAGACGTGCGATCGCGTGCGGCTCACGGCCGACGGCGTGATGCTGCTCTGTCTCTACGCGCAGCACGGCACCGATCTGCGCCGTCCGCTACGCGCCGGTGCGTCGCTCGAGACGCTGAAACGGACGATCGAAGCCGTGTGGGCCAGCCGCGCCGACCGCGGCGCCGAAGAGCGCCGCGACGTGCGCGACCGTGGCGTCTACATCCCCGTGCGCGCGCTCAAACGCGACGCGCATCTCGAGATGCACACGCGCGGCGGATAGGCCGATAGCCCGATGTGAGGCAGATAGCCAGATAGCAAGCTATTAGATAGCGCGATAGTGAGATAGCGCGATAGAGAGATACGCCATCTGTCCACTATTCTTGTACGACCGTGTCCTCGTCTTCCCGCACCGCCGTCAACGTCCTCATCGCCGTCGCCGCCGGGCATCTGATCAACGACCTGCTGCAGTCGCTGCTGCCCGCGATTTATCCGATCCTCAAAGACGACTTCCATCTCGACTTCTGGCAGGTCGGGATGATCACGCTCGCGAACCAGATGACCGCGTCGCTGCTGCAGCCGGTCGTCGGCCACGCGCTCGATCGGCATCCGCGGCCGCATGCGCTCGCGTTCGGCATGGCGATCACGCTCGGCGGTCTCGTCCTGCTCGCCGCCGGCCACCGCTTCGCGCTCGTCGTCCTCGCCGCGGCGCTGATTGGCGTCGGATCGTCGATCTTCCATCCCGAGTCGTCGCGCGTGGCGCGCGCGGCGTCGGGCGGCCGCCACGGCCTCGCGCAGTCGCTGTTCCAGACCGGCGGAAATTTCGGCTCGTCGCTCGGTCCGCTGCTCGCCGCGTTCGTCGTCGCGCCGTACGGCCGGCACAGCATCGGCTGGTTCACGATCATCGCGGCCGTCGGCGTCGCCACGCTCTGGCGCATCGGCGAATGGCACACGCGCGCGCGGGCCATCGAGCGCGCCGAGTCGGTACGCGAGAAGACGACGCATCCGCCCATGCCGGCGGCGCACGTGCGCCGGTCGCTGGCGATTCTCGTCGCGCTCGTGTTCTCCAAGTTCATCTACATGGCGAGCCTGAGCAACTACTACACGTTCTTCCTGATCCATCGCTTCGGGCTCTCGATTCAGCAGGCGCAACTGTACCTGTTCGCGTTCCTCGCCGCCGTGGCGGCGGGCACGTTCGCCGGCGGACCGCTCGGCGATCGCATCGGCCGCAAGGCGGTCATCTGGGTCTCGATTGGCGGCGTGCTGCCGTTCTCGCTCCTGCTGCCCTACGCGTCGCTCTTCTGGACGGGCGTGCTCAGCGTGATCATCGGCCTCGTGCTGTCGTCGGCTTTCTCCGCGATCCTCGTGTACGCGCAGGAGCTGCTACCCGGCCGCGTCGGTCTGATCGCGGGTCTGTTCTTCGGCCTCGCGTTCGGCATCGGCGGCCTCGGCGCCGCCGCGCTCGGCAAGCTGGCCGACGTGACGAGCCTCGACTTCGTCTACCGCCTCTGCTCGCTGCTGCCCGCGATCGGCCTGCTCACGGCGTTCCTGCCCGACCTGCCGGCCTCGATGCCGCTCCGCACGAAACCGGCCGCGGCCGGGGCGCGATAGACTTTCCGGCAATCATGTCGGATACGACCGCGCACGCCATCGTGACCGCCGAGGGCCACCTCGTCGACTCGCAGCTGCTCAAATCGATCTTCGATCGCGTCATCGATCGCGGCGGCGACTTCGAGGTCCTGCACTTCGAGCTCGGCCGCACGAACGACGACTTCTCGCGCCTGACGCTCAAGGTCTCCGCGCCGGAC
>CAZNMF010000048.1:0-5029 GCA_964573795.1 uncultured Solibacteraceae bacterium
CGCTTCGTCGCGTCGCAGATGGCGCCGGCGACGTTCGACGACACGACGGTCGACATCACGGCGACGCCGCGCGGGGCGCACGACGTCGACTACACGTTCCGCGCGAAGGGCTCCGTGCCGAAGTTCGCGGGATGGCTCGCCGTCTACGGTCAGGGCACCGAGGCCGACGAGAACGAGCGCATCGAGCGTCCGGCGCCCGCCGCGTCGACGTCGGCGGCCGACGCCGAGGATGACGCCTCGTCGGGCATCCTGCCGCCGCTCGCCGAAGGTCAAGCGCTCGACGTCCGCGAGATTCGCCCGGATCAGAAATTCACGCAGCCGCCGCCGCGCTACAACGAAGGGTCGCTCGTCAAGGCGCTCGAGGAGAACGGCATCGGCCGGCCGAGCACCTACGCGTCGATCATCAGCGTGCTCCAGGCGCGCGACTACGTGAACAAGGTCGAAGGCCGGTTCCGTCCGACGATCCTCGGCCGCCGGCTCGTCGACAAGCTGCTGCACCCCGTGTTCGACGACATCCTGGACGTCGAGTACACGGCGCGCATGGAAGATCAGCTCGACGAGATCGAGAAGGGCAAGGCCGACTACGAAGAGACGCTGAAGACCTTCTACAAGAGCTTCCAGAAGGATCTGAAGCGCGCGGCCAAGGAGATGCCCAACTTCAAGGAGGGGCAGCCGACCGGCCAGGTCTGCGACAAGTGCGGCATCGGCCAGATGGTCGAGAAGGCGGGCAAGTTCGGCATCTTCCTCGCGTGCAATCGCTATCCGGAATGCGACAACACGAAGGAGCTCGAGCCGGCGGAGACGCCGACCGAAGAGCTCGAAGAGACGTGCGAGAACTGCGGCCGGCCGATGGTGCTCAAGCGCGGGCGCTTCGGCATGTTCCTCGCCTGCACCGGCTATCCCGAGTGCAAGACGACGAGGAAGATCGTCACGACCAAGCAGGGCATGGCAGCCGCCAAGCCCGACCAGATCCTCGACGAGAAGTGCCCGAACTGCGGCAGGAACCTCGTGCTCAAGCAGGGCCGTTTCGGCGAGTTCACGGCGTGCACGGGCTATCCCGAGTGCAAGTACGTCAAACAGAAGCTCACCGGCATCAAGTGTCCGAAGGACGGCGGCGACGTCGCCGAGCGCAAGTCGCGGCGCGGCAAGGTGTTCTACGGCTGCGTGAACTATCCGAAGTGCGACTTCACGCTGTGGAACAAGCCCATCGCCGAGCCGTGCCCCAAGTGCGGCGCCGCGTTTCTCACCGAGAAGATCACCAAGCGTCACGGCCGCCAGCTGATCTGCGCGACCGAAGGCTGCGACTACGTCCGCGACGCGCCGATCGAAGAGGAAGCTGCAGTGACGACGTAGTCCCGCGGTCCCGGAACGTACGGCGGCCGAATATGATGAAGCCGATGATGCACATTGTCGGCGGCGGCCTGGCCGGCAGCGAGGCCGCGTGGCAGGCCGCATCGATGGGCGTGCCCGTCGTGCTGCACGAGATGCGGTCCGTTGTGCCGACCGCCGTGCACAAGACCGATCGTCTCGCCGAGCTCGTCTGCAGCAACTCGTTTCGCGGCGACAAGCTGGACAACGCCGTCGGCCTCCTCAAGGAAGAGATGCGGCGGCTGGGCTCGCTCGTCATGCGCGTGGCCGATCGCGTGCGCGTGCCGGCGGGCGCCGCGCTGGCTGTCGATCGCGATCTGTTCTCGGTCGGCGTCACCGACGCCGTCGCGGCACATCCGCTGATTCGCGTCGCGCGCGGCGAAGTCGCGCGCATCCCCGACTCGTCGTCTTCCCCCGTCATCATCGCGACCGGACCGTTGACGTCGGACGCGCTGTCTGCGGACATCGCGGCCTTCGTCGGCCGCGAGCATCTCGCATTCTTCGACGCGATCAGTCCGATTGTGCTCGCCGAGACGATCGATCGCAGCCGCGTCTTTCGTGCATCGCGCTGGGATCGCAGTCTGCGCGGCGCTGGTGCGCCTGCGACGACGTCCGAGGCCGCGAGTGCCGACGGGCCGGCGTGCGGAGACGATGGGCAGGGGGATTATCTGAACTGTCCGTTGACGAAGGAGGAGTACCAGCGTTTCTACGAGGCGCTGGTCGCGGCCGAGAAGGCCTCGGTGCACGACTTCGACAACACGCAGTTCTTCGAAGGCTGTCTGCCGATCGAGGTGATGGCGCATCGCGGTCCCGACACGCTGCGCTTTGGGCCGATGAAGCCCGCGGGCCTCGACGATCCGCGTACCGGCCGCTGGCCGTACGCCGTCGTGCAGCTTCGGCAGGACACGCTCGCCGGCGATCACTACAGCCTCGTCGGCTTCCAGACGCAGTTGAAGTGGAGCGAGCAGGCGCGCGTACTGCGGCTCATTCCCGGGCTCGAGCAGGCCGAGTTCGTCCGCTTCGGGATGATCCACCGCAACACATACATCAACGCGCCGTCCGTGCTGCACGACACGTGGCAGACGCGGCGTCGTCCGGATTTGTTCTTCGCGGGACAGGTGTCCGGCGTGGAAGGCTACGTCGAGTCGGCGGCATCCGGACTGATTGCCGGTCGCAACGCGGCGCGTCTGGCGCGCGGCGAGCAGCCCGAGGCCGCGCCGCGCACGACGGCGATCGGATCGCTCGGCTACTATGTCTCGCACGCCGATCCGGCGCACTACATGCCGTCGAACATCACGTTCGGCATCATGCCGCCGCTCGCCTCGCCGCCGCGTCAGCGGCACGAGCGGCAGCTCGCGACGAGCGCACGCGCGCTTGCCGATCTCGAGGCGTGGTCGAGCGCGTCCGCGCCGGTTTCCTGAAATCGGACGACTCAGATGCCGGCGGAGCCGCTGCGCGAATCGGTCAAAGCGTTCGTCGCGTTCCTGCGCTACAACCGGAACCTGTCGCCGCACACGCTGCGCGCGTACGAGACCGATCTGCTGCAGCTCGTCGACTCGCTCGCGGTGCGTCTCGACTGCAAGCCGAGCCAGGTGACGCTCACGGCATTCGACGCCGATGGCGTCCGCGGCTTCCTGAGCGACCTGCACGATCGCGGTAACAGCCGATCGTCCACGGCGCGGCGACTTGCCGCGATGCGGACGTTCGCGCGCTATCTCGTCCGCGAGGGGCTGATGACGAGCGATCCGACCGTGCTCGTCGGTGCGCCGCGGAAGGAGCAGACGCTGCCGGCGCACCTGCCGATCGACGACATGGAGCGCCTGCTCGCCGCGCCCGACGTCTCGACGCCGGCCGGCCGCCGCGACCGCGCGATCCTCGAGCTGTTCTACGCGTCAGGACTGCGGCTGAGCGAGCTGGCCGACCTCGATCTGCAGGACGTCAATCTCGCCAGTCGCATCGCCCGCGTGCGCGGCAAGGGCGGCAAGGAGCGTCTCGTCCCGTTCAACCACTCGGCGATGGACGCGCTGAAGGCGATGATGGCCGACCACGTGCAACTCGGCGCGGGACGGGGTGCCGGACGCCGCGCGATCGATCGGCATCGGCGTCATCGCGATCCGCTGTTCCTCAATCTCCGCGGCGGGCGGCTGACGACGCGCAGCGTCGACCGCATCGTGCGCCGCTACGTGCGCGAGGCGTCGATTGGCGCCGGCATCAGCCCGCACGCGCTCCGTCACACGTTCGCGACGCATCTGCTGCAAGCCGGCGCCGATCTCCGCGCGATCCAGGAGCTACTGGGCCACGCGCGCCTCAGCACCACGCAGCGCTACACGCATCTCGACGTGCAGCATTTGATGGACGTCTACAGACAGGCACACCCGCGCGCGGAAAAAGTAGGGAAGTGACGAGACAAGTTAGAAGTTAAAAGCCAAAAGCCAGAAGGGCAGGGACGATGTCGCCCCTGGCTTCTGGCTTGTAACTTCTGACTTGTCTTGTTTGTGTCGTCCGCGTCTAGACCGCAGTTTCCGCGAGCACGCGGCGGCCGCGCGGGATCTCGATGTTCAGGATCTTGATCTTGTAGTTCATCACGCGCGGGCTGATGCCGAGCAGTTCCGCCGCGTCCTTCTGCACCCAGTTCGACATCCGCAGCGCTTCGACGACGGCCTGGCGCTCGATCTCTTCGAGGGGAATGCCCGTCGGCGGGATCTTCACGGCCGTTGCATGGTCGGTCGGCGAGGCCGTCGACGTGTGCTCGCCGATCTGCAGATCGCCGATGCTGACCGCCGTGCCCTCGGCCAGCAGCACCGCGCGCTCGATCACGTTCTCCAGCTCGCGGATGTTGCCTGGCCAGTTGTGGCGCATGAGCACTTTCAGCGCGTCCGGATCGATGCGCTCGACGCGCTTCTTGAGCTCGCCCGCGAACCGGTGCACGAAGAACTCCGCCAGCGCGGCGATGTCCTCCTTGCGGTCGCGCAGCGGCGGCATCTCCACCGACACGACGTTGAGGCGGTAGAAGAGGTCCTCGCGGAAGCGGCCCTCCTGCACCATCTGCGTCAGGTTGCGGTTGGTCGCCGCGATGATGCGCACGTCCACGCGCAGCGTCCGCGTGCCGCCGAGGCGTTCGAACTCGTGCTCCTGCAGCACGCGCAGGATCTTCGCCTGCGTGCTCGGGCTCATGTCGCCGACCTCGTCCAGGAACAGCGTGCCGCCGTCGGCCTGCTCGAAGCGGCCGATGCGCTGCTTGTCCGCGCTCGTGAACGCGCCCTTCTCGTGGCCGAACAGCTCCGACTCGAGCAGGTTCTCCTGCAGCGCGGCGCAGTTCACCTTGACGAACGCGCGGCTCGCGCGCGTCGAGTTGTGGTGGATCGCGCCGGCGATCAGCTCCTTGCCCGTGCCCGTCTCGCCGCGCACGAGCACGGTCGAGTTGCTGCGCGCGACCTTCTTCACGATCGTCAGCACCTGCTGCAGCGCGCCGCTGGCGCCGACGATGCGATCGAAGTCGTAGATGTCCTGCTGCTCGTGCCGGAAGTACTCGACCTGGGACTTGAGCTGGCGCATCTCGATCGCCTTCTCGATCTTGAGCTCCATCTCCTCGATCTCGAACGGCTTCTGGACGAAGTCGAACGCGCCGATCTTCATCGCCTCGACCGCCGTGTGGATCGAT
>CAZNMF010000049.1:0-80993 GCA_964573795.1 uncultured Solibacteraceae bacterium
GCCGAAGCTCTTCCCGATCTCGGGCAGCGACGACGAGGTCAGCGACTTGCACAGATACATCGCGACCTGTCGGGGCAGCGCGATCGATTTCGAGTTGTTCTTCGATTTGATCTCGTTCAGACGGATTTGGTAGTACTCCGCGACGAACTTCTGGATCATGTCGATCGTGACCGCGCGCTCCTTGTCCGGGAGCACGTCGCGCAGCACTTCCTGCACGAGCGACATCGACACGTCGCGTCCCGTGAGCGACGCATAGGCCAGCAGGCGAATCAGCGATCCCTCGAGCTCGCGGATGTTGGACTTGATGCGCCCGGCGATGTACAGCGCCACGTCGTCGGGCAGCGGCACGCCTTCCGCGTCGGCTTTTCGCTTCAAAATCGCGATTTTCGTCTCGAGATCCGGCGGCTGGATGTCCGCGATCAAGCCCCATTCGAAGCGGCTTCGCAGCCGTTCCTCGAGCTCGCTGATCTGATGCGGGGGGCAATCGCTGCTGAGCACGATCTGCTTCTGGGCGTCGTGCAGCGCGTTGAACGTGTGGAAGAACTCGGTCTGCGTGCGCTCCTTGCCGACGATGAACTGCACGTCGTCGACGAGGAGGACGTCGACGCCGCGATAGCGCTCGCGGAAGTCGAGGATGCGATCGTACCGAATCGCATTGACGACCTCGTTCATGAACCGCTCGGCCGAGATGTACGTCAGCTTCAGGCCCGGACTCTGCGTCAATACGTAGTGACCGATGGCGTGCATGAGGTGCGTCTTGCCGAGACCGACGCCGCCGTACAGGAACAGCGGGTTGTAGGAGCGCGACGGTGCCTCGGCGACGGCGCGGCAGGCGGCGTGCGCGAACTGATTCGACGCGCCGACGATGAACGTGTCGAAGGAATAACGCGGGCTGAGCCCTCCGACGTCGGCGATGATCTCGCCGTCGTCCGGCCCGAAGGCTTCGGCGGCGACCGCCTCCTCGTTGCCGAGATCGCCGGCGACATCGGGCCGGCGAGCAGGAGGGCCCGCATGGCCATCGGGCTGAAACAGGAGGTGCACGCCGGGACGGCCGACTTCGGCCAGCGCCTCGTCGAGGATGACGGCGTAGTTGCGGGTCAGCCACTCGATGACGGTGGGATCGGTGACTCGAATCCTGAGGCTGCCGCCCAGGTCGGCGATCAGGGACGTCTCGCGAAACCACGTGTCGTAGCTGTAACGATTGACCTTGGTCTCGACGCGCGCGAGCACCTCATCCCAGACGCTGGAAGCCATGCTGATCAACCCCGGAATCGCCATTTTCAAGACCGGTCTGGCGCTGCCTCACCGATGTTACGCCGGTCCCGTCGCGCGGGCAAAAAGAGCCTGAAAACGGCCGAAAACACGCAGGTCAGACCATCGAAATACGCTGTAAGTGCCGTATTTGCTATGTGTTGGCGGCTTCAGTCCCGTGAAGATTGGATTTCCACAGGTTTTTCCACAGATGTGGAAAACTACCCGCGCCGGATGCCCTGCTTCGCGGAAAGCTGGCGAATCTACCACAGCCGTCCGCCCCGCACAATCCGTGAATGAAGAGATTGGCGGAAGCTATCGACACGGGGCGAAGGGCGGCCTTCGGACGTTGACAGGCCAGCCACCGGCCGTTACGATTCATGTTTCTCCAGTGTGTAAGGACACCTGGCCGGGAGCCCCATGAAGCGCACGTATCAGCCCAATCGCCGCCGTCGCCGCCGCACCCATGGTTTTCTCGTTCGGATGCGGACCAAGAACGGCCGGATCGTGCTCAAGCGGCGCCGCGCCAAGGGCCGCAAGCGCCTCACCGTTTCGTCCGAGTCCTGAGCCCGCGTGGGCGCGGCCCGCGCGCGGTGGTGCGCATGTCGCAGCGGTTTCCCACGTCTGTTCGCCTGCGCGTTCGCTCGGAGTTCACCTCGGTCCAGGAACGAGGCCGCCGCGTGCCGTCGCGGTATCTGACGTTGCTCGCCATGCCCAACTCGCTCGATCGTGACCGCCTCGGCATCATCGCGTCGCGACGCATGGGCGGCGCGGTCGCGCGCAATCGAGCCAAGCGCATGCTTCGCGACATCTTCCGCCGGCAGGAGCCCGGCACGGCCGCCGCGCGCGGCCTTCGCCCCCTCGATCTGGTGGTGATCCCACGCCGGGAGCTGGTCACGGCGCCTCTGGCGGCCGTCGAACAGGACTTCCGGATCGCGTTGCACCGCGTCGATCGAGCGAGACCACGATGACGACGACGGCGCGTCTCGCGCACGTTGCAGTGCGGGCGTATCAACTCGTGCTGAGCCCGCTCGTGGGCGGCGCGTGCCGCTTCGAGCCTTCCTGCTCGGCGTACGCGCTCGAGGCGATAGAACGGCACGGCGCCGCCCGCGGCCTCTGGCTCGCGCTGCGGCGCATCAGCCGCTGCCATCCATTTGCGCGGCCGGGCATCGATCCCGTCCCGCCGCGGATGGATCACGTCTGAGACGGTTGGCCTTCATGGAAAAGCGCGTTTTTCTGGCAATCCTGCTGTGCTTCGCGGTGCTCGCGGTCTATCAGGTGATGTTTCCGCCCGCCAAGCCCGCGCCGGCGGCCGCCGCCGTGACGCCGAGCGCTGCGACTACGCCGCCAGCGACGAGCGATCAACCCGCATCTGCACCGGCATCCGCGCCGTCCGTCGCGGCTCCATCGGCTGCCCCGCTCGTCGCCGACGCCGCAGCGCGCGACATCGTCGTGGACACCGACGCGGTTCATGCGGTGTTCTCGACGGCCGGCGCCACGCTGAAGCAGTGGCAGCTCAAGCGGTATCTCGAGTCGGACGCGCCGCTCGAGCTCATCCCGCAGGACGTTCCCGCCAACTATCCGCGCGCGTTTGCGATCACGACCGACGATGCGGCGCTGTCGAAGACGCTGGCCACGGCGCTCTTCAGGCCGAGCGCGGCGTCGCTGACGCTCGGCGCGACGCCGGGACAGTTGACGTTCGAGTTCAAGGACGCCAGCGGCCTCAACGCACGCAAGACGTTCTACTTTCAGCCTGAAGGCAAATCGTACGTGCTGCGTGTGGAAGCGGCGATCGACGTGAACGGCGTCTCGAAGCCCGTGACGATCGCGTCGGGGCCGGCGCTTGGCCTCGGCTATCAGCCCGACGGCTCGCGTCACGTGCCGGTGCGCGCGATTCATCATCTCGACGGCAAGGTCACGCGACTGACCGCGAGCAATCTCCAGAAGCAGTCGCACTATCAAGGCGACATCAAGTTCGCGGGCGTCGAGGATCAGTACTTTCTGAATGCCGCCCTGCCCGGCGATCAGAAGGTCACGATCGACTACGAGCCGCTGACGCTGCCGGTGCCGGGCGCCGCGAGCACGGAGACGCGCGGCCTGATCGACTACCGCGTCTCGGTTCCCGGGGCGCTCGCGCTGCCGTTCTTCCTCGGCCCGAAGGACTTCGACACGCTGCAAAACGTCGATCCGCGGCTGCAGCTCGTGCTGGCGATCGACTTCGGCATGTTCCGCGCGATCGTCGTCCCGCTGCTGATCGCGCTGAAGTGGATCAACGGCTATCTCGGCAACTACGGCTGGTCGATCGTCGCGCTCACGGTGATCATCAACCTGATCATCTTCCCGCTCCGCCACCGCAGCATGGTGTCGATGAAGAAGATGCAGGCGGTCCAGCCTGAAGTGAAAGCGATCCAGGAGCGCTACGCGAAGTACAAGATCACGGACCCCGAGCGCCAGAAGATGAACCAGGAGATGATGGCGCTCTACAAGCAGAAAGGCGTCAATCCTGCGAGCGGCTGCTTGCCGATGCTGTTGACGCTGCCGATCCTCTACGCGTTCTACGCGCTGCTCGGCGCCGCGATCGAGCTGCGCGGCGCGCCGTTCGTCGGCTGGATTCACGACCTGTCGCGCCACGATCCGTTCTACGTCACGCCCGTGCTGATGGGCGTGTCGATGCTGTGGCAACAGCGGATGATGCCGACGACGGCCGACCCGATTCAGCAGAAGATGTTTCTGCTGATGCCGGTGATCTTCACCGTGTCGTTCCTGTGGGCGCCCTCGGGCCTCGTCATCTACTGGTTCGCGAGCAACGCCCTGGCCATCGGCCAGCAGTATTTGACGAATCGTATGATCGCCGCGCCGGCGCGTCCGGCGCCGGCGCGCCGCAGCGCAGGCAACGGCAAAGCGAAATCTTCGTAGACGGTGCACCATGAGCAGCGACCTTGATACGCAGGTGATCGACTTCGTCCGTCGCGTGACGGCAGCGATGGGGCTCGACTTGACGGCCGACGTCGAAGAGACGGCGGACAACGTGCGCGTGAACCTGTCAGGCACCGGCGCAGAGGTCCTGTTGCGGCGCAAGGGCGAAGCGCTCGACGCGCTGCAGGTCATCGTCAACACCGCGTTTCGTCGCGACGCCCGCGGCGATCGCCACTACGTCGTCGACGCGCTCGGCTTTCGCAAGGACAAGGACTCCGAGCTCCGGCAGATGGCGCAGTACCTCATCGACAAGGCGAAGAGCTCGGGCACGCCGCAGGAGATCGGCCCGCTCAATCCCTATGCGCGCCGGATCGTGCATCTGGCCGTCTCGGAGGATTCGGGCGTCACGTCCGAGAGCATCGGCGACGCGTTTCTGAAGACCGTGATCATCTCGCCGAAGTAGCCGCGCGCGGCGGCGCAGGCCCGTGTTCAGCACGACCGACACCATCGTCGCAATCGCGACGCCCCCCGGACGCGGCGGCCTCGGCGTCGTGCGCGTGTCGGGCGCCGACGCCTGCCGAATCGCGCGCGCGCTGCTCCGGCGCGAGGCGCCGCTCGAGCCGCGATACGCCACATTCGGACGGATCGCCGAGGGGACCGGCGCGGACACGCGCGTCCTCGACGAAGTCGTCGTCACCTGGTTCGAGTCGCCGCGCTCGTACACGACAGAAGACGTCGTCGAAATCGCCGCGCATGGCAGCCCCGTGCTGCTCGCGCGCATCGTCCAGCTCGCGATGGCCGCGGGCGCGCGGCTGGCCGAGCCGGGCGAGTTCACGCTTCGCGCGTATCTGCACGGCCGTCTGGATCTCGTGCAGGCCGAGGCCGTGGCCGATCTGATCGATGCGGTGACGCCGCTGCAGGCGCGGGCCGCCATGGATCAGCTCGAAGGGACGTTGACGTCCTCGGTGAAGGCGATTGACGCGGCGCTGTTCGATCTCGCCGCGCGCCTGGAGGCGTCGCTCGACTTCCCCGATGAGGGCTTTCACTTCATCACGCGCGGTGAGACGGCGGCCGCGTTGGCGGACATCCGGGAAGGACTGGCGGCGCTGGCGCGTGACGGGCGCGCCGGCCGGCTGATCCGCGAAGGCGGGCTCGTCGTCATCGGCGGACGACCCAACGCGGGCAAGTCGAGTTTGTTCAATGCGCTGGCCGGGGCGTCGCGAGCCATTGTCACGGACGTTCCGGGCACGACGCGCGACGTGCTCACCGAGCGCGTGGATGTGGGCGGCGTGCCGCTGACGCTCGTTGACACGGCGGGCCTGCGCCGGACGGACGACGTGATCGAAGCGGAAGGTGTCGGCCGCGCACGCCAGGCGATGGCCATTGCGGCGCTTCGACTGCTCGTCGTGGATCGATCCCGTCCGATCGACGAGGACGATCGCGTCGAAGCGCCTGCCGAGCGCTCCATCCTCGTGCGGAGCAAGTCGGACCTGCCGCGCGATCCGTCGTGGCCAGCAATCGAGGAATGGTCCGTGCCGTCGGTCGACGTTTCGGTCGTGACCGGCGAGGGACTCGATCGTCTGCGCGCGCTGATTCTCGACGCGTTGGCGGATCGCGACGACTGGCGCGACACGCCGGTGATCTCGAACGTCCGTCATCTGAAGCACGTGCAGCGTGCGCTCGAGGCGCTCGATCGCGCGAGGGCGTCGCTCGACGCGGGGGCGACCGAGGAGCTGGCGCTGGCCGAGCTCGCCGCCGCGCGACAGGCGCTCGAGGAGCTGACCGGCCGGCGAACCGCCGACGATTTGCTCGAGCGAATCTTCTCGCGCTTCTGCGTCGGGAAATGATCGCGGACATGGATCGCGTCGACGTCATCGTGATCGGCGCCGGTCACGCCGGATGCGAGGCGGCATGGGCCGCCGCGCGCATGGGATGCCGCGTGGCGATCTGCACGCTGTCGATGGACACCATCGCGCTGATGCCCTGCAACCCTGCGGTCGGCGGCACGGCGAAGGGCCATCTCGTGCGTGAGATCGACGCGCTGGGTGGCCTGATGGGCCACGCGATCGACGCGACGGGCATCCAGTTCAAGCTGCTCAATCGGAGCCGCGGACCCGCGGTGTGGTCGCCGCGCGCGCAGGCCGACAAGCGCCGGTATGGCGCGTGGGTGCGCGAGGCGCTGTCACGCGAGCCGAATGTGCGCTGGCTCATCGGCCGCGCGGGTCGGATCGTCGTCGATGACGGCCGCGTGACGGGGCTCGAGCTCGAGGATGGCTCGCGTATCGCGTGCCGCGCGCTCGTCATCACGACGGGCACGTTTCTGAACGGCCTGGTGCACGTCGGCGACGAGCAGCGGCCGTCGGGCCGCGCCGGCGAGCCGCCGACGCGCGCGCTCGCGGAGTCGCTGCGATCGATTGGCGTCGAGATGGGCCGGCTGAAGACGGGTACGCCGCCGCGGCTCGATCGGCGCAGCATCGATTTCTCGCGCTTTCCCGAAGAACGGGGCGACGATCCGATCGTTCCCTTCTCGTTCATGTCGCCGCCGATCGCGCGCGAGCAGATCCCGTGTCATCTCGTCTACACGACCGAGCGGCTGCACGATCTCGTGCGCGACAACATCGGCCGATCGCCGCTCTACAACGGGCAGATCTCCGGCATCGGTCCGCGCTACTGCCCGTCGCTCGAGGACAAGGTGATGCGCTTCCCCGAGAAGGAGCGCCATCAGATCTTTCTCGAGCCGGAGGGCGTGGACGTCGACGAGATCTACGTGAACGGCCTGTCGATGAGCCTGCCGCGGGACGTGCAGGAGTCCATCGTGCACGCGCTGCCCGGCCTCGAGTCCGCGCGCGTGCTGCGGCATGCGTACGCGGTCGAGTACGACTTCGTCCAGCCGACGGAGCTGCATCGATCGCTCGAGACCAAGCGTCTGCCAGGCTTGTTCCTCGCCGGCCAGATCAACGGCACGTCCGGGTACGAGGAGGCCGCGGCGCAAGGGTTGATGGCCGGCATCAATGCGGCGCACGCGGTGCGCGGGGACGCGCCCGTCGTGCTCGGACGCGACCAGGCGTACATCGGGATCCTCGTCGACGATCTCGTCACGCGCGGATGTCTCGAGCCGTATCGCATGTTCACGTCACGCGCGGAGCATCGTCTGCGCCTGCGGATCGACAACGCGGACCTGCGCCTGACGCCGATCGGCCGCGAGATCGGGCTCGTCGACGAAGCGCGGTGGCGATCGTTCGACGCGCGACGCGAGCGGCTCGCGCGCAATCTCGATCGCGCGGAGCAAACGCGCGTGGCGATCGACGGAGACACGACGACGGCCGCGCAGGCGCTGTCGCGGCCGCCGGTGACGCTGGAAGACCTGCGCGCGGCGGGATTCGCGATCGAGCACGACGCGCGGCGTGGCGATCTGGACGCGGCGACGCTGACCGCGGAGCTGAAATATCGTGGCTATCTCAAGCGCCATGACGCACAGCTTGCGCGCACGCAGGCGGACGAGGCGCGACGGATTCCCGCGACGTTCTCTTACTCGGCGATTCCTGGGCTCTCGCGCGAAGTCGTGGAGCGGCTCACCCACGTGCGCCCGGAAACAATCGGCCAGGCCGCGCGGGTGCCGGGCGTCACGCCCGCCGCCATCGCCATCGTCGCCGCGCGCGTGTCGCGTTGGACGCCTGAGAGCTGATCGCGCGTGTCGCCCTTCCCCGCTTTGATCCGCGCGCGCGTCGATGCATCCGGGCTGTCAGTCGCGGACGATCTCGTCGCGAGGCTCGGTGCGTATCTCGACGTGCTGGCGCGCTGGAATCGGCGGATCAATCTCACGTCGTTCGATCTCGACGCGCCTACTGACGCGGCGATCGATCGTCTGATCGTCGAGCCGCTGCGCGCCGCGGCGTTCGTCCGTGAGTCCGATCGCGTCGCTCTCGACATCGGATCCGGCGGCGGGTCGCCTGCGATTCCGATCGCGGTCGCGTGCCCGTGGCTGCGCATGACGCTCGTCGAGATCCGCGCGCGAAAGGCGGCGTTTCTGCGCGAAGCCGTGCGCACGGTTGATCTCGCCGGCGCGCGCGTCGAAGCCGTGGCGTTCCACCGGCTGGCTGCGGACCATTCACTTGCCAAGCAAGTGGATGTCGTCACGATGCGCGCGGTGCGTGCGGATGGGGAGATCTGGAAGGCGATCGAAGTGTTGCTTGCGCCTGGCGGGCGCGTGCTGTGGTTCGGCGGCGATCGAGGGGCGATTGAAGGTACATCGTTAGCGCCGGTCGCCAGTAATGACGTTGTCCTCGTGCTCGCACGTCGCTGAAGTCGTCGCATGGTTGTAATTGGGCCAAAAGACCAAAACATGCAACCAGCGACCCCTATGACATGGTGCCGGCCGGTCCAGACGGGACGCACGTTCCCTCGCGCAAAAGTGACGTGTTCCACGTGGAACATGTCGGTCGTCTTCTCTTGTCGACGACGGTCGCTCCTACTTGCGTCGTTCCTTTGATGGATGGCCGCGCTCGGCCATGAAGCGATCGAAGTCGCCCCAATTCAGCTTCCTTGGCTTCTGTTTGCTTCGGCCGTACCAGACGATCGCGCCGCGCGATACTTTCAACGTATCGAACTTCACGCCGTCGCGGTACACATCAAACGACACATCCGTTGATCGCAGTTCCTGCCACGGCACATTGAACTTTGCCCAATGCTCAGCCATTTAGTCCCTGCCTTGAAGTGAGAAAGCGTGTCACGCGTCGCCTGGGCTCCACGTCAGGCTTACGCTCAGGTCGCACGCGAATCCTACTTCGCCTTGAAGGGAAGAACAGCCCGTTGTTTCCAGACATCACGACCACGAGCTGCCTGCGGGTCAGGTCATCGCGGCGCAGTCATCTCTCCCAGCGTCTCCAATTTTCGCGGCGTGCAACGACATGCGTGGCCGGCTCGCCGCCTGGTCTGTGCCAACTCACAACTTTCCCTCGAGCGTGACGCCCAGACGCGACAAACATCACGCGCTCGGCGAGCCGAATGGCCACGGATTCGCCTCGCATGCTCTTCCCTGTCGCTGCCCTACCAATCTCGTCAGCCAGACGCCGCGCCATCAAGGCTTGGACTTCGGCGCCACACTTTCACGCGCTCGACCATCGCCCGTGCGTCCCGTTCGAAAACCTGACTTGACGGAAGGCGCGCTCAACGTCGACAATTTCGCCTGTCGCGTCAGAGCCTAGCCAGAAGATATTTGGTCATATAACATATGAGCGAGCGCGCCCGCATCATTGCCGTCGCCAACCAAAAAGGCGGCGTCGCCAAGACGACCACGGCCATCAATCTCGGTGCGTCGCTGGCCATGGCCAATCAGCGTGTGCTGCTCGTCGACCTCGACCCGCAGGGCAACCTGACGAGCGGCGTCGGACGAAAGGGAAGTCCGGGGCCCGGCGGCACCGCCTATGAGGCGCTCACCGGCGACGACGATCCGCGTGGGTTCGTCATTCCGACGGGGGTCGACCACCTGTCGCTCATCCCGGCGGACCGCGACCTCACGGGCGCCGAAATCGAGCTCGTCGGTCTCGATGCCCGCGAGCGCCGGCTGGAGCGCGTGCTCGCCTCGCTCGCGCCGGACTTCGACTACATCTTCGTGGACTCGCCGCCGTCGCTCGGCCTGCTCACCCTCAACGCGCTCGTCGCCGCCGACGCGGTGCTGATTCCCCTCAACTGCGAGTACTTCGCGCTCGAGGGCATCGCCGAGCTGATGGCGACGATCGACCGCGTGCGCGCCGCGCTCAACCCGCGCCTCGCCGTCGAAGGCGTGCTGCTGACGATGTACGACGACCGGACGAACCTGGGTCAGCAGGTGAGCGCCAACATCCGTGAGTTCTTCGGCGACCAGGTCTACCGCACCGTGATCCCGCGCAACATCCGGCTCGGTGAGGCGCCGAGCCACGGCGTGCCGGTCATCCTCTACGACGCGCGCTCGCGCGGCGCAGAGGCTTATGTGGCATTCGCACATGAGTTCATGGCGCGCACACGCCGGCCCGCGCCCGACGCCGATGCCGCTGGCACGCCGCCGCCGGACCAGGCGCCGCCGCACTCGGAGCAGGAATAGGAGCCCGCACATGGCCGAGAAACGACCCGCGCTCGGACGAGGCCTGAGCGCGCTGATTCCACCCGCGCCGCCACCACAGCCGGCCGCCGCGCCTGCGCCGCCCGCGCCCGGCGCGCCGGCCCGCCCCACGGAAATCGACATCGATCTGCTGACGCCGAATCCGCGCCAGCCGCGCACGAGCATCGACGAGGGCACCCTCGAGGAGCTGGCCCAGTCGATCCGCAGCAACGGCGTGATCCAGCCGATTCTCGTGCGGCCGTCGGGCGGCCGGTACGAGATCGTCGCCGGCGAGCGGCGATGGCGCGCCGCACAGCGCGCGGGCCTGCTCAAGGTCCCCGTCACGATCCGCGAGATCGACGATGCGAGCCTCCTGCAGGTCGCGCTGATCGAGAACATCCAGCGCGAGGATCTGAATCCAATCGAGGAGGCGCAGGCCTATCGCCGGCTGGCCGACGAGCTGAAGCTCTCGCAGGAATCGATCGCCGGCGCGGTCGGCAAGGACCGCGCGACCGTCGCCAACTACGTGCGCCTGCTCCGGCTGCCGGCCGAAGTGCGGAACGACTTGGCGTCGAACGCGCTCAGCATGGGGCACGCGCGCGCGCTGCTCGGCCTGGCCGACGAAGCGGCCCAACGGAGGCTGGCGCGCGAGGTCGTCTCGCGGCAGCTGTCCGTGCGAGAGACGGAAGCCCTCGTCCGCCGCGAAACGACGCCGGCACCGGTGCCCGCGCCCAAACCGGTCGACCCCAACACGCGTGCCGCCGAAGAACAGTTGAAGCTGGCGCTCGGCACGCGCACGCGCATCATCCGCAAGGGCCGGGGCGGCCGAATCGAGATCGACTTCACCTCCGAGGACGAGCTCCACCGGCTGTTCGAGCGGTTGACCGAAACGCGATAGCTCTCGACGTCGGCCATGACCGGACATCGACGCGGATGTCGCCAGCGCCGCGTCGAGTTGCCCGTATTTGGCGCCGAATGGTATAAATTTACGTTTTGCCGAAGGGCAGTGCGACCGGCCTATGGGCCTCGACTTCCCGCGGCCAACGCCGTTGGGGATGCTGCCCGGTCGTGCGTGCGCCACACAAGTCACGGGCGCGGCACGAAGACCGGCCGAATGCCGCCTCCTCGCCGGCCGGCGAAGGATTCACGAGAGAGCGATCGAGCGCCGTTCATGAGCGATCAGTCTGTCGCCCGTCAATACGCGAATGCCTTGTTCGACGTCGCGGCCCCGCGCGAGCGCGTCGACGTCGTGCGTCGCGATCTGTCGGCCGTGACTGCGCTCGTCGCCGATCATGCCGAGCTCTCGACGGTGTTCGCGGCACCCTTGATCGTGCCGCGGAAGAAGCGCGCGCTCGTCGAGGCGCTGCTGGTGCAGGTCGGCGATCTCGCCGACGAAGTGCGGCGGCTGCTGCTGTTTCTGGCGGATCGCGATCGGCTCCGGTTGCTGGCCGCGATTCGGGACGCGTTCGAGGCGCGCGTGATGGACGCGTCCAAGGTCGCATCCGCCGACGTGGTCACGGCCGTGCCGCTGCCGGCCGGTGACGAAGCGGCGTTGGCCGCGGCGCTCGGCAAGGTGACCGGCCGGCAGGTGACGATTCAGTCGCGCGTCGACCCGTCGATCGTCGGCGGTCTCGTCGCGCGCGTCGGCAGCCTCGTCATCGACGGCAGCGTCGTGCGGCAGATGGCGCGGCTGCGCGAGCGGCTGCTCGGCGAGGCATAGCAGCGCATCGCCCGGCGCGTGTGAGACGCCCGGGCACGAAGCGGGCCCCGAGACGCGCCCGCGAAGGACGGCAATGCAGATCAAGGCCGAAGAGATTTCCAAGATCATCCGCGACCACATTGGCAACTACGCCGTCGATGTCGACGTCGCCGAAGTCGGCACCGTGGTTTCGGTGGGTGACGGCATCGCGCGCATTCACGGCATCGAGCGCGCGATGGCGGGTGAGATGCTCGAGTTCCCGCACGGGTTGTTCGGGATCGCACTGAACCTCGAAGAAGAGAGCGTCGGCGCGGTGCTCCTCGGCCACTCGACGGACATCAAGGAAGGCGACACCGTCAAGCGCACGGGCCGCATCATCTCGGTGCCCGTCGGCGACGAGCTGGTCGGCCGCGTCGTCAACTCGCTCGGCCAGCCGATCGACGGCAAGGGCCCGATTGCGGCGAAGACGTTCATGCCGATCGAGCGCCTGGCGCCGGGCGTCGTCGATCGGTCGCCGGTCAAGGAACCGCTGCAGACGGGCTTGAAGGCGATCGACGGGATGGTGCCGATCGGCCGCGGCCAGCGCGAGCTGATCATCGGCGACCGGCAGACGGGCAAGACCGCCGTGGCCGTCGACGCGATCATCAACCAGAAGGGCCTCGGCGTCATCTGCATCTACAACGCGATCGGCCAGAAGCAGTCGACGATCGCGCAGGTCGTCAAGACGCTCGACGAAGCCGGCGCGATGGAGTACACGGTCGTCGTCGCCGCCGCGGCGGCCGATCCGGCGCCGCTGCTCTACATCAGCCCGTACTCGGCGTGCACGATCGGCGAGTACTTCCGCGACACCGGGCGTCACGCGCTGTGCGTCTACGACGACCTGTCGAAGCACGCGCAGGCCTATCGCGAGATCTCGCTGCTGCTGCGGCGTCCGCCGGGCCGCGAGGCGTATCCCGGCGACGTCTTCTACCTGCACTCCCGTCTGCTGGAGCGCGCGGCGAAGCTGAAGAAGGAGCTGGGCGGCGGATCGCTGACGGCGCTGCCGATCATCGAGACGCAGGCGGGCGACCTGTCGGCGTACATCCCGACGAACGTCATCTCGATCACCGACGGCCAGATTTTCCTCGAGGCGGACCTCTTCAACCAGGGCATCCGTCCGGCAATCAACGTCGGCAACTCCGTCTCGCGCGTCGGCGGCTCCGCGCAGATTCGCGCGATGCGCCAGGTCGCCGGCTCGCTCCGGCTGGACCTCGCGCAGTACCGCGAGCTGGCGGCGTTCGCGCAGTTCGGCAGCGACCTCGATCCGGCGACGCAGAAGCAGCTCAACCGCGGCAAGCGGCTGACCGAGATCCTGAAGCAGCCGCAGTACCAGCCGCTCGCGGTCGAGAAGCAGGTCGTCATCATCTTCGCCGCGACCAACGGCTTCCTCGATCCGGTGGCGATCGACCGGGTGCGCGCGTACGAGGAGGGACTCTATCGCTTCCTCGAGGCGCGGTATCCCACGGTGCTCTCGGCCATCGCGGAGAAGAAGATCCTCGACGACGAGGTGAAGCAGGCGCTGACGGGCGCGCTCGAGGACTATGGCCGCGAGATCGCGGCCGGATCGGCCGCGGCGTAGCGCCGGCGACACGCGAGACCCACGTGCCATCTCTCATCGACATGCGGCGGCGCATCCGCGCCGTGAAATCGACGCAGCAGATCACCAAGGCCATGAAGATGGTCGCGGCGTCCAAGCTGCGCCGCGCGCAGGAGCGCGTGATCGCGACGCGGCCGTTCGCGCGCCAGGCGCGCCACGTGCTGGCCAGCGTCGCGTCGCGCATCGATCCGCACGCCCATCCGCTGCTGCAGCGGCGGCACGGCGCGCAGGTCGGCCCGACGCTCGTGATCGCGATCACGGCCGATCGCGGCCTGTGCGGCAGCTTCAACACGAACGTCATCAAGGCGGTCGGCGCGTTCCTGCGCGAGAACGCGGGCCGCGCGGTCTCCCTCGGGCTCGTCGGCCGCAAGAGCCGCGACTTCCTCGGACGCCGCGGCCTGCCCGTGCGGTTCGACTACGTCAACCTGCCGAAGGTGATCACGTTCGCGGAAGCGGAAGCGATCGCCGCGCCGGCCGTTGCGGACTTCATCGAGGGCAAGGTCGACAGCGTCTATCTGATTTACAACGAGTTCAAGTCCGTCATTCAGCAGAAGGTCGTCGTCGAGCCGCTGCTGCCGCTCGCGCCGATCGCCGACGAGCCGGCCAGCGCCGATGCGACGGAATATCTGTTCGAGCCGTCGCCCGAGCGGATCCTCGACGTGCTGTTGCACCGGCTCGTGGTCGCGCAGGTCCTGCGCGCGCTGCTCGAGTCGAACGCCGCGTTCTTCGCGGCGCAGATGACGGCGATGGACGCGGCAACGCGCAACTCGTCGGAGATGATCGACAGCCTGACGCTCTACATGAACAAGCTGCGCCAGGCGGCGATCACGCGCGAGATCATCGAAGTGGTGTCGGGCGCGCAGGCGCTGTGACGGCCGATCGCACGCACGCGGATCGCCGCCAACGACGACGAACTGAGAGATAGAGATACAGACATGGCAGTCGCTGAAGCAGTCAAGGTCGGCAAGGTCGTCCAGGTCATCGGCCCCGTGGTCGACATCGAGTTCGAGGGCGGCCACCTGCCGGCGATCTACAACGCCGTGCGCGTCACCGGAGAGGCCGGCGCCGATCGCATCGAGATCATCGTCGAAGTCGAGCAGCATCTCGGCGAGAACCGCGTCCGCACCGTCGCGATGAAGCCGACCGACGGCCTGCAGCGCGGCATGACGGCCGAGGATCTCGGCGGGCCGATTTCGGTGCCGGTGGGGCCGCAGACGCTCGGCCGCGTGCTGAACGTCCTCGGCGAGCCCGTCGACTTTCCGGATCGGCCGGTGCAGTCGAAGGATCGCTGGCCCATCCATCGGCCGGCGCCGACGCTCGAGGAACAGTCGACCGAGCTGAAGATGTTCGAGACGGGCATCAAGGTGATCGACCTGCTCGAGCCGTATCTGCAGGGCGGCAAGATCGGCCTGTTCGGCGGCGCGGGCGTCGGCAAGACGGTCATCATCATGGAGCTCATCAACAACATCGCCATGAAGCACGGCGGTGTGTCGGTGTTCGGCGGCGTCGGCGAGCGCACGCGCGAGGGCAACGATCTCTGGCTGGAGTTCCAGGAGAGCGGCGTCATCGATCCGAACGATCCGTCCAAGTCGCGCGCGGCCCTCGTCTACGGACAGATGACCGAGCCGCCAGGCGCGCGTCTTCGCGTCGCGCTGTCGGCGCTGACCGTCGCCGAGTACTTCCGCGACGCCGAAGGCAAGGACGTGCTGCTGTTCGTCGACAACATCTTCCGGTTCACGCAGGCAGGATCGGAGGTCTCGGCGCTGCTCGGCCGCATGCCGTCGGCCGTCGGCTATCAGCCGACGCTGCTCAGCGAGATGGGCGAGCTGCAGGAGCGCATCACGTCCACGCGCAAGGGCTCGATCACGTCGGTGCAGGCCATCTACGTCCCGGCCGACGACTACACCGATCCGGCGCCGGCGACGACGTTCGCGCACCTCGACGCGACGACGAACCTGTCGCGCGCGATCGCGGAGCTCGGCATCTATCCGGCGGTCGATCCGCTCGCGTCGACCTCGCGCATCCTCGATCCGCGCATCATCGGCGACGAGCACTACAACGTGGCGCGATCGGTCAAGCAGATCCTGCAGCGCTACAAGGACCTGCAGGACATCATCGCGATTCTCGGCATCGACGAGCTGTCCGAGGACGACAAGCTGACGGTCGCGCGCGCGCGCAAGATCCAGAAGTTCCTGTCGCAGCCGTTCTTCGTCGCCGAGCAGTTCACCGGCTACAAGGGCAAGTACGTCCCGATCGCGGAGACCGTGCGCGGCTTCAAGGAGATCGTCGAGGGCAAGCACGACGACATTCCGGAGCAGGCGTTCTATCTCGCCGGCACGATTGACGAAGTGATCGAGCGCGCGCAGAAGCAGAGCTAGATCATGGCGATTCCCGCTCATCTGACGCTGGAGTTCGTGACGCCCGAGCGCGCCGTCTACCACGAGCAGGTCGACGAGGTGGAGCTGCCGGGCGAAGCGGGCTATTTCGGCGTGCTGCCCGGCCATGCGCCGCTGCTCGCGGCGCTGCAGACCGGCGAGATGTGGTATCGCCAGGGCTCGGTGAAGGTCTACGCGTTCATCGACGGCGGCTTCGCGGAGGTCCTGCCGGATCGCGTGTCGATTCTCGCGCAGGTGGCGGAGCGGGCCGAGGACATCGACACCCAGCGCGCGGAGGCCTCGAAGCGCCGGGCCGAAGAGCGGCTCTCGCGTCCGACGACGACCGACTTCGATGCCGAGCGGGCGCGCATCGCGCTGCTGCGCGCGATCACGCGTCTCAACGTGTCGCGCCAGGGCCGGCCCCGCGCGTAATCGCTCATGCTGCGCATCACCTCGGCGGTGGCGTCCCATCCGGGTTTGCGCCGGGAGGAGAACGAGGACTCGTACTGCGTGCGGCCCGACCTCGGCCTCTTCCTCGTGGCCGACGGCATGGGCGGGCACGCGGCCGGTGAGATCGCGTCGAAGCTCGCCGTCGACGCGATCGAGGCCTTCGTCGCCGACACGAAGAACGCCGACGTCAATCGGACGTGGCCGTTTCCCTTCGATCGCTCGCTGTCGCTCGACGGCAATCGTCTGAAGGCGGCGTTCCGGCTCGCGAATCGACGCATCGCCGACGCCATGGACGGCAACGAGGCGCTGCGCGGCATGGCGACGACGGCGGCCGCGCTGCTCGTGGGCCGGGAGCAGCCGGTGGCCGCGCACGTCGGCGACAGCCGCATCTATCGCTGGCGCAAGAGCCAGCTCGAGCAGCTGACGCAGGATCACTCCTGGGTGAGCGAGCAGGTGCGCGCCGGAATCATCTCGGAGTCGGACGCGCGGCGCCATCCCTGGCGCAACGTCGTCACGCGCGCGCTCGCTGGCGGCGACGATCCGGACATCGACGTCGCCGTCGTGCCGGTCGAGCCCGGCGATCGGTTCCTGATCTGCTCCGACGGCCTCTCGAGCGTCGTCGGCAAGCCGGTCATCGAGCGGATCCTCGCGACGAACGCGGATCTCGAGTCGATCTGCCAGGCGCTCATCAACGCGGCCAACGACGGCGGCGGACCGGACAACATCACCGTCGCGATGCTGCAGGTCGATGTGGACTAACCTCGCCAGCCTGCTGCGTCATCGCGGCCTGATCCAGAGCCTGGTCGTTCGCGAGCTGAAAGCGCGCTATCGCGGATCGGTGCTCGGCTTCTTCTGGTCGTTCGTCAACCCGCTGCTGCTGCTGTCGGTCTACACGTTCGTGTTCGCCTACATCATGCCGAACGAGGAGGAGCGCACGCGGCCGTACTCGGTGTTCATGTTCTGCGCGCTGCTGCCCTGGACGTGGTTCCAGACATCGATCAACGAAGCGGCGGGCTCGCTGATTTCCGGCGGGAACCTCATCAAGAAAGTGCTGTTTCCAGCCGAAGTGCTGCCGATCGTCACCGTGCTTGCGAACATGGTGCACTTCCTGCTGGGCCTCCCGATCCTCGCGGCGTTCATGGTGGGCAGGCACCACTACCCGTATCCGGCCAATTTGCCGTGGTTTCCGCTGGTGGTGCTGATTCAGCTGATCTTCACGATTGCGTTGGCGCTCATCGTGTCGTCGCTGACCGTGCACTTTCGCGATCTGCGGGATCTCGTCTCGAACCTGTTGACGTTCTGGTTCTTCGCGACGCCAATCATCTACGACTACCAGGCGAAGAACGTCCAGGCGCTGAAGTGGCTGTTCAACATCAATCCGTTCTTCCATCTGTCCGTGTCGTATCAGGAGATCCTGTTCTTCCATCCCGAACATCCTGGCGACACGTTCATGAACGGGCATCTGATGTGGCTGCTGGTCATGGGAGCCGCGTCCTGCCTGCTGTTTCTCGTGGCGTACTGGCTCTTCGACCGCCTGCGTGACTCGTTCGCGGAGGTCGTATGACGCCCGCCATCGAGCTCGATCGCGCCACGAAGATCTATCGTCGCTACGGCGGCCGGCAGTTCGCCACGCTGAAAAGCGCGCTGCTGCAGCGCAGCGTCATGCGCGATCTGCAGCCGCGCGAGACGTTCACCGCGGTGCAGAACCTGAGCTGTCAGGTCGCCCAGGGCCAGACGCTCGGCGTGATTGGCCGGAACGGATCGGGCAAGAGCACGACGCTGAAGCTCGTGGCCGGCATCACGAAGCCAACGAGCGGCACGGTGCGCGTGCGCGGCCGCATCTCGGCCCTCATCGAGCTGGGCGCGGGCTTTCATCCGGAGATCTCCGGGCGCGAGAACGTCTTCATCAACGGCATCATGCTCGGGCTCTCGCGGCACGAGATTCAGCAGCGCTTCGACGAGATCGTCGAGTTCGCGGAGCTGCGGGAGTTCATCGACGCGCCCGTCAAGACGTACTCGTCCGGCATGTACATGCGGCTGGGGTTCGCCGTCGCGATCCACGTCGACCCGGACGTGCTGCTCGTGGACGAGGTCCTCGCCGTCGGCGACGAGGGCTTCACGCACAAGTGCCTCGACAAGTTCGGCGAGTTCAAGCGCCGCAACAAGACCATCCTGCTCGTGACGCACTCGCTCGGCCTCGTCGAGCGCTTCTGCGACGAAGCGCTGTGGCTCGATCACGGCCAGAAGCGCGAGCAGGGCGATCCCAAGCGCGTCATCGGCGCGTACATGACCGACGTCGAGCGGCAGGAAGAACACGAGCTCGCGGCGGCCGACGCGAAGCATCAGCAGGAAGCGGATGCCGCCGACGCGTCGCCGCAAGGCGCGATCGAAGCGCACGGCATCGTCGAGGACATGACGCGCGCGACCGAGGGCCGGTGGGGCATCGGCGGCGCGCAGATCTCCGACGTGACGCTGTTCGGCGATCACGGCCAGCCGACGCAGATCTTTCACACCGGCGAGCCGGTGACGATTCAGTTCACCGTCTCGACGCCGAAGCCGATCGCGGACTTCGCCTTCGGCATCGGCGTCTTCAACGCCGAAGGCGTCTGCGTCTACGGCACGAACACGGACATCGAAGAGTACGAGCCGGCGGAGCTGGCCGGATCGTCGAACGTGCGGCTGGAGATCGACGCGCTCGATCTGGTCGAAGGGACGTACAAGCTCGACGTCGCAGTCCACCGGCGCGACGGCACGCCGTACGACTATCATCGTCTTCTGCACACGTTTCGTGTGAAGTCGCGGCTCAAGGACATCGGCATCTACCGGCCGAAGCATCGCTGGACGTTCTCGCCGACGGTGACCTTCCGGCTGAAGCCCTGATCGCCCGCGGCCGTCTTCGCGGTGCCCGTCATGCCTGTGCTCGATCGCTCGTCCGCTCGCACGCTCGTCGAGTCGTGGCGCCACGCCGGCCGCCGCGTCGTGTTCACGAATGGCGTGTTCGATCTGCTGCACCCGGGGCACGTCCGCTACCTGCAGGCCGCGCGGGCCCAGGGCGACGCGCTCATCGTCGCGGTGAACTCCGATCGATCGGCGCGCGGCAACAAGGGGCCGGAGCGGCCGGTCACACCGGAACGGGAGCGCGCCGAGATCGTCGCGGCACTCGACTGCGTCGACGCCGCCGTCATCTTCGACGAGCCGACGCCCGACGCGATCGTGAAAGCCATTCAGCCTGACGTGCTGGTCAAAGGCGCGGACTGGGCGGCGGATCAGATTGTCGGCCGCGACACGGTCGAGGCTCGCGGCGGCATCGTCGTCCGCGTGCCGATCGAGCCGGGCTGGTCGACGACTTCGATCCTCCAGAAGATTCAACGTACCTCGCAGCCGTGATCGGTTCGTCCTCGTCTCTCGCGTTTCGCTCGCTGCTGAAGTCCGCGGCGCATCGTGCCGGTCTGGATCGGTCCGCCCCCGAGACGACGGGCCTCACGCCGCAGGCGCTCGCCTGGCATGCCGCCGTCCTCGCGCAGGAGACGCCGATCCTGCTCGTCGTGCCGACGGACGCCGATGTCGAGCAGGTGGTCGCCGATGCGCGGCTGTTTCTCAGCGTCCTCCTGGGCCTGTCCGATCGCGACGTGGAGGACGCCGTCCTCGGGTGCCCATCGCAGGAAGTCGATCCCTATCGCGGGCTCGCGCCACACCTCGAGGTCGCGTCAGCGCGCGCGCGCGCGTTGTTCGCGCTCGCCTCCGGCAGCGCGAAGCTCGTGGTCGTCTCGGCGCGCGCGTTGCTGCCGAAGCTCAGCGATCCCGAACGTTTCGCCCGCGCCGGCATCTCGCTGCATGCCGGCGTGGAGATCGCACCGCAGGACCTGGGCGATCGGCTGGCCGTCGCGGGCTTTGCGCCGGAAGATCCCGTCGACGAGCACGGCGAGCTCTGCGTGCGCGGCGGCGTCGTCGATTTCTATCCCGCGTCCGAGACGACGCCGATCCGCCTCGAGTTCATCGGCGACATCGTCGAGTCGATCCGCCGCTTCGACAGCGCGACACAGCGATCGCTCGCGGCAATCGATCGCGTCACGATCGCGCCGCAGCGCGAGCTGTTGCCGGATCCCGTGCGGCCGGACGATCCGGCGGCCGCGGATCGATCCGCCACGATCGTCGACTACGCGCGCCGCGCTCGCGCGCAGGTCATCGTCTTCGAGCCAGACGACGTCGCCGAGCGTGGAAGCAGCCTCGAGCGCCAGTGGCGGCAGTCGGCCGAGGACGCCGCGGCCCGTCATCCGTCGGCCCTGCCGTACGAGTCGATCGCGGCGGATTGGGAGCTCGTCACGACGTGGCTGTCGCGCGCGCATCGCGTGAGCGCGCTGGCCATCGACGAGTCGCGGGAGTCGGCGCACATCGCCAGCGTGCCGGCGCTGGAATATCGCGGCCGGATCGGCGATTGGGCCGCCGAGATCCGCCAGGCGCGCGAGCGCGGCGAGACGGTCGTGTTCGTCTCCGCCACGCCCGGGCGCGCCGAGCGCATCATCGAGATTCTCGCCGACTACGAAGTGCGGGCGCGCGCGGTGCGCGAGGCCGACGATCTCGCCAATGCGGCCGTGCTCGTCGCCACGGGCCGTCTGTCGCGCGGCTTCCACCTGCCGTCGGGCGGGATTCTCTTCTTTGCCGAGACCGATCTCTTCGAGGAAGAGCGCCGCGTGCACGAGCGCCGCCGCGCGTCGACGCGCAGCTTTTTCTCCGACTTCCGCGATCTGAAGATCGGCGATCTCGTCGTCCACGTCGACAACGGCATCGGACGATTCGTCGGCCTCAAACGGCTGACGGTCACGCCCGGCCAGCCGCCGCAGGAGTTCATGGAGCTGCGGTACGCCGGCGAGGACAAGCTCTTCGTTCCGCTCGAGCGGCTCGATCTCGTCCAGAAGTACACGGGCGGCGCGGCGCCGGCGCTCGACAAGCTCGGCGGCACGACGTGGGAGAAGGCGAAGACGCGCGTCAAGAAGGCGATGCGCGACATGGCCGAAGAGCTGCTGAAGCTCTACGCGGCGCGCAAGGCCGTGGCGGGACACGCCTTCAGCCCGGACTCGCACTGGCAGCAGGAGTTCGCCGACGCCTTCGAGTACGACCTCACGTCCGATCAGCAATCGGCGATCGCCGACATCACGCGCGACATGGAGTCGACGACGCCGATGGACCGGCTGCTGTGCGGCGACGTCGGCTATGGCAAGACCGAGGTCGCGATGCGCGCGGCGTTCAAGGCCGTCATCGACGGCAAGCAGGTCGCGTTCCTCGCGCCGACCACGGTGCTCGCGTTTCAGCACGCGCGGACGTTGAAGGAGCGGTTCGCCGGTTTTCCCGTGCGGATCGACATGGTCAGCCGCTTCAGATCGAAACAGGAGCAGCAGGAGATCCTCGAGCAGGTCTCGCGTGGCCAGATCGACATCATCGTCGGCACGCACCGGCTGCTGTCGAAGGACGTCGCGTTCCGCGATCTCGGCCTGCTGGTCGTCGACGAAGAGCAGCGATTCGGCGTCGCGCACAAGGAGCGCATCAAGCAGCTCCGCAAGCGCGTCGACGTGCTGACGATGACGGCGACGCCCATTCCGCGCACGCTGAACATGTCGCTCGTCGGCATTCGCGACATGTCCGTGATCGAGACGCCGCCGCGCGATCGGCTGGCGATCCAGACGCAGGTCGCCAAGTTCGACACGGAGGTCATCACGCGCGCGATCCGCACCGAGCTCGAGCGCGGCGGACAGGTGTACTTCGTCCACAACCGCGTCGAGTCGATCTACTCGATGGCGAACCTCGTCGGCCGGCTCGTGCCCGAGGCGCGGCTCGTCGTCGGCCACGGGCAGATGGGCGACGACGCCCTCGAGAAGGTGATGGTCGACTTCGTCTCGCACCAGTTCGACGTGCTGATTGCGACGACCATCGTCGAAAACGGGCTCGACATCCCGAACGCGAACACGATCGTCATCAATCGCGCGGATCGCTACGGCCTCGCGCAGCTCTATCAGCTTCGCGGCCGCGTCGGCCGCGCCGATCGCCGGGCGTACGCGTATCTGCTGATTCCGGCGGAGCAGACGTTGTCGCCGATCGCGCGCCGGCGGCTGGCGGCGATTCGCGAGTTCAGCGATCTCGGCAGCGGGTTCCGCATCGCGGCGCTGGATTTGGAGATCCGCGGCGCGGGTAATCTGCTCGGCGGACAGCAGAGCGGCCACATCGAGGCCGTCGGCTTCGACATGTACACGAAGCTCCTCGATCAGACGATCCGCGAGCTGAAGGGCGAGGACCTGGAAGACGAGCGCCGCGCGGCCGTCAATCTGCGGCTCGACCTGCGCGTCGACGAGCACTACGTGCCGGACACGAACCAGCGCCTCATGGTCTACCGGCGGCTGGCGAGCGCGAGGACGCTCGACGAGGTGTCGAGTGCCGTCGACGAGACGCGCGACCGCTACGGCCCGCCGCCGGCGTCGGTGCAGCATCTCGCGGAGTACGCGCGCGTGCGCGTGCTGGCCGATCGCATCGGCGTCGAGACCCTCGACCGCGAGGGCCAGATCGTGACCATGAGATTCAGGCCGGACGCGAAGGTCGAGCCGGGCGTGCTGGCGCGGCTGCTGCAGACGCGCGGCGACCTCGCCCTTGTGCCTCCTGTCGTGCTCCGACTCGATCTGTCGAAGCCCGCTGCGGCGCCGTCAGGGCCGCCCAGTCGTCCGAGGGTGCCGACGGCCGGACGGCTCGTCCCCGCGTCGAAGACACCGAAGAGCCGCGAGCCCGAGACCATCCCGGCCGAGTCCTGGTGGGCGACTCGCGCGACGGCGAAGGTCGAGCCAGGCTTCACGCGCGGAGAAATTCTCGCGGAGGCGCCGCCCGATCCGGCAGCCCCAGGCGGGCTCTTCGAGCGGCTGGGTGACGTGCTGAATCAGTTGAGCCAGGCGCTCGTTACGGGCTAAGATCTTGATTCTGCGTCAGTTGTCGACGCGGCAGTGGAGTAGGGATCCAATGAGAACGTGGCCGGCACTCGTCGTCACCGCCGTCTTCGCGAGCGCCGTGTCGCTGGCCGCGCAGGCGCCTGCTCAGACGCCGTCGACTCCGCCGGCCGCACCGCCGCCTGCGTCGCCCGCGCCAACACCGGCGCCCGAGGCACCGTCGTCCACGGCAGCGCCGAGCGCAGAGCCTGCGGCGAGCACGGCCGCGGCGTCGACCTCGTCGGCGCCGAAGAGCGCGATCGTCGAGCGCGTCCTCGTGCGCGTGAACGGCGAGATCCTCACGCAGTCGCAGCTCACGCAGCGGCAGATTCAGGCCCTTCGCGACATGGATCCTGCCAAGCGCAACGACGCCAACCTCGAGGCGACGGTCGCCGAGATCACGCCCGACCTGCTCGTGACGGCCGTCGACGAGCTCCTGCTCGTCCAGCGCGGCCGCGAGATGGGCGTGAAGTTCACCGACGATCAGTTCAAGGACGCGCTCGACAACATCAAGAAGGACAACAAGCTCGACGATGAGGCGTTCAAGGCAGCGTTGAAACAGGAGGGGCTGACGCTCGACGAGCTGCGGCAGCAGCTCGAGAAGACGTTCCTGATCCGCGCCGTCCAGCAGCGCGAGATCGGCCCGAGCATGTCCGTCACGCAGGAAGAGCAGCGCCAGTACTACGAGAAGCACAAGGCCGATTTCATGACGCCGCTCACGGTGACGCTGCGCGAGATTCTCGTCACCGTGCCGACCGCCAACCAGCGCGGCCAGACCGTGTTCAGCGTGGCGTCCGACAACGCCGCCAAGGCCAAGATCGAGGCGCTGCGCGCGCGCGCCGTCGCGGGCGAGGACTTCGTCGCGCTCGTGAACGAGGCATCCGAGTCGTCGACGAAGGCGTCGGGCGGGCTCATCGGTCCCGTGAATTTCGCCGATCTCACGACCGCGCTGCAGGACGCGGTGAACGCCCTGCAGCCCGGCGGCGTCACGCCGCCGCTGCGCGGGACGCGCGGCTATCAGATCTTCAAGCTGGAGACGCGATCGACGCCGGAGCTGCGGCCGTTCGACGCCGTCCGCCCGGAGATCGAGCGCGCGATTCGCGACGAGCGGATCGATCCCGAGACGCAGAAGATGCTGGCGCGCCTGCGCACGCAGGCGGTCATCGAGTGGAAGGACGACAGCTTCAAGGCGATGTACGAGAAGCAGATCGCCAAGCAGGCCGCGTCGGCCGCGACGCCGTCGTCATCGTCATCGGCGCCGGCTCCGGTCGACAAGTGAAGATCGGCGCCGTCTCGATCGAACATCCCGTCGCGCTGGCGCCGATGGCCGGCATGACGGACACCGCGTTCCGCCGCCTCGTCAAGCGCAAGGGCGGATGCGGTCTCGTCGTGACCGAAATGGTCAGCTCCGAGGGCCTCGTGCGCGGGATCGATCGCACGCTCGAGTACGCGGAGTACACCGAGGAAGAGCGCCCAGTCTCGATCCAGATCTTCGGCGGCGATCCCGCCGTGATGGCCGACGCCGCGCAGGTCGTCGAAGGCATGGGCGCGGACATCGTCGACATCAACATGGGATGTCCGGTCCCGAAGATCGCCAAGCACAACGCCGGATGCAGTCTGATGCGCGAGCCAGAGCACGCGGCGAGTGTCGTGCGCGCGATGGCCAAGGCGGTCAAGATTCCCGTGACCGTCAAGATGCGTGCGGGCTGGAACGAGCACGAGATCAACGCGCCCACGCTGGCGCGCATGGCGCAGGACGCCGGCGCCGCCGCGCTCGCCGTCCACGGACGCACGGCCGCCCAGTCGTACACGGGCGAGTCGGACTGGACGCTGATCGAACGCGTCGCGGCCGCGGTGTCGATTCCGGTGTTCGGATCGGGCGATTGCGTCCTGCCCGACGACGTCGTTTCGCGCCTCGCGAGCGGACGCGTGGCAGGGGTGCTCGTCGGCCGCGGTGCGCTCCGCAATCCCTGGATCTTCAGCCAGGCCGCAAGCGCGATCGACGGCGGCCTGCCCTCGGCGGTTTCGCTCGCGGAGCGAGGCCGGTTCCTGCTCGACTATGTCGACCTGCTGCTCGCCGAGCGCGTTGCCGAGAGCGACGGGTTCAGGCACTCGGCTCCAGGGCATGCACCGGCGCCGCCGGCGGCGGCCAGGGGCCGCGAACGCTGGGTGATCAACAAGCTCCGTGCGTTGGGATCCTGGTATACGAAGGGGCTCGACGGCGGAAGCCAGCTTCGGGTCGCCATCAACAGCGCCGAGTCAATCGAGGCGCTGCGCTCGATCATCGGCAGCTTCTTCATGAACGAAGCCGCTGCATAGGTCAAAAGGCCAATTTGTTGGCCGCGTCAGCGGCATCAACGTCGACCCACTCGACTTCAGAGACGATGGCGCGCTCGCAGTACTCCCAAAACAATCGTCCCAGCACTTCGTGCTTGGGGTCGTTCAGGTAGCCGACAAGTCCTTCGGCGCCATCAAATTCGAGCACGGCTGCGTATTTGTAGGTCGTGTCACCAAGCGACCTGCCATATCCAGGATCGATCTCGACTCTGCGTCCAACCGAGAGCCGCCTGACCGTCTCGATAGACCTGCACGTCTCAATCACGGATTGGGCAAATGCCAATTTCTGAGACTGATCCAGTCCGGCCTTTGGCTCGAAGAGCACGATGTGCGCAATCATCGGGATCGCTTGGGGCCGCGCGACTGCGGCGGGCGACGGGGAGGCCGGCGCTGGCCGTCACCAGCGTCACTGGTCTTCGCGGAGATCAGGCGGCGTTTGAAGCGCGCGCGCTTCTCGTCGCGCGTGAGTTTGTACTTGGCTCGTGGATCGACATGAGCGCCGCCTGGCCGCCATTCGCGATCCCGCGCCGCGCTCGCCCGTCGTCGTGCCGCGAACGCGTCGTCGGCTGCCTGCGGCGAGTCCCAGAATCGCCCGCGATCGAACCACTTGAGTGCCACGTTCGGCTGCGTGCGCTGGAGCTGACGGAGCGTCGGCAGCAGATCCTCGGCCCGTCTCGCGCGAAAAGCCGTCGGCTGCGCGCCCGCGACGATCACCCAGCAGCAGAATCGCTTCGTCATCGCCTAGCTCCGTTCCAGCCGCTTCAATTTCTCGATGAGCGTCGTCCGCTTGACGTGGAGGAGATCGGCCGCCTGCCGCTTGTTGCCGCCGGCCCGCTCGAGCGCGCGCCGGATGAGGGTGTGCTCGAACTCGGATACGAGACGTTCCATGTCGACGCCCGACTCGGGGATGATGACTTCCGTCGGACTCAACACGGGGCTCGCTTCGCGAAGCTCCTCCGGCAGGTCGGCCGCCGCGATCTGCGTCTTTCCCGGCGACAGCGCGTACGTGCGCTCGATCATGTTCTCGAGCTGACGCACGTTGCCTGGCCACGGATACGCCATCAGCGTCTGTTGCGCGTCCTGCGCGAGTGTCACTCGGCCGCGCGCGGGATTCTCGCCCGCAAAGCGGTCGAGAAAATGCTGCGCCAGCAGCGGGATGTCCGCGCGGCGCTCGCGCAGTGCCGGCAGTCGCACCGGAATGACGTTCAATCGATAGTACAGGTCTTCGCGAAACGAGCCTTCGTCGACCATCTTCTTGAGGTCGGCGTTGGTCGCCGCGATGACGCGCACGTCGACGCGCACCGTCTGGGAATCGCCGACGCGCTCGAACTCGCGCGCCTGCAGCACGCGCAGCAGCTTGGCCTGCAGCGCGGGACTCATCGTCCCGACTTCGTCGAGGAACAGCGTGCCTCGGTGCGCCTGCTCGAGCCGTCCCTGACGGTTCGCGACCGCGCCCGTGAACGCGCCGCGCACGTGCCCGAAGAGCTCCGCCTCGAGCAGCGTCTCCGGAATCGCGCTGCAATTGATCGCGACGAAGCGCTGACTGCGTCGCGGGCTCGCGTCGTGAATCGCGCGCGCCGCCAGCTCCTTGCCGGTGCCCGTCTCGCCGCTGATCAACACGGTGCTCGCCGTCGCTGCGACCGTTCGCAGCAGCTCGAACAGGTGCGCCATCACCGGCGTTCGCCCCACGATGCCCTCGATGCCGAAGCGGCCGTGCAACTGCTCGCGGAGATAGGCGTTCTCCGATTTCAGCCGCCGGCGCTCGATGGAGACCGTCAGCTCGTGCAGCAGCTCTTCGAACTGGAACGGCTTGGTGATGAAGCCCTCGGCGCCGCGCCGGGTGATTTCCACGGCCTCCCGCACGGTCCCGAAGCCGGTAATGACGATGGCGATGATCTCGGGGTAGCGGGCCAGGGCCTCGTCGAGGACGGTCCGGCCGTCCACACCAGGCAGGCGCAGATCGGTAATCAGGATGTCAAAGGCGAATTGCCGCAGCCGTTCCAGCGCCTCTTCGCCGGTGCCGGCCTGAGCGACCGTAAATCCCGTTTCCTGAAGGCGATCGGCGATGGCCTCCCGAAACCCGGCCTCGTCGTCGATCAACAGGAGGTGGCCCGACAGGTCGCTCATGAAAGCGACGGTATCTTGACACGAAGCGCGGGCCGAATCGAGGGTGAGGCCTGCGGCGGAGTCGCCGCCAGGAGGCAGCCAGTTAAAGTCACCGTCGAACGTCGCCGATATTGTGGGTGAACGCGCCCTCGGGCGCGCGGCCGAGTGCACAACCTCCCTCGGCCGCTGGATGGGTGAGCGATGCTGCTAGAACGAAAGACCGTATCGATTCCGCGGGCGTGCGAGCTGGTCGGTGTCAGCCGCCGCACCATTTACAACTGGATCGCCGGGGGCAAGGTGCAGTACGTCCGGACAGCCGGCGGTTCCGTCCGTATTTTCGAGGACACGCTCTGGCGTAATCCGGACGCCTCGAACGACGAGCAGGGAGCGGCCTGGACGCAGCGACTCAGTCGTGGCGCCTGACCCATCGACGGCACCGCCATCGCCTCTCGATCCCGCTGCGCTGTCGCAGGTCTTTCACCGGCTGAACAACCAGCTCGGTGTGATCCTCGCGAACGCCGAGCTGCTCGAAGCTCGTCTGACCGAAGACACCCAGCGCGCCAGGGCCAGCCAAGTGGTCTCCGGCGCGCTGGAAGCGATCTCGGCGATTCAGGATCTCCGACGGATCGTCGGCCTGAACAACCCGGCCAACCGCTAGCGCCCATGTCGGCGCGATGACAACCCTGACAGCCCTGTCAATCGGCCGACACCAAACGGCCGGGATGTTCGCGCCGCTTCACGGCAATTCACAGTCCATCAGCAGACGCTAACTGACGCTCGGAAAGCGATTTAGGGGCACTTGATTCCTCGCGTGGCTTCCGGCGCCTCACCCGATTTTCACATGGCATCGCTGTTGCCTTGGTGACTGGTCCCGGCCGTGTGCCGGAGGAGGTCTCAATGCAACGCGTGCCCTTGGCGGCATCTGAACAGCGGCGGGTCGAAGCGGGTCTCCCGTTCGTCGAGTCGCTGGCCCGACGCATGGCGTCGACCATGCCGCACTCGATCGACCTGGGCGATCTCGTGCAGGACGGCGTGCTCGGGCTGATCGACGCCGCGCACCGCTTCGACGAGGCGCGCGGGATCAAGTTCGAGACGTTCGCCGAGCGCCGCGTCCGCGGGGCGATGATCGACGCGCTGCGCCGGGACGCGTGGCCGCGCGGCGTCCGCCGCGTCCGCCGCGAGCTCGAGGCCGCGCGCGAGCAGTTGCGTCGCGAGCTCGGCGCCGAGCCGACGATTGCCGACCTCGCGCGCCGCGTCGGCGCCGACGAGGCGCAGTTGGAGCGCACGATCGTCCGCATCAGCACCATCGAGTCCACCTCACCGCTGGCCAATCTCGAGACGATGGACAGCTCGACGCTGCCGCCGGTGCTCGTGCCGAGCGAGCCCGTGTCGCCGGAACGGCTGTTCGAGCAGAGTCAGACGCGCGAGCGCGTCCGCGCCGCGCTGGTGCAGCTTCCCCCGCGCGAGCGGCGGATCCTGTCGCTCTACTATTTCGGCGATGCGACGATGAAGCAGATCGGCCAGGAGATCGGCGTCAACGAATCGCGCGTCTCGCAGCTGCACGCGCGCGCCATTCAGCGCCTGCGCCGCCTGCTGACCGCGCCGGCGCGCACCGAGCCCGTCAAGGGGCCGCGCCTGGTCGCGAAGACGACGCGGCAGAAGTATCCGGTCGCGCGCCCGCGTCCGGCCGTGCTGCCGAGCCGCGCCGCGTAGGGCCGCGCGACCGGCGTCCAACATCGAACACGACCGCCGAGGCGGATCGGTCGAATCGACGCTATCGCAGCGTTTCGCGCGCGACGCGCACCAGGTCGCGAAGACGGAACGGCTTGGGCACCCAGCGGCAGCCGCTCTCTTCGAGGAAGCGCTCCGCCTCCGTGCCCGCGACGTCACCGGTCACGAAAATCAGCCGGCGCGCGATGTGCGGCATCTTGGCCGAGACTTCGCGGAAGAACGCCATGCCGTCGACCTTCGGCATCTTCAAGTCGCAGATGATTACGTCGTAGTGCGTCTCGCGCACTTTCTTCAGCGCCGCTTCGCCGTTCTCCGCGCGATCCGTCCGGAACCCTTCATCGGCCAGCGCCGCCGCCACCGCGTCGCCGAGCGCGGGCTCGTCCTCCACGACCAGCGCGCGCGTGCCCTTTGGCACGTCCGGCAGCGGCTGCGCGGGCGCCGGCTCCTGCGTGCGCAGTGACGCGCCGCTCACCGGCAGCTCGAGCAGAAACGACGCGCCGCCTTCCGGCAGCGACGACACGCTGATGCGGCCACCGTGCTCCTGCGCGATCGCGTACGCGACGGTCAGCCCGAGTCCTGTGCCCTTGCCGACGGGCTTCGTCGTGAAGAACGGCTCGAAGACCTTGTCCTGCACCTGATCCGGCACGCCAGGACCGTCGTCGGCGACTTCGAGGACGACGGCGTCGCTCTCGGCGTCGTGCCAGGAGCGCAACGTGAGCGTGCCGCGGCCGTGTGCCTCGAGCATCGCCTGCTCGGCGTTGATCACCAGATTGAGGACGATCTGCTGGATCTGGTGCGGATCGACGAAGACCGGCGGCAGCGACGAGGCGAGCGAGTCGGCGATGGCGATCTGGCTGCCACGCTGGTCGTAGGCGCGCAAGGCGAGCGTCTCGCGCACGACCTGATTGATGTCGACGGTCATGCGCGTCGTGTGACGCTTGCGCGCGAACGTCTGCAGGTTGCGGACGATGCGCGCGGCGCGCTCGGCGGCGTTGTGGATGGCGTCGAGATCGCGCCGCGTGACGTCGTCGACGCGCTGGCCCGTGAGCCGCTCGGCGCACGCCAGGATCGTGGCCAGCGGAGTGTTCAGCTCGTGCGCCACGCCCGACATCGTCTGGCCGAGGGAGGCCATCTTCTCGGATTGCGACAACTGATGGGCGAGCTCGCGGCCCTGATCCTGCAGCTTCTTGCGATCCGTCACGTCGCGCATGATCGCTTCGACGCGCAGCGTCGCGCCGGATGCGAGCGTCTCGGCGCGCGCGGTGACCTCGATCCACATCGCCGTGCCGTCGAGGCGCCGCACGCGCACGAGCGTGTCGCGGGCCGCGCCGTCGCGCGCGAGCTGACGCAGGAGCTCGGCGCGCGCCAGCTCGTCGACGAAGCGATTGGGATCGAACGGGCGCACCTCGGCGGCCGGGGCATCGTCGGGCCAGCCGAACATGACGCGCAGGTGGCGATTGGCCGCGAGCGTCGCCGTCTCCGCCGGTCCGATCAGGCCGATGTAGACGCCCTCGGGAAGGTTGTCGAAGAAGTGGGCGAACGCGTCGAGCGAGAGCGCCGACGAATCGCGGCGGCGAGCGGGGGAACGCGGCGTCACGCTCAGCCGCCGGCGGGCGGTTGCGGCGTCGGCGTGTGACCCATGTGGCGCCCGCCGAAGCGCTGTTCGACCGCAGCGCGGATTTGCGCCACCGACGCGCCCGCGTCGTGCATCTGCATCGCCATCTGCGCGACGTCCACGCACACTTCGCAGCCGATGCCGTGCTCGTCCCATTCGACGACATGGCCCTGGCTGTCTCGACGCTTGACGTAGCAATCGTGGTTCGCCTGATGCCCGCCGCGCTCGCAGCCGCAGAAGCACGGCACGTAGCGCAGGACTTCCGGATGCCGCGCGGCGAACGCGTACGCGCTCTTCACGACGGGCACCGGACGGACGGCGTACGACAAGCTCGACGGCAGCGGCGGCAAGTCGCTCGCGACGATGTTGAAGCCGGAAGACGCGCCGCTCGCCGGCGCGCTGGAGGCGCTCGACGACGAGGACGCGCCCGGCGAGCACGAGCCCGCCGCGATCGCAGCGGCCAGGACGGCCGCGGCCGTCGACGCGCGAGTCGATGTGCGCACGCGGGAATCTTATCATCCGCTGTAGACTGGCCGGACATGGCGCGACTCCCCAGAATCAGCGAGATCACCGGCACATCGGCTGGCACCGGCTTCTTCCTGTGCGCGAAAAAGGAGCGGCGGACGGGGCGATCCGGCGCGTTCCTCGTGCTCGTGCTGCAGGACGCCAGCGGCAGCATCGACGCGAAGATCTTTCAGGACGTCGACATCGCTCAGGCGCAGTTCGAGACGGGTGAGTTCGTCGCGGTCCAGGCCAAGGGCAATCTCTTCAACCAGCGGCTCGAGCTCATCGTCGACAAGATCCGGCGCGTGATTCCCGAGGACGAGAAGAACGGGTTCCGGCCGGAGGACTGCATTCCGTGCTCGCCGCGGCCCCTCGACGAGATGTGGGCCGAGCTGACCTCGCGCGTGGCGAGCGTCGAGTCGCCGGCGATCCGCGATCTGCTGGAGCGGTTCGTGGCGCGCTACGGCGATCGGCTGCGCGTCTGGCCCGCCGCGCGACAGGTGCATCATGCGTATCGCAGCGGCCTGCTCGAGCACGTGCTGAAAATCATGGACGTGGCCGTGTTCATGGCCGACACGTACGGCCTGCGGCGCGATCTCGTGATCGCCGGCGCGCTGCTGCACGACATCGGCAAGCTCCAGGAGCTGACGTACGACGTCGCGATCGACTACTCGGTCGAAGGCAACCTCGTCGGCCACATCGTGATCGGCGTCGGGATGCTGAAGGAGATCCTGCGGGAGACGCCGGAATTTCCTGAAGAGACGGCGCTCGAGATCGAGCACCTGATCCTGTCGCACCACGGCTCGAAGGATCTCGGATCGCCGGTGCCGCCGATGACGCCGGAAGCCTTCGTGCTTGCCGCGGCCGACGACATCGACGCGAAGATGCACCAGATTCGCCGGCACCTCGCCGAGGATGGATCAGACGGCCGGTTCACGACCTATCACCGCTATCTCGAGCGCGTGCTGCTGAAGCCCGCGAAGTCCTGATCAGGACGCCGCGGCCGTTTCGCTGCTGCTCGCGCTCGTCTTCGGACCGAGCGCAAACGTCATCGTGCCGTCGCAGACGACGACGCCGTTGACGCGCGCCGCTCCGCTCAGGATGCCCATCCGGCTGCGCAGACGCTTGACGATGGCCTCGATCTCGACGGTATCGCCGGGATGGACTGGACGCCGGTAGCGGACGCGCTCGATGCCCATGAAGAGCGGAATCCGTTCCCGGTTTTCGGGCTTGGCCAGAATGAGGATGGCGCCCACCTGCGCGATCGCTTCCGTCAGGATCGTCGGCGGCAGCACTGCGCGATCGCCGCCGACGCCGTGCCAGAGATAGCGATCGTTCTGGGACACGTTCTTGATCCCGATGATGCGGCGATCGGCTTCCAACTCCGTCACGCGATCGACGAGCAGGAACGGATAGCGATGGGGAAGAATGCGTTCGATCGCGGCGTAGTCGAGCGGAAGCTGTAAACTCATTTTTCTGCCAGTATAATTCCAGTTGCCGTCCTCCCCGTCCGTTCATGCAACCGCCATCCGTTCAACCGCAGCCGACGACCCTGTCCGGGAACGAGCGTGACATCCTGCTGACGCTGTTCGATCTCGGCCGGAAGATCGCCTCGGTCATCGAGCTCGACGAGCTGCTGCCACGCATTCCTGAGCTGGTCGGCCGGTTGATTCCATTCGACGCGTTCGCGGTCTATCTCGTCAGCGAAAAGCGGCAGATGTTCAAGCTCGGCTACGCCATCGGGTATCCGGACGACGCCGCGCGCGCCGAGCTCAGCCTGTCGGACGGGGTGCTCGGACGCGTGGTGACGACGCAGCAGCCGCTCGTCATCGGCGACGTCACCGCCGACCCGAGTTACGTCAGCGTCGTGCCAGGCATGCACGCGACGCTCGCGGTGCCGCTGATCCACAAGTCGAAGGCGATCGGCGTCCTGAACGTGCTCAGCCGCGAGCGCGATCGCTATTCGGAGCGCGACGTCGCCATCCTGCGCCAGTTCGCCGCGCACGTTGCCACCGCGCTCGTCAACGCGCGCCTGTTTGCGCAGGAACGTCACGACGCCGAAGCGTTCGAGACGCTGGCGGAGGTCGGCCGCGAGATGGCCGGCCTGCTCGATCTCGATCGGCTGCTCGCGCGCATCGCGCAGCTCGGACGGCGGCTCGTCGACTATCGGACGTTCGGCATCCTGCTCCTGAACGAGGCGACCGGCGAGCTCGAGATCAAGGCCGCCGTGCAGTACGGCGAACAGGTCGTCCTGCCGAAGGTACCGGTCGGCGAAGGCCTCGTCGGGTACGCGGCCAAGTATCGCGAGCCGGTCTACGCGCCCGACGTCTCGAAGGATCCGCGCTATATCCAGGTGCTCGAGGACGTGCGCTCCGAGCTCGTCGTGCCGATGCTCGTCAAGGATCGCTGCGTCGGCGTGTTCGATCTCGAAAGCCCCGACCTCGACGCGTTCTCCAAGCGCGACATCGAGATCCTCAAGCTGCTGGCGAGCCAGGCGGCCGTGGCGATCGAGAACGCGCGGCTCTATGCCGAGCTGTCCGCCAACGAGGCGCGGCTCGAGCGGGAGCTGCGCTTCGCGCAGCGCGTGCAGACGGCGCTGCTGCCGACGCAATTGCCGAAAAAGGTCCGCGGCGTGGATCTGGCCGTCTCGTTCGCGCCGGCGCGCGAGCTCGGCGGCGACTTCCACGACCTGCTCGTCCCCGAGTCCAACACGCTCATCGTGGCGGTGGGCGACGTGTCGGGCAAGGGCGTGCCCGCCGCGCTGTATTCCGTGTTCGCCGGCGAGCTGGTGCGCGGCCGCACGTTCCGCCGCCGCTATCTGCCGGAGCGATCGTCGCCAGCCAAAGTGCTGATGTCGATCAACACGATCCTCCACGAACGACAGTTGGAGGAGTACTACTGCACGCTGTGCTACGCGTTCTTCGATTTGAAACGGCGGACCGTGACGCTCGCGAATTCGGGCGTGCCGTATCCGATCCGCGTCACCCATGGCGTCGTCAGCCAGATCGAGCTGCCGGGCGTGCCGTTGGGATCGTTCTTCGGTGTGAGCTACGACGAGGTCACGCTGCCGCTGGAGATCGGCGACGTGTTCTTCTTCGGATCCGACGGCGTGTTCGAGGCGATGAACGCGGCAAGTGAGGAGTTCTCGTCCGCGCGCGTCATGGAGATCGTCCGCGACGCCCGCACGCAGTCCGCCGCCGAGATCGTCGATCGCGTCTCGCAGGCGATCGAAAGCCATCGCGCCGGCTTTCCTTCCAACGACGACACGACGATGATCGCGCTCCGGATCACGGAGTAAGCGATCGCCCGGGTCTGAAGACCGGGCTATATCGGGCTACGGGCTACAGGCTACGGGCTACAGGCGACGGGCGACGGACATCAAGCCTCACCCGCGTGTCTGTCTGCGTACAGATGTAGGCCGGGTCTTCAGACCCGGCGATCAGAAGCCCCCGGACCGGAGATCAACCGGTCCGGGGATGGAGCGAGGTCGGAACGGGGAAACGTACACGAGAACGGAAAGAAGAGAACGCGGAAGTGAGCCGCCACTTGTCGGTGAACGAACGGCCGGAGTGCGACGATGCCAGCGCCTGCCTGTCGTTGTTGACGCACCCCGGTGACGCCTGACGGCTCGCGCCATTGGACTTCAAGACGCGTGCCGTACCGCGCGCGCGAAAACGCGCGCGTCGCGCCGGCAAAAATTGGTGATGTCCGCTTCAAAGGACCGCACGTGCGAGGCCAGTGCCCCGCGCCGGGGACAGCCGCCCCGGCCCGCGATCAGGCCTGCGCGACGTGCGCGGCTGCCGTCGTCTCGCACGGATTGATCATCGTCGCGAACTGCGCGGCGATCAGGCGGGCGAGGGCGACGACGTCGCCCGACGGTTTGGTCTCGTAGACTTCGGCGGCCAGGACGCCGTTGCAGCCCTCGGCGGTGACGAGCGGGACTGCGATCGCGCTCGTGGTGCCTGGGCCGGTGCCCGGAACGGTCTGCGGGCGCACCGTGCGGTAGGACAGAGACGTCACGTTCTCCGCGTCGACATCCAGCGCGTTGAGCTTGAGGAGGACCCGCTCCGAATAGCCGTGCGTGAGGACGGGAAGCAGGCTCGTCCGCTCCTGGTTCACGACCCAGAGAATGAGACCGCTGGCCTCGAGAACCTTCGCGGTGCGCTCGAGCAGCGTCTGCATGTCGCGTGCGTCCATCACGCGAGCCAGATCCACGCAGAGCTCGGCGGCTTCAGTCAGGTTGACCGGCGGCAGGGCTGGCGGTGCCGGAACGGTGAGCTTGATGGGCGCCGGTGTGGTCGCGCTCGTCGCGGCCGGCGACTTGACCGGCGGCGGCAGCTCACGAAGCATGTCGGCGATCGTCGCCGGAGTCGCTTCGGACGCGCGGCTGGCACGGCCGGCGGCGAACGACAGCACCAGCACGGCCAGAAGCGCGAGCGGCGCCATGACAAGCCGGACGATCGACTGCTTGTTCAGCGTGGCCGATGCGGTCTCGATCGCGGCCGTACGGGCGGCCGTGAGCTCGCTGGCGACGAGTTGGGCCGGCGCTGCGCTGTCGGTGAAGATGACGTCCGACGCGACGAATCGCTGATCGCTTTGCAGCGCCGTCCGCGCGCGCTTGTCCTGGCTCATCAGATCCGCGATCGCGGACGTCGCGGCTTCGACATGGCCTGCAGCCGCCGGGCTGCCGACCGCATCACGCAAGCGCATCAGGCCCGCATCGAACTGCTCGGACAGCTCCGTCGCGCGCCGCATCCAGAAGTCCGGGCTCTGGTTGGCGGCCAGATACGACGCCTGTGCCGCGCGCAGATCGGAGAGCGTCACGGACAGCGCGGCGGTCTCCGTCTCGACGGTCGAGAGGCGTGACTGTCCGGCAGTGATGGATTGATGGAGGCGGAAATCCTGGAGGGCGGTTCCGGCGGCAATCAGACAAGCAAGCGTCAGCAGAACACGAAAGCGGGTGCTCTTCACCTGTTCGCCCTCATATATTGGGCGTTACTATAGCAGTCCCCTCTGGTCAGGTGATCCGAAAATCGTCAGTGTTCGCGCGGAAATGTCACGAGCGCGGGCGAAGGACGACGTACGCCGGCAGGCCAGCCGCACGGATGCGCTGCATCAATTCCCTGGCGGGAGAGACATCGGGGCTCTCCGCCTGGAACTTGATCTTCGTGTAGCTCTTCAACGCCGCCGTGACGGCGGGATCGGCGAGCGTCGTGCGATCCATCACGAAGCAGTTCTTGCACCACGTCGCCCAGAAGTCGACGAGCACCAGGGTGCGCTCGCGCTTGGCCGTCTCGAGGCCCTCGACCAGCGACGCGTGCCAGCCCTCTTTCAGCTTTTCCTGCACGCCTGCGGAGACGCTGGCGGGATCGACCCAGCGGTTGGCGAAGCCTTCGTACGCGAGGTAGCCGTAATACGCCGCGGTCGCGAGGATGAAGACGCCCATCGCCTGCTTGACGCGGACCATCCACATGCCCGGCTTCGGCAGCGCGGACAGGCCGGCACCGGCGATCGGCCACGGCAGCGCCATGCCCAGGCCGAGCACGAACGGCAACGCGAGCGCCGACGTGTGGCTGGCCGCGTACATGTCGCTCGCGAACACGACGACCTGAATGACGACGGGCGCGACGCAGGCGCCGGCGAGCAGCGCGGCGACCGCGCCCATGCCGAACGCAAGCATGGCCGTGCCGCGGCTTTCCTGCTTGAACTGAATCTTGCTCGAGTAGCGCGAGAAGTCGATGCTGATGACGTCGAACATCGCCAGCGCGAGCACGACGAAGAGCAGCGCGATGCCGACGTTGAACCACGGCGACGCGTTGATCGTGCCGAACGTGCCGGCCGTGAGGATGACGACGAGCCCGAGCACGCCGTAGGTCAGCGCCATGGCCGCGCCGTAGACCGAGCCCAGGACGAAGCCGCGTCCGCGGCCCGCGCCGCCCTTGGCTCCGGCGCCGATGATCGCCAGGTTGATCGGAATCATCGGCAGGACGCACGGCGTCAGGTTGAGCGCCAGGCCGCCGAGAAAAACGATCGCGAGAATCGCCAGCGGCCCGCGGCCATCGAACATGCCCTGCTGTTTGACGCCGTTCTCCGCGTCGTGCAGGAACGTGAGGAACTCGGCGGACGTCATGTAGCCGCCGGTGGCGAGGATGTCGAACTGATCGAACAGCGCGACGGTCTCTTCCGGCGTCGCGGCCGCGATCGTTGTCGATGCCGCAGGCGCCGGCGCTGCGGCCGGCGTCGCGTCCGCGCCTGGCGTCTCGCCTTTGCCGAACGCAATCGTGCCGAACACGTCGCGGTGCTGCGCGGCCGGAAGCGCCCGCGTCGCCGGCGTGATCGTGAACGTCCACTGCGTGCCGACGTGCGTGGGACGGAAGCACGTCGTGTCGTTGCAGGCCTGGTAGTAGAGCTCGCCCGGTACCGTGACCGCGCCGGCCGGCGCGGCCTTGCCGATCTCGAATTGCACGCCGACGATCATCGTCTTCTCGTACACGGCGAGTGGCTGGTCAAAGCCGGGCAGCGGAAGATCGATCGACGCGGGGAAGACGAGCTCGCGGACGGTGACGCCCGCCGGCGGGGTGAACGTCAGATTCGTCGGCTTCAGCGACGGGTCGCTCGGCCTGTGCGACTGGATGTGCAGGTCGTCGGGAATGACGACGCGCAGGGCGGCGCGCAGGGTCGTGCCCGGATGGGCTTCCGCGCGCTCGACGAGTCCCTCGCCGACCAGCGGCCCTGGACCCAACTGTCGCGCCCGCGGCACAGCCGCCGCGGCCGTCAGCAGCAGGGCGGCGCCGATGAGAACGAGTCGTCGTGGGCTCATGGCGCGCGGACGCGGTGGTCCTACTTCACTTCCTTGAGCGGAATCACTTCCGCGCGGGGCAGCGGGCCGAAGTCCTCGCCGAACTTGATTGGCGGCAGGTCCTGGAACATGAAGTCCCACTTCCAGCGCTCGGACGGATTCGAGGCCTGCAGCCAGTGCTTCGCAGAGACCGGGCGGTTGAACGTGACCGTCGCCAGAGCCGCGTAGCCTGGGACGTCCTTCAGCCGCTCCGCGATCGCGTGGCGGATCGCGTTCGCCGACGTGTAGCTGATCGTCGCGCCGAACACCGGGCCGAGCTTGCCGAGAATCTGCCAGTCTTCGATTGCGTCTCCCGGCGGCGTGATGACCATCGACGCGGCCTGCACGTGACCCGTGACGTTCGTGTAGGTCGCGTCCTTCTCGACGAACGCGGAGCCCGGCAGCACGATGTCCGCGGCCTCGGCGAGCGGCGTGTGCAGCACGCCCTGGACGATGAGCGTCTGAATCTTGCCGGCAGCACGCGCCGCGAGGATCCAGTCGACGTCGCCGATCGAGCCGTCTGGGCCGGGATCGAGCACGTAGAGCACATTCGCCTGGCCGGATTCGACGACGGATTTGATGGCGGAGAGATCGGCGGGCGCGCTCTCGCGTCCGACGGGGAAGCCGAGATCGCGCGCGCCGCGCACGTTCGGCGCGTCGACGGCCGGGATGCGGAACTTCGTGTTGGCCGGCTGCGGCTTCTCGCGGTAGCGCCAGCCGAAGCTCACGCCGCCGGCCTGGCCGGCGATCTCCTGCAGGACGAACAGCTCTTCGAGCGACGCGTGACCCGAGACGAAGAAGTACACGTTCGACGGTCCGCCCGCGGCCGTGACGGCATCGCCAACGGCGGTCAGCGCGTCGCCCCAGGGCAGCGCGTCGGCCGTCGCGCCGCGCCGCACGTGCGGCTGCAGCAGGCGGCGGTTGCCTTCGACCCAGTGATAGTCGAAGCGGCCGATGTCGCACATCCAATAGCTGTTGATTTCAGGGTTCAGGCGCGGCGTCATGCGCACGAGGCGCGCGCCCTTGGCCCATTCCGGCTTGGCTTTGATCCACGCCGTCGTGTTGCAGCCGCGCTCGCACAGCGTGCAGATCGTGTCGACCGCGTGCGGGTTGTCCCACGGCCGCGACTTGAACCGGTAGTCGCGCGTCGTGATCGCGCCGACCGGGCAGACGTCCATCAGGTTGCCCGAGAGCAGCGACACGACGCCGTGCTCTTCGAACGTGGCGATTTCGCTGCCGTAGCCGCGATTCGCGATGGCGATCTGCGCGTCGCCGTCCACTTCGCGCATGAACCGCACGCAGCGCGTGCAGAGAATGCAGCGGTTGCGGTTGAGCATCAGCGTCGGGCCGAAGTCGACGTCGGCCTTGACGCCCTCGCCGTCGAACACGCGGCGCGGGAACTCCATCCGGCTGCGCTCCGGTCCGAACGTGTACGAGAAGTCCTGGAGCGGACACTCGCCGCCTTTGTCGCAGACGGGGCAGTCGAGCGGATGATTGGCGAGGAGGAACTCGAACACGCTGGCGCGCGCGGCCTGGACCTCGGCCGAGCCCGTCGTGACGACCATGCCGTCCGTGCAGATCGTCGAGCACGACGTCTGCAGCTTCGGCATCTTCTCGATCTTCACGATGCAGACGCGGCAGGAGCCGTCGACGCCGAGGCCGGGGTGGTAGCAGTAGTACGGCACGGAGATGCCGCTCTTGATGGCGGCCTGAAGGACCGTCTGTCCCTTCTCTACCGTGACTTCGCGGCCGTCGATTGTCAGCGTGACGGTATCCATAACGGGTCGATCATATCCCAAGGAAACGGGGGAGTTTCCGCTACCGCCCTTCGCGATCCAGCAGCTCGTGCAGCAGCACCTGGATGATGGCCGCGGTGGGGACGGCGAGCAGCGCGCCGACGATGCCGAGCAGCTCGGAGCCGATGAGCAGGGCCGCGATGACCGTGACCGGGCTGACGCCGACCTGGCGCTCCATCACGCGCGGGACCAGGAAGTGGTTCTCGATGAACTGCTGTGTCGCGAAATAGATGATGGCGAAGACGCCCGTGTGGACCGACACCGTCATTGCCACGAGCACGGCCGGAATCGCGGCGAGGATCGGGCCCACGACGGGGATCAGCTCGCCGATCGCCGCGAGCAGCGCGAGCACGTAGAAGTACGGCACGCCCAGCAGCCAGAGGCCGAGCGCGGCCGTCGTGCCGATGATGCCCGACAGCAGCAGCTGGCCGCCGAGCCACGCGCTGACCTTCACCGTCACGCTGTGAATCACCCGCGCCAGCATCGCGCGATGTTCGCGCGCGAAGAGACGGACGAACGCGACCTGCAGCGCCGGCGCTTCGAGCAGCAGGTAGGAGGGCAGCACGAGCACCGTGACGAGCGCGCCAATCACGCCGAGCACGCCCTGGAGCGCGCCGAGCACCCCCACCAGCGCGACGCCCGGGTTGGGCGTCTGCCGCAGCAGCTCGCTCCATGAGTACGTGTGCGCGATGAGGTGATTGCGCAGCAGCACGTCCTGGAACGTATCGACGTAGGCCGGCAGGTTCGTCCACAGCTCGCGGCCCTGCGTGATGAGCGGTGGGATCACGAGCGTAATCGCGAGCACGATCGCGGCGATCAGGCCGAGATAGATGATGAGGATTGCGACCCAGCGCGGCATGCGCCGGCCGGCCGCGCGTCGCTCGAGCCAGCGCACGGCCGGGCTCATGCCGATCGCCAGCAAGCCCGCGACATAGAGCAGCAGCAGGACCTGCCGCAGCAGGAACGCCGCGTAGAGCAGCACGATGCCCGAGAGCGCCGTGAAGACGCCGAAGACGATCAGGCTGCGCGGGTTGCGGCGGGTCGCGTTCACCGGCTCAGGAATCTGGCGGTGAAATCCGCCATGTCGTCGTAGATCGCGTCGAGCTCGTCAGGCGGCGCCAGATAGACGATGCGGAAGAAGCCGTCGGCCGGCGCGGTGCCGAACCCCGATCCGTACACGCACAGGATGCCCGTGTCGCGCAGCAGGGCGAGGATGTAGTCCTGATCCGTCGTGCCGCGCGGCAGCGTGACCTGCGGCATTGCGTAGAACGCTGCGCGCGGCATCACGCAGCGCATCCCCGGAATCGCCGACAGCCTTCTGGTCGTCAGCTCCGCGCGTACGTGCAGGGCGTGCGCGAACGCGGCTTGATGGGCGCGATCGCCGTTGAGCGCCGGCTCGATCGCGTACTGCATCGGGCCAGGGCTGCACAGACGGCCGTCGGCCATCTTCCTGATGCCGGCGAGCACCTCATCGAGCCGACGGCAGTTGCTGACGACGAGCCATCCCGTCCGCCAGCCCGGCGCGAGATACGCCTTGGACAGCGACGAGAAGGAGATGATTGGCGCGTCGGGCGCCAGCGATCCGATGAGCGGCGTGGGGCCGTCGAACGAGACGTCGCCGTACACCTCGTCGGCGAGGATCGTCAGACCCGCGCGATCGGCGAAATCGATCACCGCGCGCCGCGTCGCTTCGGGATACACCGCGCCCGTCGGGTTGTTCGGATCGATGACGACGATCGCGCGCGTCGACGAGGTCGTGCGGCGGCGGATGTCGTCGAGATCGGGCTGCCAGCCGCGCTCGGGATCGGTGCGATAGTAGACGGCGCGCGCGCCGATCTTGGCCAGCACCGCGGTGTAGAGCGGATACGTCGGCGTCGGCACCAGCACTTCGTCGCCGGGATCGGCGAGCACGCTGAGCGCCAGCTCGATGCCCTCGGACGTGCCTTGCGTGACGACGACGCGATCGGCGGGAACGGGCATGCCGCGGCGGGTGTACTCCTGCGCGACGGCGGCGCGCGCCGGCTCGATGCCGGCCGACGGCACGTAGCCGTTGTGGCCGTCCCGCATGGCGCGCTCGACCGCCTCAATCAGGTGCGGCGGCGTCCTGAACCCGAATTGGACGGGATCGCCGATGTTCAGATAGCGCACCCGGCGGCCCGCCGCTTCGACCTTCTTCGCTTCGACGACGATGTTGCGGATCGCGTAGCTGAAGGCGTTCACGCGGGCAGAGACGTGGGCCGCGGCGCTCGTGGGCATAGAGCCCTATCGTAGCGTAGTGGCCGGAAAATCCCGGCGCGCGTGCAGGTGCAGGCATCGAGGCGAGGGGCCGATAGATGGGGAAGAGAGCACGAGGCGGGCGGCCACGGGGGGCCGCCCCTACGCGGGCTGCCGTCGGCGGTCTGCGGTCCGAGGATCCGGTGGCCCTTGTGGCCGCCTCGCAGGTCACTGCGGATTGGCCGACGCTGCAGGGGCGGCCCCCGTGGCCGCCCGTCACCCGTCGCCCGTGGCCCGCTATGTCCAAAAACTTCGCATCCACACTCCTCGTTCTCGCCGCGCTCGTCGCGGCGCCGCAGCTGGCCTCCGCGCAGGGCTTTGCGCTCGGGCCGCGTATGAGCTTCGTTCGCGGCGACGTGCCGTCCGGCACGCCGTCGACGCGCTTCCTTGGCGGGACGGTGCGGATGGGATCGTCGAAGCACGTCGCGTTCGAGCTGGCGCTCGACTATCGCAGCGAGACCAGCGTGGACGGCCTATCCCGGCTGCGCGAGCGGCCGTTCCAGGGATCGATGCTGCTGTTCCCCGTGCGATCGACCGTCGCGCCGTATCTGCTCGCGGGGTACGGCATCTATCAGCAGACCTACGACACCTTGGATCCGGCCAACGGTCTGGCGCTCTCGTCGACCGTCTCGCGCAAGAGCGGCGCGCACATCGGCTTCGGCGCGGAAGTGCTCGTCGTCCGTCACGCGGCCTTCTACATCGACTATCGTCTGCGTTTCGTCCGGTTCGGATCGCCGGAAGGCGACGAGGATCCCGTCGACATCCCGGGGCAGTCGGTCATCCCCGGCCTCAAGAACGTGCAGTTGTCGCATCAGGGGTCGATGATCACGAGCGGCGTGGCATTTTATTTCTGAGATTCAGTGTCACAATCTGCCGGACGATGATCGGTCCCGGACTGCTCGTGTTGCGGCTCGCGCTGGCGACCGTGCTGGTGGCGCATGGCAGCCACGAGTTGTTCGGGCTGTTCGGCGGGCCCGGCGCAGGGCCCGGCGGGCTGGCGCAGACCGCCGCGCACTTTGCGAGCATCGGCCTCTCGCCCGGGATCTTCTTTGCGGTGTTGATCGGCCTGGTCCGGCTCGCAGGCGGCGCGTTGATCGGTGTCGGATACTTCGCGCGCTGGGCCGCGCTCGCGGTCGCCATCCTCGAAGGCCTCGAGACCTGGAAGGACTTCGCGCGCTGGGGCCTCTTCCTCAACTGGACGCTCGATCCCACCCGCGGCCACGGCATGGAATACGCCATCGTCACGATCGCGGCGCTCGTGTGTGTGACGCTGGCCGGATCGGGCGAGTGGTCGATCGACGGCGTGCGCGCGCGGTCGGCGGCCTCGCGCGCGGCCGGGCGAGCCAGGCTCAGGGATAGAGTCTGATGACGCGTCCAGTGCGTGTATCTCGCTATCTCTCTATCTCCCTATCGCACTATCTGATCATCGAGCTATCGGGTTATCTGCCTCTTTCGAACTTCGTACTTCGAACTTCGAACGTCCGTCGATGGATCTGACCTCTCGAGTCGTGTTGCTGACCGGCGGCCGCCGGATGGGCGTGACGATCGCGACGGCGTGCGCGCTGCGGGGCGCGGACGTCGCGGTGGTGTATCGCAAGTCGAAAGACGATGCGGAGGCGGTGCGCGACGCGGTGACGGCGCAGGGACGCCGGGCCGAGCTGGTGCAGGCCGATGTCTCCGATCCGGCGTCGGCGACGGCCATGATCGCCGCCGTCGATCGCGCGTTCGGCCGGCTCGACGTGCTCGTCAACATGGCGTCGATCTACGAGTCCGTCCCGCTCGATCAGCTGACGGTCGATCATTGGCGCCGGCAGCTGTCCGTCGACTTGCACGGCACGTTTCATTCGTCGCTCGCGGCGATTCCGCTGCTGCGCCGCAGCGGCGGCGGCCGCATCATCAACTTCAGCGACTGGCTGGTCGCCAGCGAGCGGCCGCGCTACGCGGGATACGTGCCGTACTACGTCGCGAAGGCCGGCGTGAAGGCGCTGACGGAAGCGCTCGCCCTCGAGCTCGCCTCCGATCGGATCCTCGTCAATGCGATCGCGCCGGGCCCGATTCTCGCGCCGCCGGGCACGACCGACGACGAGAGCGCGGCGGTCGCGCGCGCCACGCCGCTCGGCCAGTGGGGCGGGCCGGGCGAGATCGCGAAAGCCATCCTCGCGCTGATCGACTCCGACTTCATCACGGGCGAGACGATCCGCGTCGACGGCGGACGCCACATCGCGTGAGAAGACCCCTGACAACTCAGACCTGAGAACCCAGAACTGAGAACCGAGAACCGAGAACCCAGAATCGCATCATGAGTGACGACGAGCATCCGAAGGTCGCGGCGGCGGATCACGCGATCCTCGACGTCATTCGGCATCGCTGGAGCCCGCGCGCGTTCGACGCGGCGGCCGACGTCAGCGATGCGGAGCTGCGGCAGCTCTTCGAAGCCGCGCGCTGGGCGCCTTCGTCGGCCAACGAGCAGCCGTGGCGGTTCGTCGTGGCGACGTCGCGGCGGAATCCGCGCGCGTTCGCGGCGCTGCTCGACACGCTCGAGCCGCGAAACCAGGCGTGGGCGAGGCACGCGCCGGCGCTGGTGCTCGTCGCCATCCGGCTCACGTTCGAGCGAAACGGCGCGCCGAACGCGATGGCGTGGTGGGACGCCGGGCAGGCCGTGGGGTTTCTGTCGCTTCAGGCGACGGCCATGGGCCTCGCGACGCGGCAGATGGCCGGCTTCGACGTCGAGCGCATCCGAACGGCCTGCAACGTGCCGTCGCTCTTCGAGCCCGCGATCGTGATGGCCATCGGCTATGCGGGAGATCCCGACCGTCTCGAGGTCGAGAAACATCGCGCCGCCGAGCTCCAGCCGCGCCAGCGCCGGCCGATCGACGAGTTCGTCTTCGACGGCACGTGGGGGATGGGGTTTGGAACGTCGAAGTAAGAATCCGATCGGGAAACGCGACGTCCTTACCCCTCCGCCAGCGCCAGCACGCGCTCCAGCGTCTTCCTCGCGCTCTTGACCGGCAGATTCGACACGTAGAAGTGACGCACGCCGCACGCGCGCAGCGTGCGGATCGTCTGCGCGCATACCTCATCCGGCGTCGCACCCGCGGAGAACTCGCGCGTGAGCTCGTCGACGGGCACAGGCAGGAAATGGCGCAGCGTCTCGAGCGTCTTCGAGCTCGCGCTGCGGTAGTAGAACACGCCGAACACGCCGGGCAGCGCGATGCGCTGCCGCTCGTACTCCGTCTGGAAGCGCTCGATCGCGGCGCGATGATGATGCGAGACGATCTGCGTCAGGAAGTACTCGCCGTTGAACGTGCCGTCGGTGAGATAGCCGATCTGCCGCGCGGTGTCGGCGTGCGGGTTGGCCCAGCCGCCGAGCGACAGGCCCGGCACGTGCGCCGCGATGTGGCGGCGCAGCTCCCACGCGTGACTCACGCAACGCGGCGGCCCGACGGTGCGATCGCCGCCGAGCACCACGAGCGATCGAAACCCTTCCTGCCAGGCGCGCTCGGCGTAGCTCAGACAGAAGTCCAGCGAATGCTTCGTCGTCAGAAACGGCACGACGTGATCGCGCGGCACGTCGGTGCCGAGGTTGATCACGAGATGCCGCAAGTTGTGCTCTTCACGCGCGCCGACGGCGCTGTCGGTGAGGAACACGAACGTGCCCGCGCGCACGAGGCCGCGGACCGCGTGGTACGTGTCGATCCACGCGTCGCGGCCCGCCGCCGCATCGAGCTCGGCCCGCGGCGGCCGCAATTCGACGGACACGACGGGATCCTTCAACAGGGCCTGCACGAGCGCGGACATCCCACGAAGTATAACGAGCGCGCGCCGAGCACCGCGCGGGTCCGCCGCCCACGCGCCGCTGAGATGAGGGCAGGTAGCTCGATGGCCAGATGATCCGCAGATAGTCCGATAGCCAGATGCGAGATAGTGCGTCAGCGCGATAGTGAGATAGCGCGATACAGCGGCTCTCGTCCTCCTTGCCATAACATGGACCGTTGATGGCCACCGCTCTCGCCGCGCTGATGGCGCTGCCCGCCGTCGAGCTGGCGCCGCATCGCACGCCGGTCGATCGGCTGGCGCGTCTCGAGCGCGCGCTCGGGCCCGAGTGCCCGCGCCTGCTGATCAAGCGCGACGATCTGCTGTCGTTCGCGCTCGGCGGCAACAAGGTGCGCAAGCTGCAGCTGCTCGCGGCCGAGGCGCAGCGCGCCGGCGCCGACACGCTCATCACCTGCGGTGCGGTGCAGTCGAATCACGCACGCGTGACGGCCGCGACGGGCGCGGTGCTCGGCTGGCGCGTCGTCCTCGTGCTCAGCGGCGACCCGCCGGCGCAGCCGACGGGCAATCTCTCGCGCGATCGGGTCTTCGGCGCCGACGTACGCATCGTGGGGGATCGCAGGGCACGCGCCGCGATGATGGAAGACGTCGCGGAGGAGATGCGCCGCGCCGGCCGACGTCCGTTCGTGATTCCGCTCGGCGGATCGACGCCGATCGGCGCCGCCGGCATGGCGCGCGCGATCGCGGAGCTCGGGGCCGACCGCATCAGACCCGACGTCATCGTTCACGCGTCGTCGTCCGCGGGCACGCAGGCCGGGCTGACGATGGGGTGCGCGTTGTTCGGTCTGAAGACGACGGTGCTCGGCATCAGCGTCGACGAGCCGGCAGACGTCCTGCGCGCGAACGTCGAGTCGCTCGTCGGGCGCATGGCGGAGGCGCTCGGCGCGCGCGCGGAGACGGTCCTGCGATCGCATCCGACCGACGTCGACGACAGTCAGATCGGCGATGGCTATGGCATCGCGACGCCCGCGTCGGAGGAGGCGTTGACGCTCGTGGCGCGAACCGAGGGCATCATCCTCGATCGGGTGTACGAGTCGAAGGCGATGGCCGGTCTGATGGCGCGCATCCGCGACGGACGTTTCACCAGGGATCAGACCGTGTTGTTCTGGCACACAGGGGGGTTGAGTGAGTAACGACGCGAACGGGTTGTCGCTGACGTGTCTCGGCGCCGCGCGAACGGTGACCGGATCGAAGCATCTGTTGCAGGTGGACGGTCATCGCATCCTCGTCGATTGCGGGCTGTTTCAGGGGCTGAAAGCGCTTCGCGAGCGCAACTGGCAGGCGCTGCCGGTCCGCGCGGACTCGATCGAAGCGGTCGTGCTCACGCACGCGCACCTCGATCACTGCGGATATCTGCCTCGACTCGTCGCCCAGGGCTTCCACGGCCGCATCTTCTGCACGCCCGCGACGGCCGAGCTCACGCGCATCGTGCTCGCCGACGCCGCGCACCTGCAGGAAGAAGACGCCGAGCGCGCGAATCGCAAGGGCTACACGAAGCACCATCCCGCGCTGCCGCTCTTCACGACGCAGGACGCCGAGCGCGCGATGACGATGCTGCAGCCGGTTGGCTACGACCGCGTCGTGCCCGTCGCGCCCGGCATCTCCGCATCGTTCATGAACGCCGGGCATCTGCTCGGCTCGGCCTACGCGCGCGTGCATCTCGACTCGCGCGGCAAGACGATCCTGTTCGGCGGCGATCTCGGCCGGTACAGCCGGCCGGTGCTGCCCGATCCGACGCCCGTGACGGAAGCGGACGTGCTGCTCGTCGAATCCACGTACGGCAACCGTCTGCACGAGGCGGACGACGACGGATCGCGGATCGCGGCGATCGTCACGCAGACGGCCGCGCGCGGCGGCAAGGTCATCATTCCGGCGTTCGCGCTGGGCCGCGTCGAGGAGCTGCTCTATTGGGTACGGCGGCTCGAGGACGAGAAGCGCATTCCCGTGCTGCCCGTGTACGTCGACAGCCCGATGGCGTCGGCCGTGCTCCAGGCGTATCGCCAACGTCTGGACGAGCTCGACCCCGAGATCGCGCGCACGCCGGCCAATGCCGCGCACGCCCGCGCCGAGCGCAATCTGTGCACGTTCTGCACGGCGCGGCTGAAGGTCGTGTCGACGATTCCCGAATCGCGCGCCGTGCAGGAATCGACCGATCCGGCGATCGTCATCTCGGCGAGCGGCATGGCGACGGGCGGGCGCGTGCTGCACCATCTCGCGCGCGCGCTGCCCGACGCGAAGAACACGGTGCTGTTCGCGGGCTACCAGGCGGCGGGGACGCGCGGCCGCCAGATGCTCGACGGCGTGCGCACGACGGTCATTCACGGCCAGGAGGTGCGCGTCGCCGCGCACATCGAGGCGATCGACTCGATGTCGGCCCACGCCGACGCGAACGAGATCATGCGCTGGCTGAAGAACTTCGCGAAGCCGCCGGCGCTGACGTGCCTCGTGCACGGGGATCCCGAGCCGATGGACGCGCTGAAGGCGCGCATCGAGAAAGAGCTGGCGTGGACCGTCCGCACGCCCAATCACTTCGAACGCATCGATCTCTGAGGCTGACGCGGTGACGCCCATGTCCCGACGCTATCTGCTCGAGCAAATCGACGACGCGGCCGTCGTCCAGTACTACGCGGACGGTTTCGACGCGCTGCCGCCGGATCAGAAGATCCTCGCGTGGCATCTCTATCAGGCGGCGCTGGCGGGCCGCGACATCTACTACGACCAGCGGTATCGTCACGCGCTGGCGATGCGCGACGTGCTCGAGGCGATCCTCACGCACGTCCGCGCCGACGAGCCCGGGCTCGCGGAGACGATCGCCGAGATCCGCCGGTACACGAAGCTGTTCTGGATCAACTCCGGGCCGCACAACAACATGACCGCGCGCAAGCTCGTGCTGGCGTGCGGCCGCGACGCGTTCCGCCGGGCCGCGCACCTCGCGCACGGGCGCGGCGCCGCGTTTCCGACTGGCGACGACGAGCCGCTCGACGCGCTGCTCGATCGGCTCGACGGTCCCTTCTTCGATCCGGACGTCGATCCGATGGTGACGTCGAAGTCGCCGGAGGCGGGGCAGGACATTCTGTCGGCCAGCGCGAACAATCTGTACGACGGCGTCGCCATGGCCGATCTCGAGGGCTTCCAGGAGCGCTTCGGTCTGAACTCGCGTCTCGTCAAACGCGACGGCGCGCTCGTCGAAGAGGTCTACCGCGCCGGCGGCCGCTACGGCGACCAGATCACGCGCATCGTCGAGCACCTGCGATCGGCGCTGGCCTACGCGCCGCCGCCGACGCGCAAGGCGCTCGAGGCGCTGATCCGCTTCTATCTGTCGGGCGAGGACGCCGATCGCGTCGAGTACGACATCGCGTGGGTGGCCGACAAGGACGCGCCAATCGACACGATCAACGGCTTCATCGAGAACTACCTCGACGCGCGCGGCGTGAAGGGCGCGTGGGAAGCGCTCGTGTTCTACGTCAACGCTGCGAAGACGGAAAGCCTGCAGCGGCTGGCCGAGGCCGCCGCGTGGTTCGAGGAGCGGATGCCGTGGGACCCGCAGTGGCGCCGCACCGACGTGGTCGGCGTGACGGCGTGCGCGATCGACGTGATCGTCGAGACCGGCGAGGCGGGCCCGACGACGGCGATCGGGATCAACCTGCCGAACGATCAGCGGATTCGCGAGCAGTTCGGCAGCAAGTCCGTGTCGCTCGCGAACATCAACGAGGCGTACGAGCAGTCGCTGCCGCCGAGCTATCGGCGCGAGTTCTGCTGGTCGGAGGAAGAAGTCGCGCGGGCCGAGCGGTGGGGCGCGCTCGCGAGCGAGGTCACGACCGCGATTCACGAAGTGCTCGGCCATGGCTCGGGCCGCGTCGCCGAACGGCTCGAGGGGCAGCCGCAGCTCGCGCTGAAGGAGACGTACTCGTCCATCGAGGAGTCACGCGCGGATCTCGTCGCGCTCTACTTCATGCCCGAGCCGAAGATCGCGGAGATCGGCCTGCTCCCGGCCGAGCACCAGGCGGAGATCGTCCAAGCCGAATATGAAGCTTACGCGCGCAACGCGCTCGTGCAGCTCCGGCGCGTCCGGCAGGGGACGACGATCGAGGAGGATCACATGCGCAACCGCCAGATGATCGTGCGGTGGCTGCTGGCGAACACCGACGCGATCGACGTCCGCGAGCGCGACGGCAAGACGTACTACGTGATGGTGGATGCGGCGGCGTTTCGCGAGGGCGTCGGGCGCCTGCTCGCCGACGTGCAGCGCATCAAGTCCGAAGGCGACTACGACGCGGCCATGGCGCTCGTCGAAGAGCACGGCACGCGCTTCGATCCGGCGCTGCGCGACGAGATCGTGCGCCGCGTCGATCGCCTGAACCTGCCGTCGTACACGGGCTTCGTGCAGCCGCGCCTGGAGGCGGTGATCGACGATGGCCGCATCGTCGACGTGCACATCTCGTATCCCCAGGACCTCGAGACCCAGATGCTCGAATATTCCGGCCGGCGTCCGGCGATCGCGGCGGCGATGGATCGACAATAGATCGCATGCTCGTCGTTCGCCGCGCGCTCGTCGCCTGGCTGCTCGTCGTCAGCGCGTGCGGCCCGCGCTCACCACAGTCCTGGCTCGGCACCGCCGAGACGATTGCGCCGGGCGTCGAGCTGTACCGCAGCGCGGACGAGACGCTCGTCGAGAACAACGGGCCGATCGCCCTCTGCCTGTTGAAGCTCGACCTCACGAAGGTCCGGCTGTCGAGCGCGCTGTCGAACGACGAAGTCCTCGACGCGGAGTCCGTCGCCGACATCGCGAAGCGCCACGCCGCGATCGCCGCCGTCAACGGCGGCTTCTTCAATCGCGCGAACGGCGAGCCGCTGGGGCTGTTGAAGGTGGGCGGCGAGCTCGTCAGCGACAGCGCCGCGCTCAAGGGCGTCGTCATCATTCCGCCGCCGGGCCAGCCGCCGCCGGCGCTGATCTTCGATCGGCTCGCGGCCAAGATGACGCTGACCTTCACGGCCGAGGGGCAGGCCTGGTCCGTCCCGATCGACGGCGTCGACACGACGCGCGAGCGCGGGAAGCTCATGCTCTACACCCCCGCGTACCATGCCGATACCGACACGGCGCCGACGGGCACGGAATGGGTGCTCGACGGGCGGCCGCTTCGCGTGACGACGATGAGGCCGGGCGCCGGCCGCACGGGGATTCCGCGATCGGGCGCCGTGCTGTCGTTCGGCGGGACGACGCTGCCGCCGGCACTGACCGCGCTCACCGAGGACGTGACCGTCACCCTGACGACGACGTGGCGCAGCATGAGGGGATTGCCCGCCGCGGCGCTAGAGACGGCCCGCGACATCATCGGCGGCGCCGGCCTGCTCCGGCACGACGGCGCGCCCGTCAGCGACTGGAAGGCGGAAGCGCTCAGCAGCGACGCCTTCACGGGCGTCCGGCATCCCCGGACGATGATTGGCGTCGACGTGCAGGGCCGCGCGTGGCTCGTGACGGTCGACGGCCGGCTGCCGAATTACAGCGTCGGCATGACCTTCGACGACCTGCAGCGGCTCGCGGCCCGGCTGGAGCTGACGGACGCGCTCAATCTGGACGGCGGCGGATCGACGACGATGGTCGTCGGCGGCGAGGTCGTCAACAAGCCCTCGGATCCGGGCGGCGTGCGTCCCGTGAGCGACGCGCTGATCGTCACGAGCGCGGGACGGGTAGAATGAACGCCGCATGAACGCGTTGTATGCACAGTTGTGTCGCCATGACGCCCAGGCGTGGCGGAAGGCGATCGACACGCTCGCCGCAGAAATCCATCCCATCGACCGCAACGCGACGCGCATCTGGTTCGCGTTCTATCCGCTGGATCTGTTCCTCGCGCTCGAGGCGTCCGAGGATCCGGCGGCGGCTGCGCGCACGCTCGGCCTGATGGGGAACTGGCGCCTGTCGGAGCAGATCGACACGTCGCACCGTTTCCTGTACGCGCATCGCTACTGGCCGCAGGTCAAGTCGGCCGTGCAGCACGCGCCGGCGGCGCTGCCCGACGATCTCGCGGCGCTCGTCAGCGCGGTGGCGGAGTCGGCCGCGCGGACCGCGCGCGTCGATCGCGAGTTCCTGCTCGGCATGGGCGCCGTCGCGCTGATGACGCTCCGGCAGGCCGGTCCGGAGGCGTTCGCGGCCGCCCCGGGAAAGATTCATCTGTCCGAGCGCGCCCGCGCGATGTCGCCGCACCAGGTGATGACGCAGCGTGCGCGCGACGACTGGCAGGGCCTCTTCGGTTTCCTCCGCGGCCTGAAGAAGCGGTGGACGATCAGATTCGACGAAGGCGATCCGGAGGCGGCGTTCGCGCTGATCGACGGCCAGGAGATTGCGACCGCGGCGCAGACCGACAAGCGCGACTATCACTCGCGCGATCCGCGCTGCACGCCGAACGAAGGGCCGATTCCCGTCGAGTGCCGCGCGGCGTCGTGCGGCACGTGCTGGGTGGGCGTCATCGCCGGCGCCGAGAAGCTCTCGCCCGTCGTCGATCGCGACGAGCGCCGGCGGATGAAGGTATTCGGCTATCTCGATTCGCCGGAAGAGCGTCCGCTGATTCGCCTCGCGTGCCAGGCGCGCGCGCACGGCGCGGTGACGATCGTCATTCCGCCGTGGAACGGCGTCTTCGCTAGTTGCTGCCGTCGGGAGGCCTGAGCGACGCGAGCTCGCGATCGATACGATCGCGAATTTCCTGAATCTCGTGCTCGCTCCTGGCGTTGCGCAGATCCTCGATCGCCTTCTTGATCAGCGACTGGCCCAGCCAGTTGGTGAACGCGAACTGCAGCGTCTCGATCGCGGTGATGCCGCCGGAGCTGTTCATCTCCTTCGGGGTCACCATGCTCAGGAACTCCGAGTGCGTCATCGGATTGCCGCGGCGCGTCGGGCCGTTGATGAAGTCGTAGCCGTTCATGAAGTCCCGGAAGTCGGTCTGCTTCGCGAGAATCTTCACGTAGTACCGCAACTGGCTGTCGTCGAGCTTGAGCGTCGGCGAGGAGTCGAGCGCCCGCTTGATGCGCGTGAGATCGGCCATCGTGACGGTCGGCGGGGGCGTAGCCGGCGTCGCCCGTGGAGCCGCCGGAGGCTCGGCCTGGACGGGAGGCGGCTGTCCCGATGCGGCCGGATTCTGCTCACGGGCCGAAGCGGGCGCGGTCAGGAGCGTCGCGGCCACGGCCACCGCCGTGACCAGGGCCGTGCCGCGCGCGTCAGTCTTCATCACGATCATAGGACGCCTTTTCGAGGCACGCAGTCGACCGAGCAAGGGATGTGCCACGCCGTTCAGCGCCGATCAGTTCGCCGGCTGCAGCAGGGGCGTCAGATTGGCCCACGTCTCGCCGTCGAGCGCCGCCAGCGTCCGGAGATACAGATCGACGTCGCCGGCATCGAACGACGATCGCACCGTCTCGGCCGCAGCAGCGATGCGATCGGCCGACGGGGCGGCGAGGGACTCGTCGGCGATCAGACCGTTCTCGTGCGCGATGCCCAGCGCATCGAGAAAGGCGCCCATCAGCGGGCGCTGCGCCGCGAAGTGGTAGGCGATGAGCGCGCGCGTGGCGATCGCGTCCGAGACGTCGCCGACCTGCGCGAGATGCCTGGCGCGACGGTCGATTGACAGGCTCTGCAGCGTCTTCGGCCGGAAGTTCAGACGCCGCGCCAGCATCAGCAGGGCTTCGGCGTGCTGCGCCTGGATCTCGGCGGACTCCGTGTCGCGCCAGAACGCTTCGGCGGCCATCACGCGCTTTTCGACGGGCATGTCCTTCCACAAACGAGACGGACGATCGGACATAGGCAGGATCTTAGAGCAAAACGGCGGGCGACCCGGCGCATTTTCATATACTTGCCTACCCATGTCGGATCGCCCGCCAGACCGGCTGTTCACGCCGCGATTCTTCATCATGTTCGGCTACACCTTCACGGTGTTCGCCTCCGTGTTCCAACTGCTGCCCACGGCCCCGTACCGCGTGCTCGCCATCGGCGGATCGACGGCCGTCGCGGGTCTGTTTCACGGCTTCCTGACGTTCTCGTCGGCCAGCTCCGGGCCGATCACGGGCGTGCTGAGCGATCGCATCGGCCATCGGCCCGTGCTGATCACGGTGTCGCTGATTCTCTCCGTGTTCTCCGTCAGCTATGCCTTCATCAGCGAGTACCGCATCATGCTCGCGGTCGTCGTGGTCCACGGGATGATCTGGTCGGCGCTGCTGGCGGCCTCGGGCGCCTACATGACGGCGACGATTCCCGAGACGCGCCGCGCCGAAGGCCTGAGTTACTGGGGGCTCGCGACCATCCTGGCGACGGGCACGGCGCCCATCCTGGGCTTCTGGGTCTACCGCCACGGGTGGGCCGCCCTGTGCTTCGAGATGGCCGGTCTGAACATCCTGATGGCGGTCATCGCGTGGATGCTGCCCGACGATCGCCGCGAAGCGAGCCAGCAGCCGGGCCCGTGGACCGAGCTGTCGCTGCGGCCCGCGAACGTCCACGCGTTCGTGCGCGCGCACGTCGAATGGCGCGTCTTCTGGCTGTCGATCACGACCGGCGCGATCACATTCGGCTACGGCGCGCTGACGAGCTTCTCCGCGCTGTTTGCCGACGAGCTCGGCGTCTCGCCTCGCAGCCTGTTTCTGTCCGTGATGGCGATTGCCGTGATCGTCGGCCGTCTGGCGATCGGCCGCGGCCTCGACAGCCGCGGCCCGCGCCGCGTCCTGCTGCCGTGTCTGGTCGTGCCGTCGATCGGGCTGTTCGTGCTCGCGGCCGCGAACGGCGCATGGACGATTGGGGCGGCTGCGCTGATCTTCGGCGCGGGTTTCGGCCTGATGCAGCCGTCCTACACGTCGTACGTCCTGGCGCACGTCGCGCCCCACCGGCGAGGCGCGGCGTTCGGCGCGATGCTCGCGGCGTTCGACACGGGGATCGGATCGGGCGCATCGCTGTTCGGCGTCATGAGCCAGGCGTTCGGATCGCGTGTGGCGTTCGCGGCCGCGGGTGTCCTGGCTGCGTTGTCGATGCCGTATTTCGTGCTGGCGGAGCGGCGCCTCGGATTCCTCGCGCCGCCGAGATAAGAGTCCGGAAAAACAAAACCGGGTTTCCCCGACGAGCGTGGAAACCCGGTTCCTTCGTGAGACCGGGCTTCCTCGACGCCTCGAGAAGCCCGGTCCGAGAGCAACGTGCCTAGACGACAGCCGCTTCCGGCCTCTGGTGCGGCGCCTGAGACTGGCGGCGCGGCTGGCCCTGGTCGTGCGACGACGACCCATGGTGACGGCGCGTCCGGTCCGTCACGCGGCGGCAGGCCTCGCGGAACCGGACGGCATAGCCGTGCGCTTCCGGGCTGTCGATCGGCGGCAGGCGCTGCCACGCGCCTTGCGCATCGCGGACGGCATCGGCCGCGGCACGCGACTTCGACTCCTCGGCGCCGCGTCCACCCATGGCATTGCTGGCAAAGGCCGACCGCAGCTTCGCCGCGAGCAGCTCCGCTTGCGACTGGTGCGCGACCTGCGGCTCGTCGACGTCGGCCGCGAGCCCTTCGACCCGCAACACGAGCTTCTCCATCTTGTGGAGCACGGTGGCGGGGTCGAGGTCGGTTCCGGCGAACGACTCGGGGCGCTTGGACAGCAGCTGTCCGAGCGCATGCTGCCAACGCTCGACGAGCACCTTCATGCCGGGCACGGGCACCGGCACGCTCTGGCTCCACGTCGCGCGCACGCGCTTGACCTGATCGCCGAGATCCGCCGGCACCTCTTCCAGTGCCGCCAGCGATTCGAGCTCGACGACGATGGCCTCGCGCTCGGCGAGCTTGGTGGCCAGGCCGATCTCATGACGATGGTGATAGCGCTCGAAGAAGCGATCGGCGGCGGCGCGGAAGCGCGTCCAGATCGCCTCGGACTTGTTCTTGCGCACTGGACCGATCGTCTTCCATTCGGCCTGCAGGCGTTTCATCTCCGCGGCAGCGGCATCCCAATCGGTGGACTCGGCCAGCGCTTCGGCGCGCTCGCAGAGCGCTTCCTTGCGCGCCAGGTTGTCGGTCCAGACCTTCTTGCGATCGATGAGATCTTCGCGGCGGCGGGTGAAGAACGTGTTGCACGCCGCACGGAACCGCTGCGCCAGCGCGCGATCCTGATCGCCCGCGACGCGCCCGAGCGCCTGCCACGCGGCCTGCAGCTCCTGGAAGCGCGCGGCCGTCTTCGCCCAATCCGTGGACGAGACGAGCTGTTCGGCTTCTTCGACGATCGACGTCCGCTTCGAGGCGGATTCGGCACGCTCGGCGCGGCGCGCGGCGAAGTAGACCTCGCACCGCGCGCGGATGAAGTCGGTCGCCGTGCGGAAGCGATCCCAGAGACGCTGCGCGCTCTGGCGCGGGGCCTCGGCGACCTGCTGCCATTCGGCGTGCAGCTCGCGCAGCGCGCGAGCCGTCGCCGCGAGATCCGACGCCTTGCCGGCCTCTTCTTCGACCTTGAGCGAGGCGACGATGGCCTCGGCCATCGAGATCAGTTGTTCCTGACGCTGCGCGTTGGCGAAGCGGCGCCATTCGTCGAGCTCGCGGAGCTCGTGGACGCGCGGGGCGATCGTCTCCTGCAGCGTGCGAAGTGCCGACGCGGCGCGATCGACATCGTGGCTCGCGCCGGTCTGCGCCGCGGCATCGAGTCCCGCGGTGATGTCGCGCATCAACCGCTCGCCTTCGCGGAGCGTGATCGTCTCGGCCTCGGACACGCGGCGGGCGCGCTCCGTGAGACGGTGCAGGTGCGCGAGCGCCTCCTCGCGCGCTTTGGCCGCGTCGGCCTCGTGCGCGGCGTCGTGCTCCAGCCACACGGCCTCGACGGCCCGCAGGCGCGCAATGAGATCCGTGGCCGGGCGCGAGGCCGTCTCGAGCGTGGCGGCAAGGCCGCGTGCCTCACGGCTGAGCGTCGTCCAGCGGGCGCGCGCCGCGGCGGCATCCTCGAGGGACGTCAAGCCTTCGGCCTCGACGACCAGCGCGTCGAGCAACGCGCGGGTCTGCTCCACCTGGGCGCCCAGCTCATGCCGCTTCCGGCACGCGGTCACCGCCTTGGCGAATCGCTCTGCCAATCGGTCAGCCTCCGGGCCGTTGCCGACGAGCGGAAGCAGCGATCGCCACTCTTCTTCGATCGGAACCAACTGCGCAAGCACGTCGTCGCCGTCGAGCGTCTCGACGCGCTCGCAGAGCGCGATGCGCGTCGCGATGGCCTCGGCGCGGAGGCGCTGGCGATCGGCGAGCTCCTCGGCCTCGCGATCGCGGCGGACGAACGCCGCCTCGGCTGCGGCCGTGGCGCGCGAGAAACGATCGACGGCCGCTTCGTCGGAGACGCCGAGCGCGCGCCACGCGTCGATCAGGCGCGCCAGCTCGGCGCGTCCGACCGCGGCGTCGGTCAGCTCCGGCAGATGTTCGACGGCTTCGATCAGCGTGCTCTCACGGCGCTGGCGCTCGAGCGCGGCGGTCTGGCGCGCGGCTTCGGCGGCCTCCCGCTCCTGGATGATGGCGCGCGCGCGGCGGCTGACGGCTTTCTGATGGGCGCGGACTTCGATCGACCGAAGCTGCGCGAGGTCGGTTTCCGGCGTCGCCACGCGCTCGAAGGCCGCCAGGGCCACGTCGCGATGCTCGCCGTGGAGGGCGACGTCGAGCAGCTCGTTGGCGTCGTTGACCCGCGCCAGCGCGGCGGCGGCCGTCGCCTCGTGCTTCGCGTGACGCGCGATGCTGCCGAGCGCGCGCTCGTCGGTGATCCGGGAGAGGGCTTCGGCGCGGACGGCCTCGCTGGCCTCGCTCTTGGCGATCGTCGACAGCCGGCGGCCGTCGGTGAGCGCGCGGACGGCCTCGAGCGGAAGGGCCAGGTCTCCGGTCTCGGCGCTTGCCGGCCGCGACGCGAGCGTCACGAGCCGATCGGCGGCTCGATCTCTGACCTCGGCGTCGGCGTCGCCGGCCGCGATCCGCCCGAGCGACGCGGCGTCGCTCACCATGACGACGGCCGCACGCCTGACCTTGGCGTCCGGATCGGCCTCGGCGAGCGCGGTCAGCTCGGCGGGATCGTCGAGCTCCCGGATCGCCTCGAGGCGAACGGCAGGATCAGCGTGCTTCCAGCGGGGTTGCGGTTTGAGTTTGTCGAGGAGGCCCATAAGGTCCGGGCCGCATATAAGAAAAGGCCGTGCCGTACCGCGAACGTCCGGGCAGGTGATCCATGAAACCGACTATCTGATAGTCCTGGCAGGACTTGTACCGGTTTCAGGCGTTCGGCCTCGACGACGACCGCGTAACCGAAATCCGGTCTTCTGAATCCCGAATCCAACGGACGGGAGCGGTACGTAGCACGCCGATGTGAAGGCCCTGTTGCGTCTACCGTCCGGCCGGGGGGAGAGCGGTTTCGAGCGCTGAAGCGCTCCGTTGCCCACGGGCGCGGGGTCACGCGAACAGCGCCCGGCGGTTGGGGCGGGAGTCCCTAGGGCCAAATGCTGGAAGCGCGGTGGGGGTCTACAGCAGCGCCTCGAGCCGCGTGACCAGCGCATCCAGCTGATCGATGACCGCCTGGACCGTCTCGGGCGAGCTGAGATCGACGCCCGCCGCCTTGAGCAAGGTCATCGGGTGATCGCTGCCGCCCGCCGACAGCAGATCGAGGTAGCGGCCGAGCGCCGCGTCGCGTGCGCCGGTGATCTCGGCGGCCAACTTCGCCGCCGACGCGAAGCACGTCGCGTACTGATAGACGTAGTACGGCGAGTTGAAGAAGTGCGGGATGCGCGCCCACGTGATGGGCGTGAGGTCCTCGAGATCGACGGCGTCGCCGTAGTAGGCCTCGAAGCGCTCCTTGTAGAGCGCGTTCAGGACCTCGGAGGTGATCGGCTCGTCGCGCTCGACGCGCGCGTGCGCCGCCAGCTCGAAGTCGGCGAACAGGACCTGCGTGTAGAACGTGCTCGTGATGTTGTCGATGGCGTGCTGCAGCAGGACGATCTGCTCGACCCGATCGGTCGCGCGCGCGAGCAGGTGCTCGAGCAGCAGCACCTCGCTCAGCGTCGACGGCACTTCGGCGACGAAGATCGTGTAGTCCGAGTACACGAACGGCTGGCGCTCCTGCGACAGCATCGTGTGCATCGAGTGGCCCATCTCGTGCGCCAGTGTGAACACGTCGTCGAGCGTGTCGGCCCAGTTGAGCAGCATGTATGGATGGACGCCGTAGACCGGCGCCGAGTACGCGCCGCTGCGCTTGCCGTCGTTCTCGTAGACGTCGATCCAGCGCTCGCGGAAGCCGCGCCACATGCGGCCCTGATAGTCCGCGCCCAGCGGCGAGACCGACGCGACGATCGGCTCGAGGACGTCGGCGTACGCGTACCGGCGATCCCATTCGACGAGCGGGATCGAGAAGTCGTACGGATAGTAGCGATCGAGCCGCAGCGCGCGTCGGCGCAGGCGGTGATAGCGCCGCAGCGGCTCGGCGCCGGCTCGCGTCGTCGCGATGAGGTTGTCGACGACCGATCGCGGGATGTCGTTGCCGTGCAGCGCGGCTTCCAGCGTCGTCGCATAGCCGCGGGCGCGCGCGTGAAACCAGTCGCGCTGGCAGAGGCCGTGGTAGAGCGTGGCGTAAGTGTTCAGCGTCGCGGCGTACGGGCCGTAGTGGCCGAGAAACGCGGCGCGCCGGTCGGCCTGATTGCGGTTCGTCGCCAGCACGGCGCGGTACTGGCCGTAGGACATCGTCACGCGATCGCCCGTGCTCAGGGTGACCTCGGGGAATTTCGCGTCGGCCGTCGAGAGCGCGAGATACGCCTCGCCGGGCGCGTCCGACAGCCGCGCGGACAGCGACAGCAGGCGCTCGCCGCGCTCGTCGAGCACGTGCTCCTGCTGGCGGAACACTTCCTCGATCGCGAAGCGATAGACGGCCAGGCCGGCGTCCGACGCCATCCATGCGCGGACGGTCTCGAGCCCCAGCGCCAGCAACTCCGGGCTGAACCACGACGTCGCCTGCTGCCACCGCGCCATCAGCGCCTGAACCTGCTGCTTCCGCGCGTTGACGTCGTTGTCGCGCTGGTCCTCGTCGTACTTGAGCGACGGGTAGAAATAGACCTTGTACGCGAGCTGACCGAGGCGATCGCTCAGCTCGAACGCCTCGCGCAGCCGCGCGGCGCCCTGGGCCAACGTGCCCTTGAAGGCCGCGTAGCGATCGATGAGCGCGTCCAGCTCGGCGCGCGCGAGATCCCACGCGTCCCAGCTCGCGTAGATGTCGGAGAGGTCCCACTTGTCGGCGTCGCGGATGTCCGCGCGTGCGCGAGGACGCGTCGTTTCTGGTGCGGCCATCACGCGATCATATGCGCGTCACCGGCAGCACGCGAACCCGGCGCGGGCGGCTACGTCGCGGCTGCCGTCGTGCGGCGAATCCACTGGGCCGCGGTGTCGAGCACGCGCTCGAAGGCGCGGCCATCCGGATCCTGACGCGCGGGCAGCGCCAGCGAATGGTCGCCGCCGTCGACGAGCGACAGCGTCGCCTGCGGCAACCACGTCATGAGCTCGGTCATCTCGTCCGGCCCGCCGAACGGATCGCGCGAGCCGTGCAGGAACAGGATCGGGCGCCCAACCGACGGCAGGTGCCGATCGCGGCGCTGCGCCGGGCGGCCGGGCGGATGGAGCGGATAGCCGAAACAGACGAGCGCAGCAGGCGCCGGTGTCAGCGCGCCGCCGGCGGTCACCTGTGTGGCGATGCGGCCGCCCATCGACTTGCCGCCGATGCAGAACGCCGCCGCGCCGGCGTGGGCGGCCGTGATCGTCCGCCACGCCTCGAGATAGGCCGCCTCGAGCACGGGATTGCGGTCGGGCAGCCGGCGTCCCGCGAGGCGATAGGGAAAATCGAACGTGACGATCGTCACGCCGCGCGCCGCGAGGCCGCGGCCGGCCCGCTGCATCCACGGATGGTCTTCGCCGGCTCCCGCGCCCGGTGCGAGCGTGAGCAGGGGGGCGCCCGCGTCTGCGGCCCGGTACGTGCGCATGCGCCGATTCTATCGGCTTGATCACGCTACATCTATGAATGTAGATTTATGGATGTGACTGGCGTCTCGGCGTTGCTCCGGCTGCTCGGCGACGACACGCGGCTGCGGCTGCTTCGCCTGCTGTCGCTGGAGGCGCTGAACGTATCGGAGCTCACCGCCGTGCTCGGCGTGGCGCAGTCGGGCGTCTCGCGCCATCTCGGGCTGCTGCGCGACGCGGGCCTGGTCGCCGAAGAGCGCACGGGCGGGTACACGTGGTACCGCCTCGCGCCGGCCTTCGGCATGCCCGACGAGACGCGCGCGCCGCTCTGGACCTGGCTCCGCGACGAGTTCACCAAGGTCACGCCCGCGACGACGGCCGACGATGCGCGGCTGCAGGAGGTGCGGCGGCTGCGGAAGGAAAGCTTTGCGGACCACGGCGCAGGCCAGGAGCGGGGACAGCTCGTTCCCGGCCGGAGCTGGGCCGCGTGGTCGCGCGCGCTCGCGCTGCTGCTGCCCGCCGTCGACGTCGCCGATCTCGGCTGCGGCGAAGGCTATCTGACCGTCGAGATGGCGCACTGGGCGCGTCGCGTGGTCGCCGTCGATCGCTCCACGTCCGCCCTTGCGCACGCCCGCGCGCTCGCGGCGCGCCGCAAGGCGCGCAACATCACGTGGAAGCGCGGCGAGCTGGAGCGGCTGCCCGTCGACGACGCCGCGATCGACGTGGCGCTGCTGTCGCAGGCGCTGCACCACGCCGAGCGTCCCGAGGCCGCGCTGGCCGAGGCGCACCGCATCCTGCGTCCCGGCGGCCGCGTGCTCGTGCTCGATCTTCGGGAGCACGACGAGTCGTGGGTACGCGCGAAGCTGGGCGATCGATGGCTCGGTTTCTCCGAGGCGCGGCTGCACGAGCTGCTCGCCGGCGCGGGCTTCGAACGCGTCGTCGTCCGCGTGGGCGCGCGGACGCCTGGCGATGCGTTCACGGTGTTGATCGCCGCCGGCACGAAGGCGCCAGCGGTGCCGGCGGATCGACGCGCCGGCGCCGGAACGAAGAGGAAGGAACGACACGAGTGACACGCACGCTGCTCGACGACATCCTGGCCCGCCGCATCGCCGTGCTCGACGGCGCGATGGGCACCATGATTCAGCGCCGCAAGCCGGAGGAGCGCGATTTCCGCGGCGAGCGGTTCGCGTCGCACGGCCACGATCTCAAGGGCAACAACGACGTCCTCGTGCTGACGCAGCCGGACGTCATCGGCGCCATTCACCGCGAGTACCTCGCGGCCGGGGCGGACATCATCGAGACCAACTCGTTCAACGCGAACGAGGTCTCGCAGGCGGACTACGGGCTCCAGTCGGCGGTGTACGACCTGAACGTCGCGGCGGCTCGCGTCGCACGCGCGGCGGTCGACGAGTATCGCGCGCTGACGCCGGATCGGCCGCGGTTCGTGGCCGGCGCGATGGGGCCGACCAACCGCACGCTGTCGATCTCGCCGGACGTCAACAACCCGGCGTTCCGCGCGATCACGTTCGACGAGATGAAGCGCGCCTACGTCGACCAGGTGCGCGGGCTCGTCGACGGCGGCGTCGATCTGCTGCTGCTCGAGACGATCATCGACGCGCTCAACACGAAAGCGGCGATCGTCGCCATCCAGGAAGTGCAGGAGGAGAAGGGCGTCGAGCTGCCGCTGATGATCTCCTTCACCATCACTGATCGCAGCGGCCGCACGCTGGCGGGGCAGACGGTCGACGCGTTCTACATCGCCATGGCGCACGCGCGGCCATGGGCGATCGGCATCAACTGCGCGCTCGGCGCCGCCGACATGCGGCCGTATCTGGCCGAGCTCGCCCGCATCGCCACGTGCTGGGTCAGCGCCTATCCGAACGCGGGGCTGCCGAACGCGTTCGGCGAGTACGACGAGCAGCCCGATCAGACCGGCGCGCTGCTGCGCGACTTCGCGGCCAGCGGCTTCGCGAACATCCTCGGCGGCTGCTGCGGCACCACGCCCGAGCACATCGCCGCCATTGCGCGCGCGATCGACGGTCTGCCGCCGCGCGCGCGCCCGGCTGCGCCGGCGGGTGAGCCGGCGCCGATGCGGCTGTCGGGCCTCGAGCCGCTCGTCATCCGCGCGGACAGCAACTTCCAGATGATCGGCGAGCGGACGAACGTCACGGGCTCGAAGAAGTTCGCGCGGCTCGTCAAGGACGATCGCTGGGCGGATGCAGCCGCCGTCGCGCTCGATCAGGTGCGGGGCGGCGCGAACCTCATCGACGTCAACATGGACGAGGCGCTGCTCGACTCCGAGCGTGCGATGACGACGTTCCTCAACTACGTCGCGACGGAACCGGAGATCGCGCGCGTGCCCGTGATGATCGACAGCTCGCGCTGGTCGGTCATCGAGGCCGGCCTCAAGTGCGTGCAGGGCAAGCCCGTCGTCAACTCGATCTCGCTGAAGGAAGGCGAGGCCGATTTCCTGCACAAGGCGCGGCTCGTCCGCCGCTACGGCGCGGCGGTCGTCGTCATGGCGTTCGACGAGCCGGGACAGGCGGACACGATCGCGCGCAAGGTCGAGATCTGCGAGCGCGCGTACCGGCTGCTGATCGATCGCGCGGGCTTCGACGCGTCGGACATCATCTTCGACCCGAACGTGCTGGCCATCGCGACGGGCCTCGAGGAGCACAACGAGTACGCGATCAACTTCATCGAGGCGGCGAAACAGATCAAGGCCCGCTGCCCGGGCGTGAAGATCAGCGGCGGCATCAGCAACCTGTCGTTCTCCTTCCGCGGCAACGACGTCGTGCGCGAGGCGATTCACTCGGCGTTTCTCTTCTACGCGATCAAGGCCGGGCTCGACATGGGCATCGTCAACGCCGGGCAGCTCGTCGTGTACGAGGACATCCCGGCCGATCTGCTCGAGCACGTCGAGGACGTCCTGTTCAATCGCCGGCCGGACGCGACCGAGCGGCTGGTGGCGTTCGCCGAGCGCGTCAAGGGCACGGCGCGCACGCGCGAGGCCGAGGCGTGGCGCGAGAAACCCGTCGAGGAGCGCCTGGCGTACGCGCTGGTGCACGGCAACGTCGACTACATCGAAGCCGACGCCGAGGAGGCGCGGCAGAAGCTCGGCCGGCCGCTGCACGTGATCGAGGGGCCGCTGATGGACGGGATGAAGATCGTCGGCGATCTGTTCGGTGCCGGCAAGATGTTCCTCCCGCAGGTCGTGAAGAGCGCGCGCGCGATGAAGCGCGCGGTCGCGTATCTCGAGCCGTTCATGCTCGAAGAACAGCGCCTGACCGGCGCCGGCGCGACGCCGAAGGCCGACGGCCGCGTCCTGCTCGCCACGGTCAAAGGCGACGTCCACGACATCGGCAAGAACATCGTCGGCGTCGTGCTCGGCTGCAACAACTACGAGGTCGTCGATCTCGGCGTGATGGTGCCGGCCGATCGCATCCTGCAGGAGGCCGAGGAAAAGGCGGTCGACATCATCGGGCTGAGCGGGCTGATCACGCCGTCGCTCGACGAGATGGTGTTCGTCGCCAAGGAGATGGAGCGCCGCCAGGTGCGGACGCCGCTGCTCATCGGCGGCGCGACGACCAGCCGCCAGCACACGGCCGTAAAGATCGCGCCGGAGTTCAGCGGCGCGACGGTGCACGTGCTCGACGCGTCGCGTGCGGTCGACGTCGTGTCGAGCCTGCTGAGCGATCGGCAGCGCGACACGTTCGTCGGCGGCGTGCGCGCCGAGCAGGCCGCGCTGCGCGAGCAGTACGGCCAGCGCCGCGAGAAGGTGCTCCTGTCGATCGGCGACGCGCGCGCGAACCACCTGCGCACGGACTGGGACAATCTCGAGATCCCGGTGCCGTGGTTCCTCGGCCGGCGCAAGGTCCAGCCGTCGATCGAGGATCTGGTGCCGTACATCGACTGGACGTTCTTCTTCTCCGCGTGGGAGCTGAAAGGACGGTTCCCGGCGATCCTCGATCACCCCGACTACGGGGGCCCCGCGCGCGAGCTCTACGATCACGCGCAGGCGATCCTCGCGCGCATCATCAAGGAGCGGCTGCTGACGGCGCAGGGCGTGTACGGCTTCTGGCCCGCCAACTCCGTGGGCGACGACATCGTCGTCTACAAGGACGACGCGCGCGCGGCGGAGCTGGTGCGGTTCCATATGCTGCGCCAGCAGGAGCCGATCGCCGACGGACGGCCGAATCGGTCGCTCGCGGATTTCGTGGCGCCGCGCGAGTCGCTCGCGCCGGACTACATCGGTGCGTTCGCGGTCACCGCCGGCATCGGCGCCGAGGACCTGGCGCGCGACTACGAGCGTCAGCACGACGACTACAGCGCGATCATCGCCAAGGCGATCGCGGATCGTCTCGCCGAGGCGTTCGCCGAGCACCTCCACGCGCAGGCGCGGCGTGATTGGGGATATGCTGCGGAGGAGTCGCTGTCGTCGGACGAGCTGATCGCCGAGCGGTACCGCGGCATCCGTCCGGCGTTCGGGTATCCGGCGTGCCCCGAGCACAGCGAGAAGGTCACGCTGTTCCGGCTGCTGCACGCGGAGGAACAGGGCATCACCCTGACCGAGTCGTTCGCGATGATGCCGCCGGCGTCGGTGAGCGGCATCTACCTGAGCCATCCGGAAGCGAAGTACTTCAACGTCGGACGGCTCGGACGCGATCAGGTCGAGGACTACGCGCGCCGCAAGGGCGTGAGCGTCGAGCAGGCCGAGCGATGGCTCGCGCCGAGTCTCGGCTATTGAGGCGATCGGCCACGCCGCGCCGATCGCCGCCGGAGCGGATCATGGAGACGTCACGCGTCGGATTGGCGATCGGCTGCTGCGCACTCGCGCTGAGCACCGCGTGCGCGCGGAAGCCCGCTGCGCCCGCGCAGGCGGACACGCGCAAATACCTGCTCGAGCGCGTCGACGACGCAGCCGTCGTGCAGCTCTACGCGGACGGCTTCGCGAGCCGGCCGCTGAAGGACAAGATCCTGATGTGGCACCTCGCGCAGGCCGCAATCGCGGGGCGCGACATTTTCTACGACCAGGAGTCGGCCTCCGGCCTCGAGATGCGCGACGTGATCGAGGCGATCCTCACGCACCCGTCGTCGACCGACGAGGGCACGCTGCGTGAGATCCAGCGCTACGCGAAGCTCTTCTGGATCAACAGCGGCCCCTACAACAATCTGACCGCGCGCAAGTTCGTGCTCCACTGCGTGCCGGAAGTGTTTCGCGCGGCGGTGAAGGGCGCGGCTGCGGCGGGCGCCGAGCTGCCGCTCGCGCCAGGCGAGACGGCCGATCAGCTGCTCGACCGGTTGCAGCCGATGTTCTTCGATCCGACGTTCGCGCCGTCGGTCACGACGAAGACGCCGCCGCGGGGCGAGGACATCCTCACGGCGAGCTTCAACAACATGTACGCGAACGTCGCGTTGGGCGATTTGCAGGGCTTCCAGGAGAAGTACCGCCTGAACTCGCGGCTCGTGAAACGCAACGGGCGGCTCGTCGAAGAGGTGTACCGCGTCGGCGGCCGCTACGATCCGCAGATCCGCGCGATCGTCGGCCATCTCGAGGCGGCGAAACCGTATGCGACCGAGCCGATGGCCAAGGCGCTCGATGCGCTGATCACCTGGTATCGCACCGGCGAGGCGAGCGATCGCAAGGCATACGACATCGCGTGGGTCGCCGATCAGGCCTCCCCGATCTACACCGTCAACGGCTTCACGGAGACGTACGTCGATGCGCGCAGCGCGAAGGGCGCGTGGGAAGGCATCGTCGCGTACGTCAACGAGGAGAAGACCGAGCGGATCAAGACGCTCGCGGCGTCGGCGCAGTGGTTCGAGGATCACATGCCGTGGGATCCGAAGTACCGCAAGGCCGGCGTGCGCGGCATCACGGCGAATGCGATCGATGTCGTCACGGAAACCGGCGACTCCGGTCCGGTGACGCCGGTCGGCATCAACCTGCCCAACGACGAATCCGTGCGGGAGCAGTACGGCAGCCAGTCCGTCTCGCTGTCGAACGTCACCGAGGCGTACGACAAGGCCGCCGACCCGCGCATGCGCGCGGAGTTCAGCTGGACGCCGGAGGAAGCGGCGCGCGCCGACAAATGGAGCGCGTTGGCCGACGAGATGCTGACGAACATGCACGAGGTGATCGGCCACGCGTCCGGCAAGGTCTCGGATCGCCTCGCCGTCACGCCGCAGGTCGCCTTGAAGGAGTACTTCTCGGCGCTCGAAGAAGGCCGCGCGGATCTCGTCGGCCTCTACTTCATCGGCGATCCCAAGCTCGCCGAGCTCGGCATCCTGCCGGCGGCGGATCAGGCGGACATCGCGCGAGCCGAGTACGAGGCCTACACGCGCAACGCGCTCGTGCAGCTACGCCGCGTGCGGCAGGGCGCCCAGATCGAAGAGTCGCACATGCGCAACCGCCAGATGGTCGTGCGCTGGCTGATGGCCAACACGAAGGCGATCGAGGAGCGCGCCCGCGACGGCAAGACCTACTACGTCGTCGTCGATCCCGCGGCGTTCCGTGAAAGCGTCGGACGTCTGCTCGCCGAGGTGCAGCGGATCAAGTCCGAGGGCGATCTCCCCGCCGCGCGGAAGCTCTTCGACAGCTACGGCATCCACTTCGACCCCGCGCTGCGCGATCAGGTCGTCACGCGTGTGGACGCGCTGAACGGGCCGTCCTACACCGGCTTCGTGATGCCGGAGCTGACGGCCGTGCACGGCGCCGACGGTTCGATCACCGACGTGACGATCTCCTATCCGCAGGATCTGACGAAGCAGATGCTCGAATATTCAGCGGCGACGAAGGACACGCGGAAGGCGTTTCTGGCGGCGGAACGGGCGAGCGCGAAGTGAGCCGGCTGCGCTTTTCGGAGGGGCGGACCTTCAGGTCCGCCCGTTGTGGCGGGACTCTTTAGGTTCGACCGATTGCGGCCGCGTTCGCGAGGCTTCTGACGGCCTGGACCATCGACATCAGCCCCAGGCCTTTGCCCATCGAGATGTTCTGACGAAAGATGCGCTCGACGATGTCGGGCGTGACGGTGGCGATCTCCGCAGCGGGCGAGCCCGACAGCGTCCTGTCGAGGATCGCCGCCAGCGCCTTGGCCGAGACGCCGGACGGATTCTCGACGGCGAAGTGCAGCTTCAGCGTGCCGTCGGGCTGCGCGAGCGCCCACACGTACGCCTCGGACTCGCAGTGCGGCACGAGATGGTCCTTCGCGAACGGTCGCGTTGCGACGTCGCGCGGGACGTCGCGGAACTGGTCCGCGTAGCTCAGCAGCAGGTTCGTGCGATCGGCCGGGTCGTCGAACGTCGCGAACAGATCGAGGACGTCCTGGAGCTTGGCGGGCAGCGCCATGCGCGATCGCTACTTCTCGATCGGCAGCCCGACGGAGTTGCCCCACTCCGTCCACGAGCCGTCGTAGTTCTTCACGTCCTTGAAGCCGAGCAGGTACTTCAGCGCGAACCACGTGTGGCTGCTGCGCTCGCCAATGCGGCAGTACGCGATCGTCGGCTTGTCCTTCTTGAGCCTGTTCGTCTTGACGTACAGATCTGCGAGCTCGGACGCCGTCTTGAACGTGCCGTCCTCCGGATTGATCGCGCGCGCCCACGGGACGCTCTTCGCGCCGGGAATGTGCCCACCGCGCAGCGCGCCTTCGTTCGGATAGTCCGGCATGTGCATGCGCGTGCCCGCGTATTCTTCGGGGCTGCGGACGTCGACGATCTGGCCCTTGCCCTTGACGTGCTTCAGCACCTGATCGCGGAACGCGCGCACCGGCTTGTCGTTGCGCTCCGGCGCCCTGTACTTCGTCGGCGTGATGACCGGCACCTCGCGCGTCGTGGGGCGGCCTTCCTTCTCCCATTTCAGCCGGCCGCCGTCCATGACCCGCGCGTTCTTGTGGCCGAACAGCTGAAAGACCCAGAACGCGTAGCACGCCCACCAGTTGTTCTTGTCGCCGTAGAAGATGACCGTCGTCTTCGGCGTCGCGCCGATGCGGGACATCAGCGCCTCGAAGCCTTTGCGCGTGATGTAGTCGCGCCGCACCGGATCGTTCAGATCCGCCGTCCAGTCGACGTGCACCGCGCCCGGAACGTGCCCCGAGGCATACAGCAGCGTGTCCTCGTTGGACTCGATGATCCGGAGGTCGGGATCGGTGAGGTGCTCGGCGACCCACTCGGTGGAGACGAGCACGTCCGGCTTGGCGTAACCGCGCGCGGCGATGTCAGTCATGCCGCTCATTATCGCGCATTCACGCGCGTAGAATGACGCTCATGCTGCTCCCGCTGCTGCTCGTGCTCGCCGGCCTGCAGGCTCCCGCGCCACGACGGCCCGCACCGAGGCCTGCGCCGCGTCCGGCGCCGGCCCGGCCTCAGCCGGCGCCCGTCTATTTCACGTCGTCCTACTCGCTCGACGAGATGCGGAACAAGCAAGCCGTCATCGAGACGACCGCGGGCGCCATCGTCATTCAATTCCTGCCGGAATCGGCGCCCAACCACGTCGCGTTCTTCATGAAGCTCGCGCGCGACGGTGCCTATGACGGCACGATCTTCCATCGCGTGATTCGCTACGGGATCATCCAGGGCGGCGATCCGCTGTCGAAAGACCCGGCGAAGACGGCCGACTACGGCTCCGGCGGATTCAATCAGGTCCGCGCCGAGTCGGTGGCCGGGAAGCACACGGCCGGCGCGGTCTCGGCCGTGCTGCTGGCCGGGCAGCCCGACAGCGCCGGCGCGCAGTTCTTCATCTGCGCCAGCGATCAACCCGGCGTCGACGGTCAGTACACCGTCTTCGCGCGCGTCGTCGACGGGCTCGAAGTCGTGCAGGCGATCTCGGCGGTCGACGCCGACGCGGACGGCCATCCGCGATCGCGCGTCGCGATCAAGTCCGTGACGATTCGCGACACGCCGGTCGATCCGTTCGCGAACGCGACGGCAGCCGATCTGTCCGCGTATCGAGCGACCGTCAAGACGACGATGGGCGCGATCGAGCTGGAGATGCTGCCGGACAAGGCGCCGGAGACCGTGCGCGCGTTCCTGCAATGGGCGGCGGCCGGCGTCTACGACGAGGTCAAGATCCATCGCGTCGCGCCGAACTTCGTCATTCAGACCGGAGCGCTCGCGTTTCGCGATGTGCCGCTCACGGTGCGGCAGCAGGCGCTCGTCCACAATCTGCCGCCGGAATTCACCGACACGCCGAACGAAGAGGGCGTCGTCTCCATCGCGCGCGGCGAGGATCCCGGCAGCGGCTCGACGTCGTTCTTCATCTGCATCGGCAACTGCCGCGCGCTCGACGGCAAGTACACGGTCTTCGCGCGCGTCGCCGGCGGGATGGACGTCGTTCGCGCGATGGCGCAGGTGCCGGTCGACGGCGAAACGCCGCGGGCGCCGATCACGATGACGACCGTAACCGTGGAAACGCGCTGACTACTGTTCCACGGCCCACTGATAGCCGATCCCGCGTACGGATCGGATCAGCTCGCCGTTCTCGTCCTGCAGCGCCTGGCGCAGGCGGACGATGCTGTTGTCGACGGCGCGCGGCGTCGGGAACTGCTCGCGGCCCCAGACGCGATCGAGGATCTCGGACCGATCGACGACGGCCGGCGCGGCGGCGATCAGCAGCTTCAGCACGTGGCCGTCGCGCACCTGGAGGAACGTCCGTCCGCCGTCGGGCGTGGTGACCGACAGCGCGCCAAGGTCGATCGTGCGCCCTGCCGCCTGGACGACGTCGGGCACGCGCTGCGTCGCAAGGACGTGGCGGACGCGCAGGATCAGCTCTTTCAGATGGAACGGCTTCGGCAGGTACTCGTCCGCGCCGATCTCGAAGCCCTCGAGCCGGTTCTCCGCCGAGTTCAGCGCCGTCATGAACATCACCGGCGTGAGCGACGTGCGCTTGATCATCCGCGCGAGCCCGAAGCCGGATCCGTCCGGCAGCTTCACGTCGACGATCGCGAGATCCCAGCGTGCTTCCGGCAGCGCCTTCTCCGCGGCGGCAATCGTCGTGACCCACGTGACGTCGAGCTTTTCCTTGCGCAGCCGCTCGTCCAGCGTCTGGCCGAGCGAGGGATCGTCTTCGACGAGAAGTACCCGTGGCATCACCGTTCTCCGGGCAGCTCGATCGACACCGTGAGGCCTCTCGACGGGCCGTCGGGCGCGATGAAGCTCAAGGCGCCGCCGAGGCGCTTCACGATCTGCCGGCAGACGAACAGGCCGACGCCGGATCCGCTGGTCTCGCTCAGGCGCGCGAACGGCTGTCCGAGATGGACGAATCGTTCGGCCGACACGCCGCTGCCGTTGTCCGTCATCACGACGCGCACCAGCCCGCTGGACGGGCACTCGATGCGAATCGCGACCTCCGTCGCGTGACCGTGCAGCGCGGCGTTCTGCAGCAGATTGCGGAAGATCGTGTCGATTGCGCGCGCGTCCGCGAGGATCTGCGCGGCGCCGGTGACGCGCAGCGTGAGCGACGGCCATTCCTGCGCGAGCCGCGCGATGGCCGCGCCGACGTCGATCGACTCGCGCAGCAGCCGGCCATCCGGCTGCGCGACGTAGAGCGAGTTCTCGAGCTGGATCTGCAGCCGCAGCGTGTCGTGCAGCAGCCGGTCGAGCGCGCCGGCGGGCGCGCCGTCGGGCCAGTCTTCGCGGATGCCTTCCGCCTGGAGCTGGATGCTCGCGAGCGCGGTCTTCAGGTCGTGCGTGAACGACATGAAGAACGTCTCGAGCGCGCGCCGGCGCCGATGCTCGCGCCGGATCCCGTACAGGATCGCGATGCCGCCGGCGATCAGGAGCGTGAGGAACGTCCCGCCTTCCCACAAGTACATCCGGTGCCAGGCCGGCGACGTCAGACCGAGCCGCAGCCACCACGAGGCCAGCGACACCATGAACACGAGCCAGACGATGGCGATCGTGTACTGGAGGCGGCTGGAGGATCGGGGCAGCGTCACGAGCGGTCGGCCTCCTCGGCGGCGGCGACGAGCGCGTCGGCGGCCTCGGCCAGCGTCGCCTCGTCGTGCGCGAGCGACAGAAAGCACACTTCGTAGGGCGAGGGCGGCAGATAGATGCCGCGTTGCAGCGCCGCATGGAAGAACCGCGGATACCACTTCGCGTGCGCGGCGCCGATCGTGTCGGGCCGGCGGCATTTCGCCGGCCCGCTGTGCCGGATCCAGAAGATCGACGCGTGCCGATCGACATGAAGGGCGGGTGCCGCCGACGCGAAGCGCTCGCGCAGCCCGCGCACGAACGTCGTCGCGCGCGTCTCGAGCGCGTTCCAGCCGTCTTCGCCGGCCATGCGATCGAGCGTCGCCAGGCCGGCGCGCATGCCGACGGGATTCGCGCTGAGCGTGCCGGCCTGATAGACGGGCCCTGCCGGTGCGACGAGCGACAACAAATCCGCGCGGCCGCCGTACGCGCCGACGGGAAATCCGCCGCCGATGATCTTGCCGTAGCAGACGAGATCGGGACGGACGTCGAACGCGCCGGCCGCGCCCTGCAGTCCGCTGCGGAAGCCCGTGATCACTTCGTCGAGCACGAAGAGCGCGCCCACCTCGCGGCAGCGCGCGGCGACGTGCGTGAGCCACTCGCGGCGCTGCGGCAGCAGACCGTAGTTGGCGGGCACGCCCTCGACGATCACCGCCGCAATCTCCGAGGCCTTCGCGTCGACGATCTCGTCGAACGCGCGCTCGTCGTCGAGCGGCGCGACGAGCGTGTGCGAGATCGCGTCGCCCGGCAGACCCGCGCTCGTCGCTGCGACGGGCCCGGCGAGGCCCGAGCCGGCGCGGACGAGCAGGCCGTCCGCGTGGCCGTGATAGCAGCCCTCGAACTTCAGCACGTACGATCGGCCCGTCGCGGCGCGCGCGACGCGCAGCGCGGACATCACCGCTTCGGTGCCCGACGACACGAATCGCAGCCGCTCGACCCACGGCACGCGGCCGATGATCCACTCCGCGAGCGCAAGCGAGTACGGCTCGCACGCGCCGTACGTCCAGCCATCGTCGACCGCTTCGTGGACGCGTGCGGCGACGACGGGATCGGCATGGCCGAGGATGAGCGGGCCGAAGCTGAGGCAGAAGTCGATGTATCGGACGCCAGTGACGTCGACGAGACGCGGGCCCCTGGCCGACGCGACGAAGATCGGCGTGCCGCCGACGCTCTTGAACGCACGAACGGGACTGTGGACGCCGCCGGGCGCGGTGCGAAGGGCGCGATCGAACAACTCCTGATGTGTCATGCAAGTCCGAGGGCACGGGCGCGACGCGCGCCGTACGTGATGATGAATGCCGCGCCGGCGCGGCGGAAGACGTGCCACGTCTCGAGCAGCGCGGCGTCGAAGTCGAGCAGGCCGCGCTCGGCGAGCGTGACGAGGCCGCCGTACTCGCCGCTGACCTGATAGGCGCCGACCGGCATGCCGGTCGCGTCGGCAATCGGCGCGATCAAATCGATCGACGTCATGCCCGGCTTGACCATGAGCAGATCGGCGCCCTCGTGTGCGCAGCGCACGCTCGATCCGATCGCGTCCTTTCGCGAGCGCACGTCGAGCTGGTAGTGGCGGCGATTGCCGAACTGCGGCGCCGAGTCCGCGGCGTCGCGGAACGGGCCGTAGAACTGGCTCGCGAACTTCGTGCTGTAGCTCATGATCGGCACGCGCGCGTGGCCGTGCGCGTCGAGCGCCGCGCGAATGGCCGCCACGCGGCCGTCCATCATGTCGCTCGGGCTGACGCCGTCGGCGCCCGCGTTCGCCGCGTCGACCGCTTCGGCCGCCAGCGCGTCGAGCGTCGGACCGAGATCGATCCCGCCGCGATCGTCGAGCAGCGCGCAATGCCCGTGCGTCGTCCAGGAGCAGAGACAGACGTCGACCCAGAGATGCAGCGCGTCGCCGAAGCGCTGCTTGATGGCCTCGACCGCGCTCGCGAGCGGATGGAAGTCCGGCGTGCGCGCGTGCTTGTGCGCGGGCACGGCGAACAGCAGATAGTGCCTGACGCCGGCGTCGAGATCGCGCGCGATCGCGTCGAGCACCGTCGCGCGGCTTTGCAGCGCGTTGTCGCCGAGACCCGCGATCTGCTCCGGGGTGGCGAGATCCTCGACGACGAAGTACGGCTGGATGAGCTGGGCGACGGAGAACGTCGTCTCGGCAACGAGATCGCGGAGGTGCGGCGTCTGCCGCAGGCGCAATCGCGACCACGGCGCCGGCGGAGCGGTTACGAGAGTACGGTCTGAAGCCATTGGTCGTAGTCCAGCCAGACGCGTCTGTACGCGGTCGGCCCAAGCGTCTCACGAATCGCGGCAGCGGTCCGTCCGGGGCCGCTCGCGTGGCGCGCGTCGCGCAGCGCGGGAAATCGCTCCAGCGCGTCGCGGAACAGACGGCCGCTGGTCCAGAAACAATGCGTGCGCGAGCCGAGATCCGCCGGCAGATCGCGCGTCACCGTGTACGTCGCCAGCGCGTCCGGATCGCCGGCGTCGGCGTGCGTCAACCGTAACCAGCGGAGCGGCCGGCCCGCAAGCGTGTCCGCGCTCGGCTGTTCGCCGTCGCCGAGACCGTCGGCCGATCCGTTGACCCAGATGCCGCGCTGCGCCAGCCTGGCCCACGTCCGCGAGCCCGACACCCACACGACGTGATCCTGGGACGGCATGAACGACTCGGGCAGCGCGTCCGCGCGCGCAATCCAGAACGCGGAGGCGTCCCGCGGAATCGCGACGTCGGGCAGCTTCGTGCGGACGGCCCGATCGCGCTCGTCGCGCCGCGGCCAGATGCGATCGCTCGTCGTGCGCGGCCACGGCTCGCCGGATGCGTCGAGCGACCAGATCTGCCGCTCGTCGCCGGACGGCATCCTGCCGCGCACGCTGGTGACGATGCCGTAGTCGCGGACGCGGACGGTCGCGCCGATCGCCTCGTGGCAGCCGCCGCCGGCCGCTGCGAGGAGATCGCGTTCGGCGATGACGGCGCGCCGCGTCGGCTCGTGATCGATTGCTGCGACGAGTCGCGCGACGTCGCCGTCGCGATCCGCGATTTCCACCGCGAGCGCCCCCTGCGCCGGCGCGGTCGGGAACGCGTCGAGCGGCAGCACCATCCAGCGGCACGCGGCGAGCGACGCGCGGATCGCCTGCGCGACGTCAGGCGCGCCAGCCGGCGACAGCAGCCGATCGAGCGCCGCTTTGGCGACGACGAGCGCGTCGCCCTCGCCCCGCACGAGCTTCGCCAGCCGCGTCGGGATGTTGCCGCGCACGGCCGTCGTCGTGAGCGCGGCGACGGGCCACGGCAGCAGCGGCGTCAGCGAGCGCTCGAGCTGCCAGGCGCGCCGAGGCGACGAGGTGAGGATCGTCAGCGACGCCGGATGCGCCGCCACGACGTCGCGTCGCACGAGCAGCACGTCGTGCGGATCGGCGCGCTCGAGCGTCGCGCCGACGCGCGTGCCGGGATGCGGCGCGATCGGCAGGTCCTTCCACGAATGGACGACGAGGTCGGCGCGGCCGTCGACCAGCGCCTGCGAGAGATCGGTCGTGAACAGGCCCTTGTCGGCGGCGTCCCAGAGCGCGACGCGCCGGTCGCGGTCGCCCTCGGACGACTGCGTGGCGAGCACGACGTCGACGTCGGGATGCCGCGCCCGAAGCGCGGCGGCCACGAGGCGCGCTTGGAGCGTAGCCAGATCGCTGGCGCGGCTGAGGAGGCGAAGGCGCATCACGTCAAAAAGTCGAGGATATCGCCGCATCGCGCGCGATGTCCGGGTCTTGTCTGCGGGGTTGACGGACTAATCTGGTCGGGTTTAGACTCCATCCGGTTCTTCTGAGACAGTTCTCATTTAGTCGTCACGCTTCTTCCGGACCATCTCCATGCTACTCAGCATTCCCGACGTCCTGACGCCGGAGCAGGTCGCCTCCGCGCGCGCCAGGCTCGACGCCGCCGACTGGCAGGACGGCCGCCTCACGGCCGGCCACCAGGCCGTCCAGGCCAAGGACAACCAGCAGTTGCCCGAAGACCACCCGATCGCGCGGGAGATCGGCCAGATGGTGCTCGGCGCGCTGCAGCGCAACGCGCTCTTCATGTCCGCGGCGCTGCCGCTCCACGTCTACCCGCCGATGTTCAACCGCTACGCGGGCGGACAGCAATTCGGCAACCACGTCGACAACGCGATCCGCCAGGTGCCCGGCACGCCGCACCGCCTGCGCACCGATCTGTCCGCGACGCTGTTCTTCCGCGATCCCGAGGAGTACGACGGTGGCGAGCTCTGCGTCGAGGACACGTACGGCGTCCATCGCGTGAAGCTGCCGGCCGGCGACATGGTGCTGTATCCGTCGACGAGCCTGCACCACGTGACGCCGGTGACGCGCGGCGCGCGCGTCGCCTCGTTCTTCTGGATCCAGAGCCTGATTCGCGACGACGGGCAGCGGACGCTGCTGTTCGATCTCGACACGGCGATCCAGCGGATCACCGTCGACATTCCCGATCATCCTGCCGCCGTGCAGTTGACCGGCGTGTACCACAACCTGCTTCGTCAGTGGTCGGAGTTGTGATGGCTCTCTTTCGTCGTCTGTTGTTCTGGCTCCATCTCGCCTGCGGCGTCGTCGCCGGCGTCGTCATTCTGATCATGTGCGTGACGGGCGTCGCGCTCACGTATCAGCGACAGATGCAGTACTGGGCGGATACACGCGACTATCGGTCCGCGCCGCCGACGGGCGCCGAGCGCGCACCCGCCACCGCGATTCTCGACGCCGTCCGCGCCGCCGAGCCGGACGCGCAGCCGACGACCATCGCCTATCGCGCCGACCCGTCGCTGCCGGCGGCCGTGGCCATTGGGCCGCGGACGATCTACGTCAATCCCTACACCGCCCAGGTCTACGGCGAAGGACGCGGCCAGGGGCTGCGCCAGTTCTTCACGACGATGACGACGTGGCATCGGTACCTCGGGCAGAGCGGCGAGAGCCGTCCGACCGGGCGCATGTTCACGGGCGCGTCGAACCTGCTCTTTCTCTGCATCGTGCTGAGCGGGATGTATCTGTGGTGGCCGAAGGCTCTGACGTGGAAGCAGATTCGCAACGTCACGTGGTTCCGCGGCGGCCTCCGCGCGAAGGCGCGCGACTTCAACTGGCACAACACGATCGGCTTCTGGTCCGCGTTGCCGCTTGCCGTGATCGTCTATTCCGGCGTGGTCATGTCCTACCCGTGGGCCAACAACATGGTCTATCGCGTGATGGGCGAGCAGCCGCCGCCGCCGGGCGCGGGCCGTGGCGGCGGCCCCGCCGGTGGGCGCGGCGAGGGCGGCCTTCGTGGCGAAGGCGGTCGCGGCGGACGAGGCGGCGCGCGCGGTGAAGGCCGCGAGGGCCGAGGCGCGCGTGGGATGACACCAGCGGGCGCAATGGCGATGACCGACGCGCCACGCGCGGCGGTGCCAGCCGGATCGGCGGCGGATGCGCCGCGGGCCACGCGCGCCGGATCGGCGGACGCGGCCGGCGCCGCCGCCCCGGCCACCGACGCGCCGCGGCCGAGCGGAATCGGTCTGGACGCCGCGATTGCACGCGCGATGGCGGAAGCGACGGACTGGAACATCCTGACGTTGCGCCTGCCGGCGTCCGATCGCGCGCCGATTGGTTTCTCGGTCGATCGCGGCGACGGCGGACAGCCGCAGGCGCGCTCGACGCTGACGGTCGACGCGATGACCGGCGCGGTCACGCAGACGAGCGACTTCGCGGCCCAGACGCCGGGCCGGCGCATGCGCTCGGTCCTGCGCTTCGCGCACACGGGCGAGATCCTGGGGTTGTCGGGACAGACGATTGCGGGGCTCGTGTCGGCGGGCGGCGCGCTGCTCGTGTACACGGGCATCTCGCTCGCGCTGCGCCGCTTCTTCGCGTGGATCCGGCGGCGCGCTACGGCTCGGGCCGATCGAACGGCAGGCGCATCTCAATCGACTGCGGCGTGACCAGCCCGTGGACGCCGGCGCCGAGCAGGCGTACCGGCCGCGCTCCGGCTTCCGTCTTGGCGAGTAGTGCGATCGCGCGTCGCACGATGTCCTCCGCGTCGTTGCCAGGCGCCTGCGAGTGGCTGCGCGTGACGGTCGTGAAGTCGCTGTAGCGCACCTTGATCACGACCGTTCGCGCGAGCAGGCCCTTCTCGGCGAGCCACGCCGCGTTCTCGCGCGCCATCGTGTCGATCTCCTCGCGAATGCGCGTGAGGTCGATCAGATCCTCCGCATACGTGCACTCGCTCGACGAGGACTTCGCCGCGCGATTCGGCTGGACGGGGCGATCGTCCCGTCCGTGTGCCAGCGCCGTCAGCCACTCCGCCATGCTGCCGACGGCGGCGCGCAGCACCGCGGCGTCGACGCGGCGCACGTCCATCAACGTCGCGATGCCATGCTCGCGCAGACGCTTGGCCGTGACGGGCCCGACGCCCCACAGCGCTTCGATCGGGAGCTGCTGCAGGAACGACTCGACGCGCTCGGGCGCGATGACGGTGAGGCCGTCCGGCTTCTTCCACGCCGAGGCAATCTTCGCCAGAAATTTGTTGGGCGCGACGCCCGCCGACGCCGTCAGTCCGGTCGTCTCGCGAATCAGCGCCTTGATCCGCCTGGCGACGGTCATGGCCAGCGGCTCGCCCCACGCGTTGTCGGTGACGTCGAGGTAGGCCTCATCGAGCGATAGCGGCTCGACCAGTGGCGTCACCGACCGGAAGATCGCGAAGACCTGCTGTGAGACGGCTCGATACTTCTGAAAATCCGCGCGGACGATGACCAGATCCGGGCAGAGCCGGACGGCGCGGGACATCGGGAGCGCCGAGCGCACGCCGAACGCGCGGGCCTCGTAGCTCGCGGCCGCGACGACGCCTCGCGAGGCCGGCGAGCCGCCGACGGCGACGGGCTTGCCGCGCAGATCGGGTCGATCGCGCTGCTCGACGGACGCGTAGAACGCGTCCATGTCGACGTGGATGATGCGGCGCAGCTCTGCGATGGCCGGAACCTGGCTATTTCGACAGCACCGCCTGAATCAGCGCGGCGAGAATCGCGATGGTGGTCGTGATCTGGATGCCAACCAGCCATCGGAAATCCGTCGCGTGCTCCTTGCGCAACGCCGTCACGGATTGGTCGAGACGCTCCAGCCGCTGGTCGACGCCGGCAAACCGCGCGTCGACGCGCTGCTCGAACCGTCCGAGCGTCTCCCGGATGTCAATCAACGTCTGTGCGTGCTCCATCACACGGCCCTCCATATGGGCCATTTTTTGATTCAGGGCCGTCACGTTTGGCCTCCCCACGGTAGCGTCGTCGGATAGGGGGATACAAGAGGAAAACTTCCGCACGAACGTCTCGAGAGGCACGAGCCGTGCCAGATCGACACTTCGTCGATTTTCCCCGGAATTGCTGCTGCGAAACCGCCGGAAGGCCATCGACAAGATTGCGTTTTTTGCGAGGCGGTTGAAGAAACTGCGACGCGCGCCGTCGACGCGGGCCGTCTCGCTCGGATGATCCCGCACTAGAATCTCGGACGTGGCGAAACGCAAGTCCGAGAAGACTCCTTCCCTGTTCGACGGCTCGTCGGACGTGACGATGGCGCCGCCGCCCACGGGCGGCGTGGATCACGTCGCGCTGCACGAAGCCGCGCAATCGAAGTATCTGAACTACGCGCTGTCGGTCATCACGTCGCGCGCGCTGCCCGACGTGCGCGATGGCCTCAAGCCCGTCCAGCGCCGCATCCTCTACACGATGTGGCAGCAGAACCTGACGGCCGACGCGAAGTTCCGCAAGTGCGCGAAGGTCGTCGGCGACGTGATGGGCAACTACCACCCGCACGGCGACGCCGCGCTCTACGAGACGCTCGTGCGCATGGCGCAGCCGTTCTCGCTGCGCTATCCGCTCGTCGACGGCTCGGGCAACTTCGGATCGCTCGACGGCGACAGTGCCGCGGCGATGCGCTACACCGAGTGCCGGCTCGCGCGCATCAGCGACGAGATGCTGACGGAGATCGAGCAGGACACGGTCGCGTTCCGACCGAACTACGACGGCACGCGCGACGAGCCGGTCGTCCTGCCCGCGCGCGTGCCCAATCTGCTGATCAACGGCGCCACCGGCATCGCGGTCGGCATGGCGACGAACATCCCGCCGCACAATCTCTACGAGGTCTGCACCGCGCTGATCAAGATGATCGACGCGGATCTCGAGATGTCGCCGGCGCAGCTCTGCCGCTACATCAAGGGCCCGGATTTTCCGACCGGCGGCCAAATCGTCAACTCGCCCGAAGAAATCAAGGAGATCTACAAGACAGGCTCGGGCAGCATCCGTATTCGCGCCACGTGGCAAAAAGGACCGGAGACGCGCGGCAGCCAGACGATCTACATCACCAGCATTCCGTACGCCCTCAACAAGGCGACGCTCGTCGAGCGTATCGCGGACGTCGCGCTCTCGCGCAAGCTGCCGCACCTGGTCGACGTCAAGGATCTGTCCACAGACGACGTGCGGATCGCGCTGGAGCTGAAGCGGGACGCGGATCCGAAGATGGTAATGGCGTATCTGTTCAAGCACACGCCGCTCCAGTCGACGTTCCCCGTCAACCTCACGTGCCTGATCCCGACGGAGAAGCCGGACGTCGGCAAGCCCGAGCGGCTCGATCTGCACGAGGTCCTCTGGCACTTCCTCGACTTCCGCTTCCACGTCGTCACGCGCCGGCTCGAGCACGAGCTGGC
>CAZNMF010000050.1:0-5185 GCA_964573795.1 uncultured Solibacteraceae bacterium
CCGGAAGATGTCGAAGTCGCTCGGCAACGTGCTGCAGCCGCAGGACATCATCAAGGACAGCGGCGCGGACATCCTGCGGCTCTGGGTCGCGATGAGCGACTACCGCGAGGAGATCCGCATCAGCAAGGAGATCCTCGCGCGCGTCGTCGAGGCGTACCGGAAGATCCGCAACACGTTCCGGTATCTGCTGGCGAACCTGTACGATTTCGATCCGGCGATCGATCGGTTGCCGGTCGATCACCTGCTCGACGTCGATCGCTTCATGCTCGCGAAGTTCGCGCGCGTCGCGCTGGGCATGCGTGCGAGCTACGACACGTACGATTTCCAGGCGATCTTCCAGGCGGTCAACGAGCTCGTCACGGTCGACCTGAGCGCGTTCTATCTCGACGTGTCGAAGGATCGGCTCTACACGTTCAGCGCGGCATCGCGCGAGCGCCGCTCCGCGCAGACCGTGCAGTACGTGATCGCCGACGGTCTCGCGCGGCTGCTGGCGCCGATCGTCTCGATCACGGCGGACGAGATCTGGAAGTCGCTGCCGGGCGCGCGCGAGGACTCGATCCATCTCGCGGAGTTTCCCGCCGGGCTCGAGGCCTGGCTCGACGAGGCGCTCGAGGACCGGTGGGCGAAGCTGCTCGACGTGCGGCGCCAGGTCAACGGCGCGCTCGAGGTCGCGCGGCAGGCGAAGACGATCGGCAGCGCGCTCGGCGCGCACGTGACGGTTTCTGCGTCCGGCGACACGCTCGCACTGCTGCGCGCGCACGAAGCCGATTTGCCGATGTTCTTCATCACCTCGGCCGTGACGGTCGAGGAACGCCGGACCGAGACGGCCGATCGCGTCGGCGGCGGCGTGGCGACGGCGGACTCGATGGTCTCTGTCGCCGTCGCGCCCGCGCCCGGCGAGAAATGTCCGCGCTGCTGGCGCATCGTCACCGAGACGGCGACGTCCGGGCCGATGGCGGGGCTGTGCGCGCGCTGCGAAGGCGCCCTGAGGGGAGACGGTGTCGGACGCTGACGGCGCGCAGGATCCGATCGTCACGGACGGCGTCGTCGCGTCCGATGCGCCCGCGGATGCCCCGCGGACCGCGTTGCGCCTGTTCTGGTCGCTCGCGCTCGGCATCGTCGCCCTCGATCAGCTGACGAAAGCGCTGATCCGCGCAACGATCCCGCTCTACGAGAGCCGTCCGATCATCTCCGGTCTGCTCGATCTCGTGCACGTGCACAACGCCGGCGTCGCCTTCGGCCTGCTGAACGACGTCGCCCATCCGGTCCGCAGCGTGACGACCACGGCGCTGGCGGTGATGGCGCTCGTCGGCATCGCGTACTACGCGCGCCACATCCGGCACGACGAGCGCCTCGCGCGCGTCGGCCTGTCCTTCATCCTCGGCGGCGCGATCGGCAACCTCACGGATCGCCTGCGCCAGGGCTTCGTCGTCGATTTCGTCGACGTGTACTGGCGCGACTGGCACTTCTGGGCCTTCAACGTCGCCGACGCGGCGATCACGATCGGCGCCATCCTGATCTTCATCGAGCTTCTTTTCCCGAGACGCCATGCATCCCATTCTGTTTGAAGTCGGAGACTGGCCCGTCTACTCGTACGGCGTGCTGCTCGCTGCCGCCTATCTCGCGGCGCTGCAGCTCGCGGTCGTGCGCGCGCGGCGATTGGGGATCGACGGCACGAAGATCATGGATCTCGGGATCTACCTCATCATCGCGGCGCTCGTCGGCGCCAAGCTGATGTTGATCGCGATCGACTTCCGGTACTTCGTGAACCAGCCGCGCGAGATCCTGTCGCTCGTCCGCGCCGGCGGCGTCTTCTACGGCGGCCTGATCGCCGCCCTTGCCGTCGCGATCTGGCTGGTGCGCCGCTACGACCTGCGCCTGTGGACCACGGCGGATCTGTTCGCGCCGGGCATCGCGCTGGGCCACGTCATCGGCCGCTTCGGCTGTCTGCTCGCCGGATGCTGTTACGGACGCCCCACGTCCGTGCCGTGGGCCATCACCTTCACCAACCCGGCCGCCGCCGCCAACGTCGGCACGCCGCTCGGCGTGCCGCTGCACCCGACGCAGCTCTACGACGCCGGCGCCGAGCTGCTGATCCTGTTCGTGCTCCTGCTCACCGAGCGCCGCGGACGTACGTTCGCCGGACGTACGTTCTGGCTCTACGTGCTGCTTTACGGCATCTCACGGTTCATCATCGAGTTCTACCGCGGCGACGATCGCGGCGTGATCCTCGGCGTCTCGACGTCGCAGTTCGTCTCGCTCATCGCCGTGCCCGTCGCGCTCGCAATGCTCATCCGCCTGCGATCGCGCGCCGCCGCCTAGCGGCCGGTCTTCGCCATGAGCGCCAGCGGCGAGAGTGCGCGGCCGACGGCCCGACACCTCACGATCACGGCATCGAGCGAAGACGCGGGCCGGCGGCTCGATCTCGTCCTCACGGCGCGCCTGCCGGATCTGTCGCGCTCGCACGTTCAACGTCTGATTCGCGAAGGATCGATCACGATCGGCGGGCGCGCGGCCAAAACCGGCGCGATCGTGACGCCGGGCACGACGATCGCGATCGATCTCCCGGAGCCCGCGCCAAGCACGCCGCAGCCTGAAGCCCTGCCACTGCCGGTGCTCTACGACGACGACGACCTCGTCGTCGTCGACAAGCCGGCCGGGATGGTCGTGCATCCGGCCGCGGGTCATGCGGCCGGAACGCTCGTCAACGCGCTGCTGCACCACGTCCGCGGGCTGAGCGGGATCGGCGGCACGCAGCGACCCGGGATCGTGCATCGCCTCGACAAAGGGACGTCCGGCGTGATGGTCATCGCGAAGCACGACCGCGCGCATCGCGCGCTCGCGCAGCAGTTCCACGATCGGCTCGTCGACAAGGAATACGTCGCGCTCGTGTGGGGCCGGCCGATGGCGGGGCGCACGTTCGATCAGCCGCTCGGTCGCGATCCGAAACATCGTCAACGCATCTCGAGCCGTGCGCGACACGCGCGAGATGCGAAGACCGTCATCGTGGGCGTCGAGCCGTTGAACGGCCTCTCGCTGGTGCGTGTGCGGATTCACACCGGCCGTACGCACCAGATCCGCGTCCATCTGAGCGAGGCGGGATTTCCCGTCGTCGGCGACGCGCTCTACGGCGGCGTCCGCCGGCGGCTGCCGGCGTCGCTTGCGGCCGTCTCGCGATTGGATCGCCCGTTTCTTCACGCGTCACATCTGTCGTTCACGCATCCCGCAGACGGCAGACGCCTGATATTCGACGCGCCGCTTCCCGAGGATCTCCAACAGGTCGTCGACACATTGAAGCGCAGCGCCGGCGTCGACGCCTCATCGCGAAAGGACTGACATGGCACGCACGGCAACTCGCACGGCTCGCACACGCGACGTCATCTACACCGGTCGCGTCTTCACGATCGAGCGCGATCGCATCGTCATGCCAGACGGCCGGCGCGCGACGATGGAGATCGTGCGCCATCGAGGATCGGTGGTGCTGGTGCCGCAGCCGGCGCCGAATCGCGTCATTCTGATTCGCCAGTTCCGCTACGTGCTGAACCGCCGAATCTGGGAGTTGCCGGCCGGTACGCTCGAGCCGGGCGAACGGCCGGATCGTGCCGCGCGACGCGAATGCGAGGAAGAGATCGGATTGCGGCCGTCGCAGATCACGCGTCTCGGCGATTACTATCCGACGCCGGGCTTCTGCGACGAGCACATGACGTTCTATCTCTGCCGCGGGTTGACGCGGCCCGCGCGGCCGCGCGCGGGCGACGAGGACGAGGACATCGAGCCGAAGACGTTCACGATCGCGCAAGCGTGGTCGCTCGTGCGCAGCGGCGGCATCATCGACATGAAGACGGTGCTCGGGCTGGCGATGCTGGACAGACGCGTCCCGCTGGCGCGGTCGCGATAGCCGGACGACAAAAAGAAAAACGCCGGCAGGACGCAGTGCCCTGCCGGCGTTCGTGTCCTCGTCCAAGCCGCGCGATCAGGCGAGGCTGAACCGCGGGCGAACCGGCTCTTCGTGACGCGTCACATCCGCCTTGCGCGCGGCCGGCGTCAGCGCGAGCATCAGGACCTCGTCCATCTCCGAGACGTAGTGGACGGTCAGGTCGCGGCGCTGCTCCGGCGTCAGGTCCTCGACGATGTTCTTCTCGTTCTGTCGAGGCAGGATGACCTCGCGGATGCCCATGCGCCGGGCCGCGAGGACCTTCTCCTTGATCCCGCCGACCGGCAGCACGCGGCCGGACAGCGTGATCTCGCCGGTCATCGCCAGATCCGGACGCACCGGGCGTCCCGACAGCGCCGACGCGAGCGCCGTCACCATCGTCACGCCGGCCGACGGGCCGTCCTTCGGGATCGCGCCAGCCGGCACGTGCAGGTGCATCTCGGAGTCGCGATAGAACCCCGGATCCACGCCGTAGCGCGACGCGTTGGCGCGGAACCACGACAGCGCGATGCGCGCCGACTCCTTCATGACGTCGCCGAGCTGGCCGGTGAGCGTCAACTGGCTGCCGCCCGGCATGCGCGACGCTTCGACGAACAGCACGTCGCCGCCGACGGGCGTCCACGCGAGGCCGACCGCCACGCCCGGATCCTTCGTGCGATCGCGCATCTCCTCGTCGAGGTGCCTCGGCGCGCCGAGCAGATCCACCACGACCTGCGGCGTGACGACGATCGTAGCGGTGTCGCCTTCGGCCTGCCTGCGCGCGATCTTGCGGCACACCGAGCTGATCTCGCGCTCGAGGTTGCGGACGCCCGCCTCACGCGTGTAGCCGCGGATGATCGCGGCCAGCGCCGCGTCCGTGAACGTCACACGATCCGGCGACAGGCCGTTGTTCGCGACCTGCCGCGCGACGAGGTGATCGCGCGCGATGGCGAGCTTCTCCTCCTCGGTGTAGCCCGACAAGTCGAGCACTTCCATGCGGTCGCGCAGCGGCGCTGGAATCGTGTCGAGCACGTTCGCGGTCGTGATGAACAGGACCTCGGACAGGTCGAACGGCACGTCCAGATAGTGGTCGCGGAACGTGCTGTTCTGCTCGGGATCGAGCACCTCGAGCAGCGCCGACGCGGGGTCGCCGCGGAAGTCCGAGCCGAGCTTGTCGATCTCGTCGAGGATGAACACCGGGTTCTTCGACTCCGCGCGGCGCAGGCCCTGGATGATCTGGCCCGGCAGCGCGCCGATGTACGTCCGCCGGTG
>CAZNMF010000051.1:0-8862 GCA_964573795.1 uncultured Solibacteraceae bacterium
CATCGTCGATCCCGGCGTCGCGACGTCGGACATCGCCGCGCCGGCCGCGAAGGCGGCGATCGACGAGGCCGGGCTCACGCCCGACGACATCGGCTTCATCGTCGTCGGCACGACGACGCCGGACACGATCTTCCCGAGCACCGCGTGCATGCTGCAGGCGAAGATCGGCGCGACGAAGGCGTGGGGCTTCGATCTCGGCGCGGCGTGCTCGGGCTTCACGTATTCGCTGACGACGGGCTGGTCGATGGTGGCGACCGGCGCGGTCGAGCACGCGCTCGTCGTCGGCGCGGATGTGATGTCGAGCATCATCGACTACACGGATCGATCGACGTGCATCCTGTTCGGCGATGGCGCCGGCGCGGTCGTGCTGTCGCCGGCGTCCGACGACGAGCCCGGCATCATCGACTTTACGCACGAGATCGACGGGACGGGCGGCGCCGTGCTGTGCATGCCGGCGGGCGGCAGCCGCCTGCCCGCGTCGCACGAGACGGTCGACAAGCGCCTGCACTTCGTGAAGCAGGACGGCCAGGCGGTCTTCAAGTTCGCGGTGAAGAAGAATGAGGAGATCGCGATGCGCCTGCTGGACCGCAACGGGCTGACCGGCGCGGATCTCGATCTCTACTGTTCGCATCAGGCCAACCGCCGCATCATCGAAGCGACCGCGCATCGTCTCGGTCTCGGGCCGGACAAAGTCATCATCAACCTGGAACGCTACGGCAACACGACGGGCGCGACGATTCCGCTCGCCCTCGCCGACGCCAGGCGCGAAGGCCATCTGAAGAAGAACAACCTCGTCCTGCTTGCGTCGGTCGGTGCGGGGTTCACGGTCGGGTCGGTGTTGTTGAGGTGGAGCCTTTGAGGCTTACTTACGGCTTACGGCTTACGGCTTACGGCTTACGGCTTACGGCTTGGGGCTTACGGCTTGGGGCGTGGAGTTCGGAGGGCCGAACCTTCAGGTTCGGCCGGCAGAGGGCGGACCTGAAGGTCCGCCCCTCCATTCAGGAGCCGTAGCCCGTGGCCTGTAGACTGTAGCCCGCAGCCCGCCATGTTCGAACGCTTCACCGAGCCCGCCCGGCGCGCGTTGTTCTTTGCGCGGTATGAGACGTCGCAGATCGGCGGCGTTGCGATCGAGCCTGAGCATCTGCTGCTCGGCCTCGCGCGCGAGGGCGGGGGCATCGTCGGCGATCTCTTTGCGCGCGCGTCGCTGGATCTCGCGTCCCTCCACGAGGCGCTCGCGCCGATCAACAGGCCGCTCGAGCGCACGCCTCAATCTCAGGAAATTCCATTCGGTCGCGCGACGCTGGACGTGCTGCGCTTGGCGAGCGAGGAAGCCGACACCATGCGGCATCGGGACATCGGTCCCGAGCACCTGGTGCTCGGCCTGCTTCGGCAGGGACGATCGATCGCGTTCGATCTGCTGACACGCGCGGGCGTGAGGATTGGCGACGTCCGCACGCGCGCCGAAGCGCAGCCGCCGGCGAAGCCGCCGTCGGCGCGGATGAGCCGCGTGTCGATTCTGCCTTCGACGGCCGTTCGTCTCTCGCGCAGCACGCGCAGAGACCGGTCATCGAACCGCGGGGCCGAGCACTGGGCCATCGAAGGCTACACGCTGCGCGCGCTGCTCGCGACGATTCACGACGTGCCCGAGTCGCGCGTCCTCCTGCCGCCGGATTTGAACGGCGATGCGCGTTACGACGCGATGCTCGTGCTGCCGGAGCCGTTGCCGGGAGATCAGATCGAGCGTCTGATGCGCGACGGTGTCGACGACGTGCTGCAGGTCAAGACGACTCGGGAACGGCGTTTGACGGACGTGTCGATCCTGACGGCACCGAGCGGCGAGATTCGCGCGGAGCGCGAGTCGGATGAGAAGGCCGGCGGCTTCGCGGCGGCATTCGGAACCGTGACCTTCATGGGAGATACGCCAGACATCGACACGTTGTCGGGATCATTCACGATGCCAAGGCTCTGCGACGTGCTCGAGCATGCGCTCGGCCACATCGTCCTCGACGAAACGCACCTGACTGGCACATATCGCCTCGAGCTCCGCGTCGCCTCCCCGGCGTCGATCGTCGACGGTCTGCGCGAGATTGGGCTGGACGTCACGCCCGCACGACGAGAGATCGAAGGGGTGGTGGTGAAGGGGAGATCGGGATCAGGTTCTGGGTTCTGAGGTTCTTGGTTCTGGGTTCCGGTTCCAGGTTCTGCCCGCAGCCCGAAGACTGCGGACCGCGGACTGCAGCCCGAAAGAACCCAGAACCTAGAACCGAGAACCCCAGAACCGTTCTTCTTTCTTTTCTTCACTTCACTGGAATCATCAGATGCGCGTACGGCGTGTTGGCGTACATCACGTACGGCACCGCCGTGTTGACCGCCGTCGTCGGATAGCCGTCGAAGTGCGCGCCGACGTTCATGACCATCATGTGCGGGCCGGTCTTGACCCACTGGTCGCCGGCGGCGGGCCCGGTCGCCCACGGATCCGTGTTGCTCGCGTCCGAGCCGCCCGCGAGCATGTAGGCGAGTGCCATCTTCTCCTTTGGCGGATCCTTGTGCGCCACGAGCGCCATGACCCAGTCCATGCCGTTCTTGTCCATGCACATCGGATCGGGATCGGGCGTGTTGGGCACGTCCGGCATGCACGTCCAGCCGTTGGTGCCGGCGCGCAGCGTGCGCATCTCCATCTTGTCGTTCATGGCGACGATGGTCGCATCCTTGGAGACGGCCATGGGCGCCGCGGACATGGCGCTCGTGATGATCGCGGCGTCGGATGGCGACGCGCCGCGGGTTTGCGCCGGCGGACCGGCGAGCGTGCGTGTGGTGGCGAGACAGGCGAGAACGATCAGTCCGAGTGCGAATCGTGACGTCATGACGCAACCTCCTCCGGGTCGACGAGCTGACGAGCCGAAACGAGCGGCGACGGACCTACGAATTGTCGAGCGTGGTGCGCGGAAGCGCCGGCTGGGACGACGGTGCACGATCAGGCGGGCTGGAGCGCGGCTAGACGGTAGCCGATCTGCGCGGCGTTGTCATCTCAGGTGGGTTCGGAGGTTCTGGGGTTCCGAGAGTTCCGAGGTTCGGGTTCCAGGTTCCGGTTCCGGGTTCCGGGTTCCGCAGTTCCGGAGCTCTCGAACCTCAGAACCTCGGAACTTCAGAACCCGAACCCCGGAACCTCAGAACCCTGGAACCCCAGAACCCAATTTCAACACCGCAGCCGATCGCGCCGCGAGCGGCCAGACGGAGGCGGCGCGCGAGGGGCTCGCGCCGTCGAGGGCGGCCGTGTCGACGAGGCACGTCCACACGGCAGGCGGCCGAGTCGGCAGCGTGAACGGCACCGTCGTGCTCGCGGCGTTCAGGAGGATCAGCAGCGTGTCGCCGGAGATGATCTGGCCGTGCGCGTCGCGCTCCTGGATGCCGTCGCCCTCGAGCAGCATGCCGAGCGCGTGCCGGTCGCCGTCGTTCCAATCGGCGTGCGTCATCTCGCCGCCGTCGGGCCGCAGCCACAGCACGTCGGTCGCGCCGGGCCGGCGGCCGCTCAGGAACGTGCGGCGCTGCAGCACCGGCTGCGACGCGCGCAGCGCGATCAGTCGCTGCGCGAAGGCGAGCAGCGACGTCTGATCCGCCGAGAGCTGCCACGGCGTCCACGACAGCGCGGAGTCCTGGCAGTACGCGTTGTTGTTGCCGCGCTGCGTGCGGCTCATCTCGTCGCCGCCCGACAGCATCGGCACGCCGACCGACACGAGCAGCGTCACCAGCATGTTGCGCTGCTGCCGTCGCCGCAGCTCGACAATCGCCGGATCCGTCGTCGGCCCTTCGACGCCGCAGTTCCAGCTGAGATTGTTGGAGTCGCCGTCGCGATTGCCCTCGCCGTTCGCCTCGTTGTGCTTTTCGTTGTACGAGACGAGATCGGCGAGCGTGAAGCCGTCGTGCGAGGTGACGAAGTTGATGCTCGCGTGCGGCTGGCGGCCGGAGTAGCCGTAGAGATCGCTGCTGCCGGAGAGCCGCGTCGCCAGCTCCGGCAGCATGCCTGCGTCGCCGCGCCAGAAGCGTCGCACGGCGTCGCGATAGCGGCCGTTCCACTCGGCCCAGCCCGGCGGGAAGTTGCCGACCTGATAGCCGCCTTCGCCCACGTCCCACGGCTCGGCGATCAGCTTCACGCGCGCGATCACCGGGTCCTGCGCGACGACGTCGAAGAAGGCGGAGAGCTTGTTGACCGCGTGCAGCTCGCGCGCGAGCGCTGACGCGAGATCGAAGCGGAAGCCGTCGACGTGCATCTCCTGCACCCAGTAGCGCAGGCTGTCCATCAGCAGCTTCAGCACCGCGGGCGACTGCATGTTCAGCGTGTTGCCCGTGCCGGTGAAGTCCTGATAGCGCGATGGATCGCCGGGCATCAGCCGGTAGTACGTGCGGTTGTCGAGGCCGCGGAACGACAGCGTCGGCCCGAGGTGATCGCCTTCCGCCGTGTGGTTGTAGACGACGTCGAGGATCACCTCCAGGCCCGCCGCGTGCAGCGCGCGCACCATCGTCTTGAAGTCGCGCAGCGCGTCGACGGGCGCGGCCGACGAGGAGAAGCGGTGATCGGGCGCGAAGAACGACAGCGTGTTGTAGCCCCAGTAATTCACGAGGCCGCGCTGCACCAGGCTCCATTCGTCGGCGTGCTGATGGATCGGCATCAGCTCGACGGCGGTCACGCCGAGGGACGTGAGATGGCGGATCGCTTCCGGCGATGCGAGGCCGAGGTACGTGCCGCGCAACTCGCGGGGGATGGCGTCGTTCAGCGCGGTGAAGCCCTTCGCGTGCGTCTCGTAGATCACCGTCTTGTGCCACGGCGTGCGCGGCGGGCGATCGTCGCCCCACTCGAACGCGGTGTCGACGACGATGCCGAGCGGGGCGTAGGGGGAGCTGTCGGAGGTCGAGGCCTCCGTCTCCTTGCCGGGCGTGTAGGCGAAGAGGGCCTCGTTCCAGATCATCGGCCGGCCGATCGCGCGCGCGTACGGATCGAGCAGGATCTTCGCGGGATTGAAGCGATGGCCGTCGGCGGGGCTCCACGGGCCGTAGACGCGGTAGCCGTAGACCTGGCCCGGCCGCACGTCCGGCAGGTACGCGTGCCAGACCATGTCCGTGCGATCGACGAGCGGCACGCAGATGCGCTCGAGCCGTTCGTCAGGGCCGTCGAAGAGGCAGAGCTCGACTTTGACCGCGTGCTCCGAGAACACCGCGAAGTTGACACCGGAGCCGTCCCAGGTGGCGCCGAGGGGAAAAGGGGAGCCGGGCCATGCGCGCATCGGCGACCATGATCGCAGAAGATGGATGGGTGATGTTCGATCGATCCTTCCCATGGCTGCGCAAATGGGCGACGCTGCTCGACGCGCAGTTCGTGATTCCCGGGACGAACATCCGGTTTGGGCTCGATCCGATCCTGTCGCTGATTCCCGGCGTGGGCGATCTGGCGAGCCCGGCCTTCACGGTGCTGCTGCTCGTGCACGGCCTCGATCGCCGCGTGCCGCGCGTCGTGCTCGTGCGCATGATCGCCAATGCGCTGCTCGACGCGCTGATCGGCGCGGTGCCGATCGCCGGCAGCGTCGGCGACGTCTTCTTCCGCGCGAACCTGAAGAACCTGGAGCTGCTCGAGCGTCACGCGCGTCCCGGCACGCCGCCGGCACGCGGCGACTACGCGTTCGTCTTCGTGCTCGCGGGGATCTTCGGTCTGCTCGTGATCATCCCGGTGCTGCTCGCGCTGTGGATGGCGTTGTGGGTGTGGTACTGGCTCGCGGCGCGGTGAAGGCGGGGACCAGGGGACCAGGGGACGAGGGGGACCAGGGGACCAAGGGGCGAGGATGACGAGAAGGCGGCGGAAAAGTCAGAAGTTCGAAGCCAGAAGCCACCGTAGGGGCCGCCCGTGTGACGGCGCGGCATTCGGCGACGCGTAGGGGACGTGTAGAGGCAGATAACCAGATAGCGAGATGATCTGCAGATAGTGCGATGCCAGATAGTGCGATAGCGCGATAGTGAGATAGTGCGATAACCGTGCTCGTCTCCGACTTCGATTTTCCCCTTCCTCCCTCGTCCATCGCCCAGGACCCGCGTCCGCGCGGCACGTCGCGGCTGCTCGTCGTCGATCGGCGCGCGGGCACGTTCGTCGAGCGGCGCATTGCGGACGTGCCGTCGCTGCTCGCGCCGGGCGATCTGATCGTCGCGAACGACACGCGCGTGTTTCCGGCGCGATTGATCGGCACGCGCGTGCCGAGCGGCGGCACGGCCGAATGTTTTCTGCTCGAGCGCGCCGGTGGCGACGAGTGGCAGGCGCTCGTACATCCGGGGCAGAAGCTGAAGCCGGGCGCGCGGCTGCTGTTCCGCGACGAGACGAAGGCGCCGGGCGTACGTCTGCACGCAGAAGTGTTGGAGCGGCGATTCTTCGGGCGCCGGCTCGTGCGGTTCGAGGTCGAGGGCGCGTCGAGCGTCGACGAGGCCGTCGATCGCATCGGCCACGTGCCGCTTCCGCCGTACATCAAGCGTGACGATCGGCCAGACGATCGCGAGCGCTATCAGACCGTCTACGCGACGGCGCGCGGCTCCGTTGCGGCGCCGACCGCGGGTCTGCACTTCGACGAGGCGACGATCGGGGCGATCCACACGGCGGGGATCGGGTGGACGACGATCACCCTGCACGTGGGGTACGGGACGTTCAAGCCGGTGCGCGTCGAGCGCGTCGAAGATCATCAGGTCGATCCCGAGCCGTACGAGATCGGCTCCGCGGCCGCCGATGCGATCGCGCGCACGCGCGCGGCCGGCCGCCGTATCGTCGCCGTCGGCACGACGACGACGCGCGCGCTGGAGAGTGCCGGGCTCGCGGACGGCACGGTCCGCGCGGGTGCCGGCGTAGCCGAGCTGTTCATCCATCCCGGCCATCGATTCCGCGTCGTCGACGCGCTGCTGACGAACTTCCATCTGCCGAAGTCGTCCCTGCTGATGCTCGTCGCCGCATTCGCCGGCCGCGAGCTGATCCTCGACGCGTATCGGCACGCGATCAGCGAAGGCTTCCGGTTCTACAGTTATGGGGACGCGATGCTGGTGGTGTGAAAGAAGGCCTTGAACGGCAGGCCCGCCGGAACCTTTTCCCGATCGCGGGGTCATACGGTCTGCCGTCCGCGGGCAACAGGTCTGCTGACGGCAGCCTGCGGACCGCAGACCGCAGCCCGTATCCATGCGCAGCGTCCTGCTGATCGTCCGCTCGTTCGCGCGCGCGAAGAGCTTCGCGGTGGCCGCGGTGCTCACCGTCGCGCTCGGGATCGGCGTGAACGCCGTCGTGTTCTCGCTGTTCGATCGTGTGCTGTTTCGGCCGTTGCCGTACGCCGAGCCCGATCGCCTCGTGCAGGTGTATTCGCGAATAGGACATGCGGGCACGCCGGAGTTGCCTGTTCCGGTCGCGCAGGCCCTCGCGCGAGAGAAGGGGCTCGTCACGGGGATCGCATGGGATCTGTGCTGCGATCCGCAGCCCTTGATACCGACGTCTGGTGAGAACCCGCTGCTCTGGCTGAGGGCCGTGACGACGGATACGTTGGATGTGCTGGGGGTGCGGCCGATCATCGGACCGGGTTTCGCGGTCGTGCGCGCGACCAGCACGGAACATCCCGTGCTGCTCACATACGACACCTGGCAGCACCGATACGACGGCTCCAGCGACGTGCTCTCGTTGGAATGGATGGCGCGCGACACGTGGCAGCGAACGGGGAGCGACGTCCATTGGCGCGTCGTCGGCGTGTTGCCCGATGGATTTCTCCTGCCGTCCTCGAACCTGACGCCGTACGACGGCCTCTACGGCGTCGAGTCCGATCTCGATCGGACGGCGTCGTTCGAACTGCATCAGAGTGCGCCGTTCGCGCGACTGGCCCCCGGTCTGTCGATCGCGGCCGCACAAGCTGGCCTCAATGCTTTCGTCGCCGCCAGATTCCCGAATCCAAGGACGATGCCGCCATATCGCGGCGTGACGGTCGCGCCGCTGCAGTCAGGCATGTCCATTTCGGTCCGCCCGTACGTCTGGCTGGCGGTCGCCGGTGCATGGGGCGTCCTCGGCGTGACCTGTGTGACACTCGCGATTCTGTTGCTCACGTGGAGCCAGTCGCGTCGTCAGGAATCGGGCGTGCGCCTTGCGCTCGGCGCCTCGCCGCGCCGGCTCGTCGTCAACGCGCTGGTGGAATCCGCGCTGCTCTGTGGCGTCGGCGCCGTCATTGGCTGGCTGGCGTACATCTGGGCGCGCCCATTGTTCGTCAGCGTGCTGCCATCCGGGCTGCAGGCGTTCGCCTCGGAGACCGCGGACGTTCGCGTGATCGTCGTGACGTGCATGATCGCGCTGGTCAGCGCGATCGCGGCGGGCACGCTGCCGGCGCTCCGCACGTCGCGCGTCGATCCGTTGGTCGTCCTTCGATCGACCCACGACCCGGCGACGCTCGATCGTCTGGTCGGCGGTCCGATGCTGCTGTCCGTGCAGGCCGCGTTCGGCGTGATGCTGGTCGTCGGCGCGCTGGCCACCATCCCCGGCGTGCTTCGAACGCTCCTCATGCCTCCCGGATTCGAGGCGACCGATCTGTTCATGGGGCATGTCGTGACGGCCGCGAATGGCGACGCGTCGGATGCGCGGGAACAAACGCGCCGCGGACGCACCGTCCTCGATGTCGCGCGGCAGTTGCCCGGCGTTGTCGAGGTAGGGCTCTCGCGGACCGATCCGCTCTCATCGGAGGACGTCGATCGGTTGTTCTCGAAACGTGTGGCGCCTCGTGGGTTCGACGGGCGCGTCCTCGCGGTGGACGCGGGATTCTTCAGGACGCTGGCCACGCCGATGATCGCGGGCCGCAGTTTTTCCGATGCGGA
>CAZNMF010000052.1:0-31939 GCA_964573795.1 uncultured Solibacteraceae bacterium
CCGATCTCGGGACACGTCATCGTGACGATCTGTCCGGCGTAGGACGGATCGGTCAGCACTTCCTGATAGCCGGTCATGCTGGTGTTGAAGACGACCTCGCCGCCGGTCTCACCGGTGGCGCCGGCGGCTTTGCCGCGAAACACGGTCCCGTTCTCGAGCGCGAGCGTGGCGTTCAATCCTGAGCTCCATCGGCCGCTGATCCGGCCGCTGCAGACACACCCCAACCCGCACGCCCAAACGGCCGCGCGCGGCGAGCGTCTCGCCTGCGCAACACACCGGACGCGCCGGATGGCTGGGGATCGTCAACTGACAGCGGGATGACTCCTTCGGAACAGCGCGAAATATCGTAACAGTACTGGTTCCGGGGTTCTAGGTTCTCGGTTCCGAGGTTCGGGTTCCGCGGTTCTGGGTTCGGGGTTCAATCATTCCGAAGTTCGCAGCTCGAAGTTCGAAGTTCAAAGTTTGCAGTCCCCAGTGGTAGATTGCCCAGGTGCCCTCTGAGCTGACTGCGGCGTCCGCGGCCGTGCGCGATGCGATTCCGTTCAGCCGCGTGCCATGGATCCGTCCGCTGGCCGGCGCGCAGGCGCAGCACTACGACACGGTCGCGTCGATCTTCGCCGGCAATCCGGCGGATCCCGGCGCGTGGCGCGACGTCATCGAGCGCGTCGGACAGGCGAAGATCGATCGCGCGCTCACGCGCGACGTCCTCGTCGCCCAGGCGGCCGAGCGTCAGGCCCATCAGGCCGCGCGCGATGCGGCGGCGACGCTCGCCGATCCGGCCACCGTCGCGATCGTCACCGGCCAGCAGGCCGGCCTGTTCGGCGGCCCGCTCTACACGCTGCTGAAGGCCGTCACGACCATCCAGCTCGCGCGCCGCGTCAGCGCCGCGCACGGCGTCACGGCCGTGCCGATCTTCTGGGTCGAGTCCGAGGACCACGACTTCGACGAGATCCGCAGCGCCACGGTCCTCGATCGCGACTTCTCCGTCTCGACGCTCACGCTCGGCGACCTGCCCGGCGCGGGCACGCGCTCCATCGCGTCGCTGCCGCTCGACGAGCGCGTGACCGACGTCATCGCGGCGCTCGACGCGACGCTCGCTCCCACCGAGTTCACGCCGGCGCTCGTCGACAGCCTGCGGCGCCACTATCAGCCCGGACGCAGCCTGTCGGCCGCCTTCGCGGGCTGGCTCGACGATCTCCTCGGCGCCGAAGGGCTCGTCGTCTTCGACGCGGCCGATCCGCGCGCCAAGCCGGCCGTCGGTCCGCTGTTCGCGCAGGAAATCTCCGCGCCGTGCCGCACGTCGATCCTCGCCCGCGCCGCCGGCGAGGCCATGCGCGCACTCGGCCACGCGCCGCAGATCGAGCCGGGCGACGATGTGGTGTGCCTCTTTTATCTGGGCGACGAAGGCCGGCGTCCGATCCGGTATCGGGACGGCCAGTTCGTCGTCGGCGACGATCGCCGCGACGCCGCCGACCTCGCGGCTGAAGCGGGCGCCCATCCCGAGCGGTTCAGCCCCAACGTGCTGCTGCGCCCGCTGGTCCAGGACACGCTCTTCCCCACGGTCTGTTACGTCGCCGGCCCGAGCGAGCTCGCCTACCAGGCCCAGCTCGGCGAGGTCTATCGGACCGCCGGCCTGCCGCAGCCGCTGCTGGCGTCGCGCGCCAGCGCGACGGTCCTCGACTCGGCGGCCGCGAAGTTTCTCGATCGCCACGAGCTGCCCCTCGACGCGCTCCAGTCCCAGGACGACACGACGCTCAACCGGCTGCTCGAGGGCCAGTTGCCCCCGCAGCTCGAATCGACCTTCGCGGATCTCGATCGGCTCGCGGCCGACGGCACGCTGCGGCTCAAGCCGCTGGTCGCCTCGGTCGATCCGACGCTCACCGGCGCCGTGGACACGACGCTCGAGCGCCTGCGCGACACGCTCAAGTCGCTCCAGGGAAAAATCCTGCAGGCCGCGAAAAAAAAGGACGACACCCTCCGTCGTCAGTTCGCACGCACGCGCACGCTGACCTTCCCCGGCGGTCAGCCGCAGGAACGCGTCCTCAACGTCGCGTTCTTCGTCAATCGGTACGGACCAGGCCTCGTGACGCGCCTGATCGACGTATTGCCGCCGCTCGCCGGCGCGCATCTCGTCATCACGCCGTAATACGCGATCGCTAACCTGGAACGCGACGATTCGATCGCAGCGCGATCGGGCACGGCTCTTGTAAGGCTGGTCGGAACGCTTTGCGCGAAAGGAGCGCGGCCATGCGCCAATCCCGTCCCTGGGCAGCGGTTCTCGCCGGCGGCAACGGCACCAGACTCCAGTCTTTGACGCGGTCGCTCGCCGGCGACGGCCGGCCGAAGCAGTTCTGCCGCTTCTTCGGCGGTCACACGCTGCTGGCCGACACGCGCGCGCGCATCTCCCTAAATGTGGAACCCGACCGGACACTGTACGTCGTGTCCCGCGCACATGAGCCGTTCTATTCCAGCGAGCTCGCCGACGTCGATCGCTGGCAATTGATCGAGCAGCCGCTCAATCGCGGCACGACGGCGGCCGTGGCGGCGGCGCTGTTCCGGCTGCACGCCGAGCCGGACGAGGCGACGATCGGCTTCTTCCCCGCGGACCACTACTATCGCGACGCGCACGTCCTGCAGGAGACCGTGACGCGCGCGTATGCGCTGGCCGCGCTGCATCCGGATCGCATCGTGCTCATCGGCGCCGAGGCGAGCCGCGCCGAGACGGAGTACGGCTGGATCGAGCCGTCGCCGACGATCGTCCATCCGCGCGCCGGCGTGCCGGTGCATCAGGTCAAGGGATTCTGGGAAAAGCCGTCGGGCCAGGTCGCGGCCGACCTGCTGACGCGCCGCTGCCTGTGGAACACGCTGGTGGTGATCGGACAGCTTCAGGCGTTCAAGGCGCTGCTCCGCGCCACCGTGCCGGACGTCTGGGACGATTTCGACGCGCGCCGCCCGGGCGGCACGCTGGCCGAGCACCAGGTCGCGCTCCGGGACGCGTACGCCTCCATCCGTCCGTCGGACTTCTCGCACGAAGTCCTCTCCACCAGCCCCGATCGCCTGCTCGTCGTGACGCTGCCGGAAGCGGGCTGGACCGACCTCGGCCAGCCGCATCGCGTCCTCGACGTGCTCGCGGAACGGCGCGAAGTCATCGGCGCGGGAGGACTGAGGCTGGAAGCGTAGTATCGCGCTATCTCACTATCGCGCTATCGCACTATCTGGCATCGGGCTAGCTCGCTATCTGCCTCCACGCCCTGCGCCCTGCGCCCTGCGCCCTGCGCGCTGCGCCCCGAGCCCCAAGCCCCACGCCTCGAGCCTCGAGCCTCGTCCGCGGCCCCCGCGTCACAGTCCCTCCACTGCCGCGCGTCGTGTCCTCCCCGCGTCCGCGATCGCCCCGCGCAGCTCCGCCAGCCGCGTGCGGTCGATGGCGAGGAGGTCGCGTGAGCGCTCGACGGCCTGCGCGGTGACGGCCGGCGCGGGGCCGCCGTGCGTGCGGCGGACGGCGACGAAATGCTCGGGGCTCAGGACGCGCGCGAGGACGTCGGGGCTGACGTCGATCTCGTGTCCGGCGTCGCGCGCGGCGCGCGCGATCACGCCGGCAACCTGCGACAGATCCGCGGACCGGCAGGTCCGCGCGACGGCGCCCGCAATGGCGTGCGCGCTCTTGAACGGCACGCCGTGATCGCGGACGAGCGTGTCGGCCAGCTCGGTGACGGTGACCCAGCTCCCGCCGGCGCCCGCGCGCATGCGCTCGGCGTCGAACGCCGCCTCGTCCAGCGTCACCGCCGCCAGGGCCACGGCGCGCGTCGCGTCGCGAAACGCCGCCGCCACGAGCGGCTGCAGGTCGTCCTCGGTGTCTACGATGTCGCCGAACGGCGTGTTGTGGACGGTCTGCGCGATCGCGCCGGCTTCGGCCAGCGCTTTCGACGCCAGCGCCCGCGCGTGCTCGAGCGCGACGGGATTGCGCTTCTGCGGCATGATGCTGCTCGTCTGCACGAGCGCGTCCGGCAGCCGCAGATAGCCGACCTCGCGCGTCGACCACAGCAGCAGATCCTGGACGAACCGTCCGACGCCGGCGAGCAGGATGCCGGCGGCGGCCGCGCCCTCGAGCAGATAGTCGACCGTCGCAATGCTGCCGTACGTGTTGCCGGTCGGCCCGCTGAAGCCCAGCAGCGCGCTCGTGCGATCGCGGTCGATCGGAAAGCCCGTGCCGGTGATCGCGCACGCCCCGAGCGGGTTGCGGTTCGTCGTCTCGTACGCGGAGAACAGCCGCACGGTATCGCGCTCGAGCTGCTCGGCCATCGCGAGCAGATAGTGCGCGACGGTCGTCGGCTGCGCCGGCTGGGCGTGCGTGTGCGCGGCGAAGATCGTCTCGCGATGCCGCGCCGCCTGCGCGACGACGGCCTCCCGCAGCGCGGCCGCCGCGTCGATCAGCCGCAGCAGATCCTCCCGCAGCCGCATCCGGTACATCGTCATGTCGATGTCGTTCCGGCTGCGCGCCGTGTGCAGGCGGCCGGCGGCGTCGGCGCCGCAGCCGTCGGCGACGAGGCGATCCACGTAGTTGAAGAGATCCTCGTACGAGCCGTCGTAGACGACGCGGCGGACTGCGCCGGGATCGATGCGGCCGAGCGCGTCGCGAATCGCCCGCGCGTCGGCGCGCGACACGATGCCGCGCTCGACGAGCATCACGAGGTGCGCGTCGTGGATGGCCAGCAGCGGATCGAGGAACAGCGCCTTCGCATCCTCGAAGTTCTCGTTGAGCACGAGCCGCACGTACTCGGGCGAAAAGGCCATCGCGACGGTCCTGCGGAAGAGTATGCACTGCCGGGGCGCGCGGCACGCGATTGACTCGGACGCGGGGAACCGGCAGACTGAATGCGCCCTCGCGGCTGCCTCCTGGCTTCGAACGTCGAAGTTGGCACGTTAGACTTCTGAATCCACGTGGCCACGCGTCCGCCCACACGATCCGCACGGCGCCCCGTCGCGCGACAGGCGCGCCGGTCCCGGCTGACAGCGCTGCTGAAGAAGCCCTGGTTCCGCTATCTGCTCATGGCCGCCGGCGCGATGGCGGTCGTGCTGCTCGGGATCACGATCTATCTCTGGATCAACTACGGACGGCTGATCGATCGCAAGCTTGCCGGCGAGCAGCGTCCGGTGCCGCGCATCTTCGGACGTCCGTTCGAAGTCGCGGCCGGCCAGGGCCTGAGCCCCGCGCAGTTCCTGCAGCGCCTCAATGACGTCGGCTACGCGGAGCGGCCCAAGGCCGCGGCGCCCGGCGAGTTCGACGTCGCGCCGCTGTCGGTCACGGTCGTCACGCGGCCGCACGACTCGGATCCGCCGGAGACCGTCAAAGTCGATTTCACGAAAGGCAATCGCGTCGCGAAGCTCACCTCGGGCGGCCGTGCCGTGCGACGGCTCACGCTGGAGGCGCCGCTGCTGGCCGCGCTCGCGCCCGGCGAGCGGCGCCGCTACGTGCCGCTCGCCAACATTCCGAAGGTGATGGTCGACGCGGTGATCACGATCGAAGATCGCCGCTTCTTCGAGCACCCTGGCGTCGACCCGATCGGCATCCTCCGCGCCGTCGTCACGAATCTCAAAGGGGACAAGCCGTACCTGCAGGGCGGCAGCACGCTGACGCAGCAGATCGTCAAGAACACGTTCCTGACGCCGGCGAAGACGCCGCAGCGCAAGCTGCAGGAACAGTTCATGGCGCTCGTGCTCGAGTCGCGCTTCACCAAGCAGCAGATCCTCGAGCTCTATCTGAACGACGTCGTGCTCGGCCAGCGCGGGCCGTTCGAGATCCACGGCGTGTCGGAGGCCGCGCGCATCTTCTTCGGCAAGGACGTGCGCAACATCACACTGGCCGAAGCGGCGACGATCGCCGGCGTGATCCAGTCGCCGTCGCGGCTGTCGCCCTTCCGCAATCCCGATCGCGCCCGCGAGCGCCGCAACGTCGTCCTCGACGAGATGGCCACCGCCGGCGTCGTCACGCGCGAAGCGGCGACCAAGGCCGAAGCGTCGCCTCTGGTCGTGTCGACGCGCGCGCTCGAGAACGAGGCGCCGTACTTCGTCGACTACGCCAGCCAGCTCGTCGACGAGGACTACGCGGGCCTGCTCAAGTCGGACGCGGCCGTCGACGTCTACACGACGCTCGATCTGCACCTGCAGCGCATGGCGCAGGAGGCGCTCAACGAGGGCCTCACGCAGGTCGACAAGCAGCTCGCCGCGCGCAAGCGCAAAGGCACGGCGCAGGCGGCGCTAGTCGCCGTCGATCCGCGGACCGGCGACATCCTCGCGATGGTCGGCGGCCGCGCGTACAACCAGTCGCAGTACAACCGCGCCGTCGCGGCCAAGCGCCAGCCGGGATCGGTCTTCAAGCCCTTCGTCTATCTCTCGGCGTTCCAGAGCCTCGCCGAGACGGGGCAACCGGATCTGACGCCCGCCACCGTCATCGCCGACGAGCCGACGACGTTCAAGGACGGCGAGAACGACTACACGCCGTCGAACTATCAGAACGAGTACGACGGTCCGATCACGCTGCGCCGCGCGCTCGCGCTCTCGCGCAACATCGTCGCGATCAAAGTCGCCGAGCAGGTCGGCTACGACAAGGTCGTGGACCTGTGGAAGAAGGCCGGCGTCGGCACGCCCGCGCGCGCGTACCCGTCGATCGCGCTCGGCGTGTTCGAGGTCTCGCCCGTCGAGATGACCTCGGCCTACACGATCTTCGCGAACAACGGGACGATGCACCCGCTGCGCGCGCTGACGTCGATCGTCGAGAACGGCAAGACGCGCGCGGTGGCCGCGCCGGCGGCGAAGACGATCGCGCGTCCGGACGCGACGTATCTCGTCGTCAACATGATGCGCAGCGTCATGAACGAAGGCACGGGCGCGGCCGCGCGCAGCGCCGGCTTCACGCTCGACGCGGCCGGCAAGTCCGGCACGACCAACGACCTGCGCGACGCCTGGTTCATCGGCCTCACGCCCGAGCTGCTCACCGCGGTGTGGGTCGGCTTCGACAACAACCAGCCGATTGGTCTCAGCGGCTCGCAGGCGGCGCTGCCGATCTGGACGTCGTTCATGAAGCGCGCGCTGGCCGGCCGGCCCAGCGCGTCGTTCGACGTGCCGGAAGGCGTCGTCTTCGCCGACATCGACAAGGACACCGGCCAACTGGCCACGCCAGCGTGCCCAAGCGTGATCCACGAGGCCTTCCTCGCCGGCACCGAGCCGCACCAGACATGCGAGCTGCACGGCCCGCACGGGTTCCTCTCCACGTTCGGAGGATGGTTCGGGATCGGACGGTGAGGAGGGCGTGAGGCGTGAGGCGTGGGGCTTGGATGCAAGCTGGCTCGATGATCCGATGACCCGATGACCCGATACGAGATAGCGCGATAGGGAGATACGACCGTTCAGACTGTTATACTTTCGTTTAGCAGTCTGGCCATCGGACTGCTAGTCTCGGGCGGCCGCAATGTAGCCTGTTGCCCGTAGCCTGTAGCCCGTAGCCCGAGATGACCGATCGTCAACGCCAGATCCTGGCGACTCTCATCGGCGAGTACATCGAACAGGGCGAGCCCGTCTCGTCGGCCTGGCTGGCCGAGCGCACCGCGCTCGGGCTGTCGTCGGCGACGATGCGGAACATCCTGGCGCGGCTCGAGGAACAGGGCCTGGTGCGTCAGCCGCACACGTCGGCCGGCCGCATCCCTACCGACTCGGGCTATCGCCTCTACGTCGATCAACTCCTGACCGCCCGGCGCACGCCGCGGTCGCTGCCGCAGTTCGAGGCCCGCCTGCGCCGGTCCGCCACCGTCGACGACGTCCTCGGCCAGGCTTCGCACGAGCTGTCGCGAGCCTCGCATCAGATCGGCTTCGCCGTGGCGCCGGCCAGCTCGAGCATCCGCCTCAAGCACATCGATTTCGTCGGCCTCGAAGGCACGCGCGTGCTCGTCATCGTCGTGGCGACGGGCGGGCAGGTGTCGAATCACGTCATCGAGACATCCGAACGGTATGATGCCGTGTCGCTGCATCAGGCCGCCAATTACATCAACAGCGAGCTCACCGGCCTGACGCTCGACGAAGCACGGGCGGCGATCGTCGAGCGCATGCGCGAGGAGCGGATGCTCTACGACGCGCTGGTCCAACGCGCGCTGCGGCTCGCGCAGCGGGGCCTCGACGACCTGCACCCGGAGGAGACGCTGCACGTGCAGGGTGCGTCGTTCCTGATCGACGAGCTCGCCGGCGCGGACGCCGACCGGCAGCGCACGCTGCAGACCCTGCGGGCGCTGTTCGAGATGCTCGAGGAGAAGCACCAGTTGATCGAGCTGCTGTCGCGCTCGATCGAGGCCGGCGGCCTGACGGTGGTGATCGGGTCGGAGAATCAGTCGCCCGATCTGCACCCGTTCAGCTTCGTCCTGTCGACGTTCCAGGACGGCGATCGCATCGGCACCGTCGGCGTCATCGGGCCCACGCGCATGCGCTATCAACGCGCGATTGCCGCCGTCGACGGCGTCTCGCGCGCGGTGGCGCGCCTGCTCGTCGACGGACAGTAGACTTCAAAAACTTCGAACTTTGAACTTCGAACTTTGAAAAGAGCTCGTTGAGATCGACTGAGATTCAGATCAATGGCATCCGAACACACGACTTCTCCATCCTCCACCAATGCGAATTCCGCCGACGAGGCGATCGTCCGCGAGCGCGATGAGCTGCGCGACCGTCTGCTGCGCACGGCCGCGGAGTTCGACAACTATCGCAAGCGCACCGAGCGCGAGCGGCGCGAACAGGCCGAGTACGCCGCCGCGGATCTGATTCGCGATCTGCTGCCGGTCGTCGACGATCTCGAGCGCGCGGTCGCCGCGCCGGTGGAGCCCGGCCCTGGCGCCGAGCGCATCGCGGCGTACCGCGGCGGTCTGGATTTGATCCGCCGTCAGTTCCTCGAGGTGCTCAAACGCCGCGGCGTCGCGGCGCTCGACGTGGTCGGCCAGCCGTTCGATCCACAGTGGCACGAAGCGCTCGCGCAGGAGCCGGCCGACGGCCGTCCCGACGGCGAGATCACGGCGGAGATCCGCCGCGGCTATCGTCTGGGCCAGCGCCTGCTGCGCGCGGCCCTCGTCAAGGTGGCGCAGGCGTGAGTCAGCGTGACTACTACGAGGTGCTCGGGGTCGATCGGAACGCGGGCGACGCGGACATCAAGAGCGCGTACCGCAAGCTCGCGCTGAAATACCATCCCGACCGCAATCCTGGCGACAAGAAGGCCGAGGAGCAGTTCAAGGAAGCGGCCGAAGCGTACGCCGTGCTCGGCGACGCCGAGAAACGCGCACGCTACGATCGCTTCGGCCACGCAGGCGTATCCGGCGCCGCGGGCCAGGGCGGCCCCGGCTTCAACGCGGACATCTTCTCGGACTTCTCCGACATCCTCGGCGACTTCTTCGGCTTCGGCGGCGGAGGCCAGCGGCGTCAGGGCCCGATGCGCGGCTCCGATCTCCGCTTCGATCTCGAGATCTCGTTCGACGATTCCTACACCGGCACCGAGACGACGATCCAGATTCCGCGCGAGGAGAATTGCGAGACGTGCAAGGGCACGCGCGCGGCGCCCGGCTCGTCGCCCGAGACGTGTCCGCAGTGCCGCGGCGCGGGACAGCTTCGCTTCCAGCAGGGCTTCCTCGTCGTCTCGCGGCCGTGCGGCCAGTGCGGCGGGCTCGGACAGATCGTGCGCAACCCCTGCCCCGCGTGCCGCGGCACGGGACGCACGACGAAGGAGCGCCGCGTCACCGTCCGCATTCCCGCGGGCATCGCGGACGGACAGCGCCTGCGCCTGCACGGCGAAGGCGAGCACGGCGCGCTCGGCGGTCCGACCGGCGACCTCTACGTCGTCGTCCACGTACGGCCGCATCCGCTGTTCCGGCGCGAGGAAGACGATCTGTTCACCGAAGTGCCGGTGCCATTCCACGTCATGGCGATGGGGGGATCGTTCCACGTCGACACGCCGTCGGGGCCGCAGACCGTCGATGTGTCCGCCGGCACCGCGAGCGGCACGGTGCTGACGTTCCGCGGCAAGGGCATGCCGAGCGTCACCGGCCGCGGACGCGGCGCCCTGCACGTGCGTGTCGTCGTCGACGTGCCGCGCAAGCTGACGAAGGATCAGAAGAAGCTCGTCGAGCAGCTCGGCAAGACGATGACCGTCGACAAGCTCGAGCCGACGCCGGTCGACGACGAGCATGACAAGCCGTTCTTCGAGAAGGTCAAGGACCTGTTTGGTTAGCGCGCGCGTGTTCGCCGCAATCGACTGCGTGTGGTCCGGACCCGCGTCAGCCGACGCACCAGGCGACGACGACGGCGATCGCGTCATCGCCGAAATCGACGCGTTCGAGCCGACCGCGGTCGAACCGATCGCGGGCGGCATCCGCATATTCTTTTCATCGACGCAACAGCAACGTGCCGCGTACGCGCATCTCGCGGCGGCCATGCCCGAGCTGGCAGTGACTCCCGTCCTCGTGCCCGACGAGCAGTGGGCCGAGCGCAGCCAGGCGGCGATCACGCCGATTCGCGTCGGCCGCATCCTCGTCACGCCGCCGTGGCTGCGCGACGAGGTCACATCGGGCGACGCACGACACGATGACATCGTCCTCGTCGTTCTGCCCTCGATGGGCTTCGGCACGGGCCATCATCAGTCGACGCGCTTGTGTCTCGCGCTGCTGCAGCGGCAGCGGATCGACGACCTGTCGGTGCTGGACGTCGGCACGGGCTCTGGCGTGCTCGCGGTCGCCGCGGCGAAGCTCGGCGCGACAAACGTGCTCGGCATCGACGTCGATCCCGACGCGATCGAGGCTGCGATCGACACCGTCGCCCGCAACGACGCCGCCGATTGCGTCGAGATGCAGGTGCTCGACATCACCAAGGCGCTTTCTGAATTTCGAACTTCTTTCGATCTTCTACTCGGCAACCTGACCGGCGCGATGCTTTGTCGCGTCGCGCCGAGACTCGTCGCGGAAGTCGCCGCTGGCGGGATACTGATCGTCAGCGGCTTCGATCTCGATGAGCGCAACGACGTCGTCGCCGCATTCGCGGCCGTCGGCGCGGCGCCTATCGATGAGGCCATCGAAGATCGCTGGGTCGCGATGGCGCTGCGCCGCGCCTGACTTCGTCGTGACATTCCGTCGGAGAGCCGAACCTTCAGGTTCGGCCGCAGCGCGCTATCGCGCGCTCTCCGTCGTCGTCACGCCGAAGCGCCGATAGTTCGAGTACGCGGCGTGGCCGGTGATGACCTGGCCGCTCGCGTTCAAATCGTATTGCTCGTCCATTGAGACAGGCACCCACACGCTGAGGGTCGGCTCGGCGGTGTAGCGCACGGTGATGGTCGCGCGCACGAAGCGTGTCCAGTCGCGCGTGATGGCGGCCTCGGCGCGGAGCTCGCTGCGCCGCACGTGTCCGGTGTCCGGCTCGATCCAGAAGCGGCCGCGCGCCGAGGAGCCCGCGACCGACTCGATGAGCGACGGCCGCGTTTCCTCCGTGAACTCGACGATGCGACAGGACACGCCGTCGACGCGCTCGGTGCCGCCGAGGCGAAACGACGATCGCGGCTGGTTCTGCGCGCGCAGGAACATCAGCGTCGTCAACGGCGTGTTGACCGTGCGGTCCACGTCCACGCCGAACGCGTTCAGGTTGAACCGCGCGCTCTCGTCGTGGATCGCGACGGCGTCCCGAGACGATCCGGACGAGATCTTCGTAAGCAACTGGCGCATGTGCTCGCCACGATCCGCGACCGGCTTCCCGTCGACTTCGTACACGTCGCGAAACGGCGCCCACGAGCCTCGCGCGCCGACGTCGAGCAGCACGACGAGATCCGCGCGCGTCTTGCGTGTCATGACGTCCGGGAGATCGTGTCCACGCGCCGTCCCCTTCGCCACCTGCAGGTAGTCCTCCTGCATGACGATGTCGGACATCGCGCGGGCCTGTTCTTCGACACGCGCGGCCGCGCGCTGAAGGAGCTGGTCGCGCTCGGGCGGACGTGGCGTCTGCGCAACGACCGGCACGGCGAGCATTGCGATCGCGCCCGCCGCCGCGCACGCGGCGCGGCGCACGCCTCGTCGTTCACCGAGATACGACGTCATCGTCGATCGCCTCCGCCGCCGCGCGCCTCCGCGCTGGACATGATGCCGCGTTGATGCCGATGTGCGTGCATGGTTTCACGCGCCTGTGGGGGTGTCAAGACAGCGCGCTTGACCTGTTCGTCAGGTTGACGCTACAACACGTGCGTTACACGAGACGCGCCTTCGACGAGACAAGGCGGGGCGATCACGACGCACTCACTGAATGGCCACGCGCCGCGGTATTGCTCATGCTGACAACGCCGGCGAACGTGACAAATCAGGAACTCTGGGAGCGTCTGTTCGACGCCTCGCAAACCGCTGCTGCACGGTGGGAATTGACCGCGCGGGCGAAGAACCACGATCCGGAAGCGCAATGGACGTTGTCGAATTGGCTGAGCTGGCGGCCGGGCCGCGGATATGGTCCGCATACGAAGCCGTCCGCGAGCTGGCTCTTCCAGTCCGCCGCACAAGGCTTCGTTCCGGCGATGGTCGAGGCCGCGGCATATCTCGAAGCTCATCCGACGCGAGCCGGCGCGCGGGCAGAAGCCAATCGTCTCTATCGGGCCGCTGCGCGGCGAGGAAGCCCCGAGGCGGCGTGGAATCTCGGCCTCAACGCCGAAGCGGCGTTCGATGTGAAGCGAGCCAATCTCGCCGCCGCGTTCTCGTGGTTCATGCGGGCGGCCGTGCTCGAGCCTGAACGCGGCTACGGGTGGAAAGCCGGCGAATATGCGCTTGCCGGCCTCGTCTGGCCTCGTCGTGCGCGAGACGGCGTCCGCGTGTTGGCGCGAGCCGCCGAGACGGGCCCTAGCGCCGAGGCGGAATTCTACATGGGCCTGCGCGCGTATCTCGGGTGCGGTTGTGCCGTCGACATTCCGTGCGCGATGCGTTGGCTTCGGCGTGCAGCTTCGAATCGAATGGCCACATCGACCGATCTCGGAGAGCGATGCGCGCACGCGTTGCTCGGTCGCCTGCTCGCGTTCACTCCGCGCACGCGTCGGCAAGGTCTGCGCCATCTGGCCGTCGCCGCGGAGGCGGGACTGCCAATCGCCAAGATCGATCTGGCCCTGGCCTCTCTGACGACGGGTCGGTCGCCACGAGCCGACATGGTGCGGCTTCAGCGCGCAGTCCGCGACTATGACGGCGACTGGCGCGTGCCAGGCACGCCATGGCTCGGCATCGAGCGCCTCACTCACGAGCGCGTCCGGCTGGCTCTGGCTCTCCTCGGCCGACCGCGTGCACGCACGTCCAGCCCATACGCGCACGTGACACGCGGATTTGCGACTCGAGGTTCCTTTTGAAAGCCATCGACGACGCTCTTCGTCAGATTGTCGGCCTTCCTCTCTCTCTCAGTCGCCGAGGCACGACGATGCGAATCTTTCACTTCGGTGCGATCACATCGGAGGGAACGCGCGCCTATGGCGAATTCGCGCTCCATCTGCAATGCCCATGGCGAATCGAAGGTCCTGAAGGACTCGTGACCGGATCCCGCGACGTCTTCGAGCCGCCGGATTCTCGTGTGTCCTCAGCGGATCCCGATTGGAACTACGACAGCGGCAATCTACAGGACGTGCTCGTGGCGAAATGGCTTGGGACGACGCCGGGCAAGGTGGGATTTGCCAGAAGCGCTGTCGTTCCTCCCCTAATCGTAGAGGCCGTGTCGTCTGATCGCTTCCTCGGCCTGAAAATCGCGTTGTCCGGCGGACATCGATTGTCGGTCTTTCCTGATGGCACTGCTGGAGAAGCCTGGCGATTCTTTCGGCCATGCGTGCCCGAAGAACCCTTGGTCATTGATGGCGGTTCCGTTCTATAACTTTCGCCGATGCCGCTGCTCCCCATGCTTCTGCTGCTGTGGCAAACGAATGCCCCGCCGTCGAACACTCCTGCGGCGGCCGTGCGTGCCTATTTCGATCTGCCGCAATACGTGCACGCGCTCGCCGCGCCGACGACCGACCGGCAGGCGTTCATCGTCAAACAGCGCCTCAGCGATCGCTTTCGCGCCATCTTTGCCGACACGCTTCTCCGCGATTACCTTGGTTGGCTCGAGAGCTCGTCGCTCGAGACCGAAGACCTGCCGATACTCGCCAACCGCATTGGCGATGTCGCGCGAGTTTCCATTGACACCGATGCGGCGTCTCGTCGAATGGCCTTCGTGAGCGCGACGGCCGACGTGAAGCAGGTCTTCAGCGAAGACGTCGGGCTGTACGATGTGGGCGACTTGTTCGTGCGATTTCCCATCGGCAACGTCACGCGCGAACACGTCGAGGACCAGCTCCGCCGTGAGCCGGTTCCGGAGAGCCTGTCCTTCGAGGTCACGTCGACCAAGCGATACGTCTTCAAGCTGATCGAAAGCGGTGGCGGATGGCGCATCACGGAGGTCTGGGAACGCACGGTCCGTTCGGATCTGACGATCGAACGGCCACACTAGCGGAGGTCACGACATGAGGCCGCTGCTGGCCGTCACCGGCCAATGTTGGAAGCGGTGGTCTCTCGGCTTGGCATCGACCGCGAGTGTGCTCGTTTGTTCGTTCGGCGTACGGCAAGGCAGTCCGGTCCTGACGCTCGCCGCCGTCGGCGCGGGGTTCGGCACATTCGGCGCGTGCGTACTGTCGATTCGATGCCCCCGGTGTTCCTGCAGACTGCTCTGGCGCGCGCTGCGAACCCAACCCGGCATCGACGTGGTTGGTCGACCTCTGGACGATGACATCCTGTCCCCTCGTGTGCGTGGCCAGCATTCGGCGATGGCGACGGCCAGCGGCATGAATCGCCAGTCGACGCAGCAGGCGCGGCCGCGTAACGCCCTTGACGTAGGATTCAGGCGATTTCTTGAAAACTCCATAGTCTCCATGTCTCTATGTGAATACATACAATCTCCGCACTCGGCCTTCAGCCCATGCCTCTTGCCCATCGCCTGACCGTCGGCCATCTCAACGCGAGTATCGGCGACACTCTGCGTGACGATCCGAAGTTGTTGTCCGCGTTCCCATTTATCCTCGTGACCTGCATCGACAGTAACAACAGTCCGGACACGATGTCCGACGTCTGTCGTCGATTTCCGCAGTGCGAGCCCATGTCCGGGTCGATCCTCGTGCCAGGGCGTCTCATCCGCAACGTGCGGGCCGCGTTCAATTTCTTTACGGGCTTCGACGAAATCTGGTGCTTCGCCACGCGCCCGCGTGCGACCAAGCTGCGCGACGCGTCGATCGTCGCACCATTCGACGTCATCTCGGACGACGTGGAGACGGAGCTCGTTCGCTGGTTCCGTGAGTCGAAGTGTCAGCTTGGGCTTGGCGATGGGGTCGGCCTCAATTACATCACGCCGGATCGCGCGCTCGGTGCCGAGCTCGAGCGCGTGGCCGATGATCCGGATGCTCGTCGTGCCCATCTCGTCACCATCCAATTCGCGCCCGAACAGACGTCGACGCGAACGATTCCGCTCGACATCGTGTTGGACGTCGACCGGGAAAACGACGTCATGGACGTCGAGATCATCTCGCTCCTTGCCCAGGCCGGCCCGAACAGTCTCGACGCCATCGCGCCGGCCGTGTCGACGGATCGCGCCCGTACGCCGCGGTATGCATACGACGCCACGTGCGACTGTCTCGCTCTAAAGTTGAGCGATGGCCACATCGTCGATCAACGCACGGTTCAGGGGCGGGCGCACCTGAACGCGCGCGGGCAGATCGTCGCGATCGAGGCGAAGTGGCGAGAGCGTTGAGGGCAGACGTCCGGACGTTCTGGCGGCGCAGCGGGTATGTCATCGCGACGGCCCTTGTCGTCGCGAGTCTGTTCGAAGCGTGGGTCGGCCATCTCGTTGGAGAACGCCTGCGCGAAGTCGTTCGACGTTGGCCTGAGGCCGTCGACGATCCGCGGCGGATCGAGTCGAGCCTGCGCCGGCCCGAAGGTGTCGTGCGGTTTCTCGCCGGCCTCGCCGTCATCGATCTGATCGGCACGCAGTTGCCGTGGTCGCCAATCGCGGCTGTCGCGCAGCCTCTGCTGGGCCTCGCGTTTTGCGGACTGATGCTGCGGTGCATGTACGTATCGTGCGACAGCCTTCTCTCCCGAACGATGGCGCTCATCGCCGTCGTGTGGGTGGGGCTGCACATTGCCCTCGGCCCGCTGGGGCTCGACCGGTGGTCACTCGTAATCGACGCGATCCCGCTGGCAGGTCTCGCGATGGCGATGTGTCGCGCGATTCTTCGAATCAAGCGCTGAAAAGCCGCCTCATCTCAGCCACTTGCCGCCGAGTCTGAAGGCCCGGCCTACATCTGAACGCGGGCCGAGGTCGGGACTTCGCGTCACCGCAGCCGTCCGCGCGACAGTTTGCCATGCGCTCGCAATCGCCGGATGATGTCGCTACACCTGTGAACCTCGCTCGCCGAATCCCCCTCGTGCCGGGGACCGTGGTCACGATCGCCGCGGCGGCTGCGCTTGCGCTCGCCGCACAGGCCCCCGACCGACCCACGCCGCGCTTCAACGCCGCCGTCGATCTCGTGCAACTGGACGTCTCCGTCCTCGACAGGCACCGCGTGCCCGTCGTCGGTCTCACGCGGGACGATTTCACCGTCGTCGAAGACGGCCAGCCGCGGCCCATCCAGTCCTTCGCCGAAGTCCACGTGCCCGGGCCCGCGAGCGCCGATGCCTCATGGACCGCACAGGTGCCATCCGACGTCACGTCGAACACGCGCGTCGACGAAGGCGGGCGGCTCGTCGTCATCGTGATGGATCGCTCGATCCCGCCCGGCAATCCCGTCATGGTTGCCCGCAACGTCGCGGCGTCGATCGTGAACGCCTTGGGCCCGAACGATCTCGCGGCTGTGGTGTCGACGAGCCAGCCCGTCGCGCAGAATTTCACGTCCGACCATGCCCTGCTGCTACGAACCCTCACGCGCCCGGATTGGAGCACCGACGTCTCCAACGAGGCCCACGAGATCCATGAAGCGCTGTCCGCGGCTGGCGGGCTGCCGCCTCTTTCGCCGATGGCGGACGGACGCTGCCACTGCGGCCTCTGCGTGCCGGACACCATCGCGCGCGTCGCGGACAGCCTGGCCGCCGCCGACCGACGTCCGAAGCTGCTCTTCTTCGTCGGCAGCAACCTGCTGCTGCAGCCGCCGCGGCTCACCACGACCCGGCGGCGGGAGGCGCCTGACGAAGTCGTCGACAAGCTCGGCTGCGACGTCCAGCTCAAGGACGCCCGCACGCGCATGTTCGACGCGCTGACGCGGGCGCACGTCACGGTTCACTCGCTCGATCCCTCCGGCCTGACGCCCGTCGGCCCCGCTGTCTCGGCCGCGTCGACGGCCACCGGGTCGCGGGTCAATCCGGCGCTCGCGAGCGCCATTGAAGCGCTGCAGCAGCAGCTCGACAACCTGCGCGTGCTCCCCGACTTCACCGGCGGCCGCGCCATCGTCAACACGAACGCGCCACAGGATCACGTCGCGGCAATCGTCAGTGAAAGCGCGTCTTACTACGTGCTGGGCTTCACACCGGCAGACAGTGCCTCTCGATCGGTGCGGTCGATCGAGGTGAAGGTGAATCGTCCTGACGTCCGCGTCAACGCGCCAAAGCGCTATTCGCTCTCGGACGCGCGCGTGCTCGCGGCCAGCGCGCCCGAGGAGGCCGCGCCTCGCGACACGAGCGACGCCGCGCCGATCCCGGCGGCGCTGGAAGATGCGCTGGCCGGTCTGCTACCCGACGCACGGATTCCCCTGGCGCCTCACGTCGCGGCATTTGCTGCGCCAGAGTCGACGGACGCACGCGTGACCGTCAGCGTGGATATCAGCGCTCTGGCGCCCGCGACAACGACCACTGCGGCCGCCGTCGATGTGCCCATCGAAATCGTCGCCGGCGCCTACGATCAGTTCGGCCAGCCCAAGGCCTCGGCGCGCCAGTCGCTTCGCGTCTCGTGGCCCGCCGCGGCGACCGCCAACACGCGTCGCGTCGAGGCGCTGTCTCGTCTGGATCTGCCGCCTGGCGACTACGAGATTCGCGTGGCGGCCGCGGCGGAAGCCGAGCGCGCGGCGAGCGTCTTCACGCACCTCACCGTGCTCGACTACGCGAGCGCACCCTTCTCGCTCTCGCCGATCGTCGTCGGCTCCGCCGCGGGCACACAGGTTGTGCCGCCAGGATTTCTCGCGGACGTGATTCCCGTCGCGCCGACGACCGCGCGCCGCTTCGCGCGACGGAGCGGCGTCGAGGCTTTCCTGCAGATCTATCAGGGCACGACGCGGCAGGACGCGCTGCAGCCCGTCGGCGTCCGCGTGCGAATCATGGGCGCGCGCGGCGAGCTCGCGCGCGATCAAGGCGTCACCTTGCCGGCGTCCGCATTCGGCACGAATCGCACGGCCGACCTTCGCCTCACCCTGCCGGTGCAGAATCTTCGATCCGGCGAGGAGTACCTGCTGAGTCTGGAAGCCTCGATGGGCCAGCGACAAGCCGGCCGTGCGGTGCGGTTTCGCGTGGAGTGAGCCCGACGCGTTGCCGTGGGCAGTTCCTGCATCATCGGTGTGTGACCGCCACGTCGACGACGAGGCCGAAGCTGGAGCGGCTGAGCGCCGGGCGGATGAGCCACCGTGCTGACGTCGCGCTCTGACCGGGCGCCAAGTAGACCAGGCGCCGGTTCCGATGGAGCGCGTCGATACCGGCGCCCGCCGCGCTCATCACGCCGACGAGCAACAGACGCTCGCCGACCTGCGCGTCGGCGCACCGCATCTCGGGACGATCGGGGCACGGCCGATAACGCGGGTCGGAGATGAGCGCGTCGACCGCGCCGATTCCGGCTCCGATCGCCATCCCGTTCCAGAGCGCGTCGCCGTATCGCTCGACCTTGCGAACCGCGCCGGCCTCGATGACTTGCGGCATGCCGTCGACGTCCAGCGTCAGGGCATCCGCCGACACCGAGTCGATCCTGCCCTTCCTCTCGCGCCCGGCCGCGTCGGTCACGTATACCGTGTTGCCGCGCGCGAGGCGGGCAGCCAGATCGGAGAACGCTACCGCCGGATGCGTCGGCGCGCAGCCGTACACGCCCGCGAGCACCAGTCCCGAAACGATGACGAAGAACGGTCGTCGACCTGTCGCAGCACACGTGCGTCGTGCCATGTGCGCCTCCTGTTAGTAGCCGCAAAGCTTCAGTACCGGCTACGACGATTCGCACGATGCAAAGGTCTCGCCCAGTGGCCGTCATGCCGTCGGGTGGCGGTTCGGCTGGAGAATCCCGCGCTCGCGAGGGATTTCCCTCGGCTCCGCGCGTCCATTGTGCGCCCGCGCCGCGCGCGGGCGTCGTCGCGGTGGCACCGGCGATCCGATTCGCATCGGTTCGCGACCTGGCATCACACGTGCTCGCTCGTGAGACATATATGCCGGAGGTCTGAGGATGCGCGCACGTCGCGGAGACTATCAAGCGTTACCCATCAATCGCTTCTTCCTGGAGATCGAGGAAGGCCCGGTCGTGCTGATCGCCACGCGCCATCGCGGCGTCGACAACGTCATGTGCCTGAGCTGGCTCATGCCGCTGGGCTTTGCGCGCGACGACTGTGACGTCGCGATCATGACGGGGCCGTGGAACCGCAGCTTCGACGCGCTCATGGGCAGCGGCGTCTGCACGATCAACGTCCCCACCGTGTCGCTGATGGAGCAGGCCATCCGCGCCGGCTCGACGTCGATCACCGCCGGAGACAAGTTCGCCCGGATCGGGCTCGAGAAGGGCGAAGCCAGGACGATCGATTGTCCGGTCATCGCGGGCTGCGCCTCGTACGCCGGCGTCAAGCTCGTGAAGTACATCGCGGAGTACTCGATCTCGATCCTGCGGCCGGTCGAGGCAGGCATCGACGCCAGGATCCACCGCGAGCGGAAGTTCCACGCCATCGGCGACGGCACGTTCGTCCTCGACGGTGAGAAGCGCAGCTATCGCCGCATCATGAAGGAGAAGATTCCGGCTCACGTCCGGAAGAAGTTGAAGTGATGGAGCGGGCTACGGGAATCGAACCCGTCTAGCTGGCTTGGGAAGCCAGAGCATTACCACTATGCTAAGCCCGCGTCGGCGTGCGCGTGGGGGCGACGATCATAGCGAGTGGGCCGGCGCGTCTCAAGCCGGTAGCCTCAAGCCCCAAGCCTCAGGCCCGCGCCCGTAAGCCTTCTACACCCTCACCAGATCTTCCGGCGCCGGGCTGTGCAGGCGCTTGGCCAGGCGGTTCTGCTCGTCGACCGCGATCATCTGCGGCGTGATCGTCTCGTCCGTCAGACAGAACGCGACGATGATGACCTTGTCGCCCTCGGCGAAGTGACGGGCCGCCGCGCCGTTGACGACGACGTGGCCGGAGCCGGCGGGCAGCGGGATCGCGTAGGTCTCGATGCGCTGGCCGTTGTTCACGTTCCACACCGCGACCTGCTCGCCTTCGACCAGCCCCGTCAAATCCATCAGCGTGCGATCGATCCCGATGCTACCGATGTAGTTCAAATCGGCGCCCGTGATCACGGCGTGATGGATCTTCGATTTGCAGAGGATTCGGAGTTTCATGAGGAAATCCGGGCGGCCGCGAGGGCCGTCCCTGCGATCTACCTTACCACGCGGAACGCGAGCACCCGGCGCTCGGTCTGTCCCGCGCCGCTCGTTGCAGCCAATTCCAGCACGAAATCGCCTTCCGGCAGCGACGCGATGGGCAGATCGACGGCGGCCGCGCGCCGCCCGTCCGGCGCCGCGCTCACCGGCAGCGGCTGGCCGAGCGGCTGGCCGCGGCGATCGAGCAGCCGCGCCGTGCGCGTCGCCGCGTCCTGCAGGATCGGCCATTCGACGTGGAGCCGGTCGCGGCGCGTCAGTTGAAAGTCCGCGAGCGGCAGCAGCGGCGATCGCGGCGACGGCGTCGCCCGCCACGCCATCGGCGCGCCGAGGAGCACGCCGCTCACGACCTCCATCTGCGTCTGATCCTGCGCGCGCTCGCCGTCGCCGCCCGCGCGCACCGCCGTCGTCCACGGGCCGGGATGACGCCGGTCGATCGGCACGCTGACGAGCGTGCTGCGCGCGCCCGGCTCGATGCGTCCCGTCGCCGACGCCGTCGTCCCGTCGGCCGCGGTCAGCGTCACGTCGACCGTCGCACCGGCGCGCCACCGATCCTGCATGGCGACGCTGGAGGCGATCTCGACGGCGACGTCCGCACCGGACGAGGTCGGGACGGCATAGCTGAAGATCTCCGCATCGCGCCGCAAGCGGCCGAGCCGCGCGATCTCGCTGTCGATCTCCGCAGGCACCGCCGCTGCGGCGGCCGCGGCCGCCGACTCGGGCGTCGGCGCGTAGTAGCCGCGTCGCGCCGACACGGAGACATCCTTCGTCTTGACCTTGACCTCGATGCGCCGGAACTTGCCGTCGCGCGCGGCGTTCGTCGAGTAATAGCCGAGCAGGTAGTACGACGACAGGTCCTCGTTGACGCGCCTCACGCCCGCGTTGAGGTCGTTCGTGTTCACGACCGCGTAGCCGTCGGTGTTGTCCGCGAGCTCGCGCAAGGTATCGACGCTCCCCCGCGTCGCCGCATTCCGCGCGGCCGCCGCGTCCGGACGCGCGACGTCCGCGCGCCCCTCCGCAGGCGCCTTCAACCCGCCGACGTCGATCGGATAGAAGCTCACGTTCGTGCGAGTGGCTGTGGTCAGCAGGTCGCGAAAGCGCCGCTCGAAGTCGATGCTCGACAGCCGGCCGATCTCGCGCTCGCACCACGCACGCTCGTCGCTCGTCGTCGATCGGGTGCCCGCGCCGGCGCGATTGGTGACGGGCGTGCCGATCCCAATCCCGGGTATCTCGCCGCCGCTGACTGCGGTGAGCGCGGGCATTTCGCGCTGCGGCACCCAGCCCTCGGAGATGAACAGCACGTTCGTCCGCTCGTCGCGCAGATCGCGCAGCCGCGCCATCAGGTTCTCGAGGCTCGACTGCAGCATGTCGTTGCGCGAGACCTGCACGAGGAAGTCGCCGAGATCCGGGCTGCCCATCAGCACGCCGCACGTCTGGAGACGCTGCTCGTACGGCGTGCGCGCCATCACCGCGCGATCGGCCTGTCCCCACGTCCACATCTGCGACAGTTGCGCCTCGATGCTCTCGGTGCGACGGCCGAACGCGAGCTGCGACACCGGCGTCTCGGCCGTCATCATGGCGAACAGATCGTTTGCGCCGATCGTGCGCGTGAGGAAGTTGACGATGGGCTGGCGCGCGTCGTGGGAGCCGACGACGGTCGTGTGTGCGAGATCGAGAAAGACGACGAAGAGACGATTGTGCGGATCGGCGGCCTGACGCTCGGCGTCGGCGACGTTGTTGGGGTCGCGCCGATCCGCGTCGACGGGATTCGGATCGATGTGGACGAACTCGAACGTCTCGACGGCCTGCGGCTTGCCGTCCTCGAGGATCTCGAAGTCCTGTTTCGTCAGGCCTTCGACGACCTTGCCGTCGCGCCGCGGAAAGGCGTCGACCGACACGAACGCGACGCCGTTGCGAAACACGGGCGGCCGCTGGGGCGCTTGCGCCGCCGGCTGCTGCGCGGCGAGGCGCGACGACGACTGCAGCCCGGCCGCGATCGCACACACCCCGCACACGACAACCGCGCGCGTGGCTGCACCCGCCCATCTCGAGATCGGCATCGTCCCTGCTTTCGTCGACGGAGGCGCTGGCGGAGTCATTGTAGAACGGTCTGCAGGCTGTGGTCCGCAGTCCGCGGGCTACGGACTCCGATGTTCTTCGGAGGGCCGGACCTTCAGGTCCGGCCTGGCCTGGGCCGCCACAAGGGCGGCCTCTGCACAGGCTACGGGCTGCGGGCTACGGGCTACGGGCGACAACGTAGGGGCGGCCCGTGTGGCCGCCCCGGCCGCTCGCCCTACCGCTTCCGCACGTCGTCGATCGCCTTGCGCACGACGTCCGTCCAGATGTCGTAGCCGGCGGAGCTCAGGTGCAGGCCGTCCTGTTGGAGCAGATCCGCGCGCGGCTTTCCGTCCGCGCCGAACATCGGCGGCACGATGTCGACGTAGTGCAGGTGCGGCGTCGTCTTGCAGTACTGCTCGATCGCCGCATTCGCGTCGCGCATCGCCGGCCAGAGCGCCCAGCGCAGCGTGCTCGGCTTGATGGCGATGAAGAGGATCTCCGTGTCCGCTTTCGCGGCGAGCACGCTCTTCGCAAACGTCTGGAAGTCCGTCAGGACCTGCGCCGGCGTCTTCCTGCTGTTGATGTCGTTGTCACCCGCGTAGAAGACGACGATGTCCGCGGCGTATTTCAGCGTCGTCTCGCGGATGTAGTGATTGACGTCGGAGATCTCCGAGCCGCCGAAGCCGCGATTGATCACGGGCAGGCCGGGAAACCGATCGGCGGTCGGCCACAGGCGGATCGTCGAGCTGCCGACGAACAGCACGGCGTGCGCGGGCGTCGCGTTCTTCGCGTCCCACGCTTTGAACGCGTCGATCTCCGAGGCGAAGCGCGCAGGATCCGGATTCGGCGCCTGCGCAGACGCCCGGCTCGAGACAAGGGCCGCAGCCATCACCAGCACGGCCACCACGATGTACTTCCGTTTTCCCTGTGCGGTCATGATTCAGAACCTTTCGGAGGGCCGAATCTTCAGGTTCGGCCGAAGCGCTCTCATCGCCATCCGAGGTGATCGGCGAAGTCCGCGAAGCGATCCCAGTCGTACGGCGTGAGGTTGTGCACGCCGCGACGGACATGGTAGCCGCGGCGGCCGGCGACGAGCGGCTGCTCGAGCGCCGGCATCGCCTCGGCGGCGATCGCCGGATCGCCCCAGAGCGCGAAGACCGGCGACGCGGCCGCGAGCGACAGGAACTCGCCGCGCGGATCGGACCACAGGTCCTCGTCGGCGCTCGCCACGTACAGCGCGCGCGGCGCGATGAGCGACAGCAGCATGTGCTGATCGACGGGCAGCGCGTCGACGCGATTGCCGTACGTCTTGTACGCGTCGTCGAACCAGTGCGGGAAGACGTCGTTGATGCGCGCGACGGTCTCGCCGAATGCACGCCGTGCGAGCGCGGCACCGCCCTCGCCCGATTCGTTCGAGATGACGAGCGCGAACCGCTCGTCCTCCGCGCCGGCCCACAGCGCGGCCTTGCCGCCGCGCGAGTGGCCCAGCACGGCGACGCGCGACGTGTCGACGCGCGGGTCGGTCTGGAAGTAATCCATCACGCGGCTCGCGCCCCAGGCCCAGGCGGCCAGCGCGCCCAAGGCGTGCGGCGAGCGCGTTGCCGCGTCGCCCTCGAACAGACGAATCACCTCGTCCTTGAAGCGCCCCTTGTCGTCGGGCGCGAGGTCGCCGTACTGCAGCGCCGCGATGCCGTAGCCGCGCGCGATGATCTGCTCCGCCGGCCAGAAGCCGGACGTCTCGCGGCGCGTGGGATCGGTGTTCGACGCCGCGCGGTTGTTGATGAGCAGGAACACGGGCGCCTTCGGCCGCGCGTTGGGCAGGAACAGCGTCACCACGAAACGATGCTCGCGGCCCTGCTGATGACTGACGATCGCCACGCGTTTCAGCGTCGCGGCCTCGTCCATCGCGTGCGCGTTCTGCTCCACGACCTCGAAGGACAACTGGTCCGGCCGGCCGGGCGATCGGCCGTAGACCTCGTCACGGAACAGATTCAGGATCTCGGCGCGTCGCGGCCGCCACGCGTCTGGCGTCCGGATCGCGGCGTCGCGTGGCAGGACGTCCGGAAGCGTGTACGGTCCGACGCGCGCCTCGTCGAAGTTGAAGCCGGGCTGCTGCTGCGTCGTGCGCGCGACGACGGCGGGGTCCGCGCGCCAGCCATCCGCACGCGCAAGACCGAGCGACACGACGAGCAGCAGGAACGCGACGAGGGACGTCCGGAATTGGCGGTGCATGCGGAGATGGTAGATCGGCTTACTTGTCCGCCGTAGCCTTTGGCGAAGGCGGACGGCTTACGGCGCTTACAGATGTAGGCCGGGTCTTTAGACCCGGCGGACACTCCGCGGCCCGGTGCTCGAACGCCGTGATATCGTCCCGTCCGCGATCGCCGCGTCGGTGGTCGGAGGAGATCTCTCATGCGTCGTGTCTTTGCCGCGTTGTGTCTCGTCGGGGTGTTCGCCGCCGGCGCCGCGCTCGGTCAGCGCTCGGCCGTCCAGGCGCAGGCCGCGTCGAACCATGTCTTCGAGGTGCGCATCTACACCGCCGGCGAGGGCAAGCTCGACGCCGTCGTCAAGCGGTTCCGCGATCCGGAAGTGGGGCTGTTCGAAAAGTACGGGATGAAAGCCGTGCTCTACTCGACGGTCTCTGAGCCGGCCGATCGGCAGAACCAGTTCGTCTACGTGCTGCAGCACGACAGCCGCGAGGCCGCGCGCGCATCGTGGCAGAAGTTCCTCGCCGATCCCGAGTTCCGCGCCGCCGCGCAGGCCTCCGACGTCGGCGGCCGCGCCGTCGTCAAGGTCGAGTCGTTCTTCGTCACGCCAACGGATTTCTCGCCGTTGAAATAGCGCCGTCTTCGACCGCGGCGGCCAGGGCGTCGACGATCGTCGCGCTGCGCCAGCCGCGGTCGACCTCGCGCCGCAGCTCGGCGATCGCGGCACTCGCCGGGCACGCGGCCTTGTACGGCCGGTCGGTCGTCAACGCGTCGAAGACGTCCAGAACCCCGATGATCTGCGCGAGGAGCGGAATCTCGTCGCCGCGAAGGCCGTCGGGATAGCCCGAGCCATCGAGGCGCTCGTGATGGTGGCGGATGATCGGCCGCACGCGCCTGAGCGCGCGCAGATCGCCGCAGAGACGCTCCCCCACGATCGTGTGCGCGCGCATCTGCTCGCGCTCGTCATCCGTGAGCGGCCCGGCCTTCGACAGGATGGCATCGGGAATCGCGATCTTCCCCACGTCGTGCAGAAAGCCGCCGCGGTGCAGCGCCGCGAGATCCTCGTCCGGCAGCCCCAGCCGCTGGCCGATCAGCACGGCGTAGCGCGCCAGGCGCTCGCAGTGGCCTTCGGTGTACGGATCGCGTGCTTCGATCGTGCGCGCGAGGCTCATGATCACCGTCTCGGCCGTGTCGAGCTCGTCGGTGTAGCGCTTCAGGCGGATGAGCGATCGCACGCGCGCCTTGAGCTCCGTCTGATCGACGGGCTTCATCAGGAAGTCATCGGCGCCGGCCTCGATCGCGCGGACGCGATCCTCGCGCTCCGCCGATCCGGTCATGAGCACGATCGGAATCAGCCGCGTCATCGGCCGCGCCTTCAGCACGGCGCACGCGGAGAACCCGTCGCGGTTCGGCATGCGCACGTCCATCAGAATCACGTCGGGCAGGAAGCGATCGACGGCGCGCAGCGCGTCCTCGCCGTCGCTGGCGGTCAGCACGACGTAGCCTTCGGCGGCGAGCAGCCGCTGGAGCAGGAGCAGGTTCGCCGCCATGTCATCGACGACGAGAACGGTACCGGCGCTCATCGGACGATCAATCGGTGTCTGCCGGGAGGGCTTCATCCATTCTGCGCCGATCCTGCATGGCAATGCACGCGGCGCCGTGAGAGGATCGCCGGCGCGCGGGGTTATAGCGCACAGGATCTGCCGCGGTGGACTCAGCAGAGGCGCTCTTCACGACGCATCGCGACGGCATCTTCCGCTACCTGTGCCGCATCGTCGGTCCCGGCGAGGCGTCCGATCTGACGCAGGAGGTCTTTCTGCGCGTGTCCCGGGCGTCGGTGCCGGACATTCCGCCGGAGGCCCTGCGGGCCTGGGTCTTCCGCATCGCCCGCAACCTGGCGCTGAACCATCGCCGCGACGCGGGCCGGCGGCCGGGGACGGCCGAGCTGACGGACGTCTCGCACCGCGCGCCGCAGGAAACCAGCCTGGCGATGCGGCAGGCCCTCGACCAGCTCGCCCCGCTCGATCGCGATGTGTTCCTGCTGCGCGAAGTATCGGGCTTGAGCTATGGCGAGATCGCAGATTCGTGCGATCTCACGCTCGATGCCGTCCGATCGCGGCTGCACCGGGCGCGGCAACAACTCCGTGCGGCGCTGCAACCGTTGAGCGACGGCACGGCTTCGATCCACGTGAGGCTGTATGACTCCCAATGATTCCCTGTCCGGCGCGCCCGCGTCCGCGCTGCTCGTCACGATCGACGGCCTGCTCGACGGCGAAGCCATCGAGCGCGAGCGACTGCGTGCTGCCTTGGCCGACGCGGAGGCGCGCGAGTACTTCGTGGACGCGCTGCTGATCCGGCAGGCGGCGCGTGAGCTGACGCCGCCCGTGCCGGTCGCGTCGACGAAGCGCCCCCACGCGCCGTGGACGCGATGGCTGGCCGCGGCCGTCGTCGTCGCGACCGTCGGCGCCGCGGGCGTCGGCGGCGGCTACACGTGGGCGCACCACACGATCGACGTACCGGCTCCCGTCGAGACCGTCATGGACGTCTCGCCGCGGCCCATCGCGCCGGCGCCGACGAAAGTGATCCATCTGCAGCCGGGCGTGAACTGGACGCCGGAGGTCGTGCGGCAATGACGCGGCGTCTGTCTGCCACGCTCGCCGCGCTCGCGATCGCCACCGGTGTGGCCACGGTGTCCGCGGACGCGCAGACGCCTGCGCCGGACGACACGCCGATCGTGCAGCTCGGCATCTTCACCACGCGCCAGGCCAACGGCGTCGGTGGCGGGGGCGCGTACGCGACGAGCGATCGCGGTCCGTCGCTGCAGACCGATGTCTACGTCGCACCGTGCTCGTTCGGCACGTCGAACCGCGTGCCGACACTCGTCTACACGGCGTGGCACGTCGAAGGACAGGTCTCACGGCAGACGCCGCAGGACGCCGTCGTACGCGTGACGTGGCGGCGGACGCGCGCGGCCGGACAACCGGTGACCGGCCCGTCGAGCACGACGGACCTGACGCTGACCGTCGGACAGCACCTCGTCCTCGATCAGGAAGCGATGCCCGCGCTCGGCGAGTGCGGGCCGATGTCGGTGACGCTCGAGGCGCGCTACGAGCCCCGCATGCGCCTGTTCACGTTCACACCCAATGGCCGAGCGAGCGGTGGAAGACAGACGGCCGCCACGGCGGGCGGCGATGGCGGCGATGCGCAATCGGCGACTGGTACCGGCGCGGTGACGACGCGTGGCGGCAGCGATGTGGGCCCGGGCCTCGGCTTCTCGATGGTGGCGGCCCGCGGGCCCAACGGCCGTGCCGGGACGGCGACGCCGCTGCTGCAGCGCGCGGAGCTCTGGCTCGTGCACTCGGCGCCCGGCAAAGACGACGAGGTGCTGCAGACGTCGACCATCGCGCGTTCGGGCGGCGGCGACTTCGCGTTCGCGCCCGTCACGATCCAGACGACGACGGGCGCGGTCGCCGTGCGTGTCACGGGCACGCTCGAGCTCGGCGTGGACGCTGACGGCCAATCGCGCTTCGTCTTCGGCGCCACGCGGCGCGTGATGTTCACGCCATCGACGCGCGCGCCGCGCGATCGCACCGCGCCGGTCGATTCCGGCGGTGTCGCGAACACTGTGCTCGCAATTCCCGGGCCCGACGAAGTTCTGTCCTTCGAGATGCCGGCCATCGACGCCGCAGGCGTGCCGCACGTGCCCGATCATTTCGCCATCCGCGTGCGCCTGTCGCCGCTCGTGATGCGCGGTATCGGCGCCGGCGGCGCGCGGGCGGATACGCGGTAGATGGGGCTTGGGACGTGAGGCTTGTGGCTGACGATGGGGCCGCCACAAGGGCGGCCCCGACGACGTCGTAGCCCCGCAGCCCGCAGCCTGAAGCCTGTGTGTGGCCGCCCGGCCGAACGTCGCGCGCCGCCGGGTCTGAAGACCCGGCCTGCATCTGTCACGCCTCAAGCCCCACGCCGTAAGCCGTAAGCCGTAAGCCGTAAGCCGTAAGCCGTAAGCCGTAAGCCCTGAAGTCTGTCCTTGACTTGTTCTAAATTACTAGTACACTTAGACACCAAGCCCGATGGCTCCGCTGACGATCGATCCCCGGCACCCGACGCCGATCCATGCGCAACTCGAGCGTGCGATCCGCGCCGCCATTGCCACGGGACGCCTGGAGCCGAACGAGCAGCTCCCGACGGTCCGTCAGCTTGCGGTGCAACTGCAGATCAACGCGAACACCGTCGCGCGCGTGTACACGCACCTCGAGCGGCTCGGCTTGCTCGAGACGCGCCGCGGCATCGGCACGTTCGTGGCCGCGCGCCAGCCGGCGAAGCCGGCCAAGACGAATCCACGCGACCCTGCCCTGCGCGCCATCGTTCAGCGCTGTCTGGACGAAGCGGCGGCGCGAGGGTTCTCGGCAGACGACGTCGTCCGTCAGCTGAAAGAGCTGGCGGGCCAACAAGGAGGATGACTGTGGCGCATACGATTCTACGGACCGTGCGAGACGCGCGCGGCCGCGACAATCCCGTCAACGTGGTGTCGTTCGGCTGCTTCGCCGTGCCCGTCGCGATCGGCCTCGTCTCCACGATCGAGACGGGCAATCCGCTGTGGGTCGTCCTCGGGATTCTTGGCGGGCTCGTCCTCGCGCAGTCGCCGAAGATCATGTTGCAGTGGGAGCGCGGCGTCCTGCTCCGTCTCGGCCGCTACGCCGGCATGCGCGGGCCCGGGCTGGTCTTCATCGTGCCGTTCGTCGACCGCCTCTCGGCCTACATCGACCAGCGCGTCGTCACGACGGGCTTCGCGGCCGAACAGACGCTGACGACCGACACCGTGCCGGTGAACGTCGACGCGGTGCTGTTCTGGATGGTCCACGATCCCGAGAAGGCCGCGCTCGAAGTGCAGGACTATCGCGAGGCCGTGAGCTGGGCCGCCCAGACGGCGCTGCGCGACATCATCGGCCGCACGTCGCTCACCGAGCTGCTCCGCGGGCGCGAGCGTATCGAGCAGGAACTGCAGGCCCTGATCGACGCGCGGTCGACGCCGTGGGGCGTGACCGTCCAGTCCGTCGAGATGCGCGACATCGTCATTCCCGCGTCGCTGCAGGACGCGATGTCGCGCGAAGCGCAGGCCTCGCGCGAGAAGCAGGCGCGCGTGATCCTCGGCCAGGCCGAGGTCGAGATCGCGAAGAGCTTCGAGACCGCGGCGGCCTCGTACGCGAACAACCCGACCGCGCTGCACCTGCGCGCGATGAACATGCTCTACGAAGGCCTGAAGGAAAAGGGCGCACTGATGCTCGTGCCGAGCTCGGCCGTCGAGTCGATGGGCATGGGCGGCCTGATGGGATCCGCCGCGCTGATGCAGAAGGCGATCACCGAGACGCCGCCGTCGAATGCGTGATTCGGTCCGCGGTCTGCGGTCCGCAGGCCGCGGGCTGCGAACACCGGGGCGGCCACAAGGGCCGTCCGTACGACGACTTCGCGATCCGTAGGGCCGCCCTTGTGGCGGCCCCGGCTCGAGCTTGGGGACAGGGCGCTCCCATGACCACGTCTAGGCCGCGGCCGATACGCCAGATCGCACTGCTGGCCGAGACCATCGTGTTCACGCTCGTCGTGCCAGGCACCGTGACGTACTGGCTGCCGCGCGCGCTGGATCTGTGGAGACCAGTGCCGAAACGTCCATGGCTGCCGACAGCGTGGCTATCGGTCGCGCCGCTGGCGATCGGACTGGCGATCTACGTCAGATGCGCATGGGACTTCGCGACGCGTGGACGCGGCATTCCTGCGCCACTCGATCATCCGAAGCAGCTCGTCGTCTCCGGTCTGTATCGCTACGTGCGGAATCCGATGTATCTCGGCGTGCTGTGCGTGCTGCTCGGCGAGTCGCTGCTGTTCCAGTCGTCGTCATTCCCGATCTACACGCTGATCTGGCTCGCGCTCGTGCACGTCTTCGTAGTCGTCTACGAGGAGCCAAACCTACATCGTAAATTCGACGGATCGTACGACGCCTATCGCGCGCACGTTCGGCGTTGGATTCCCGGACGGGCGTATCGGACGTGACGTCGGTCTGCGGTCAGCAGTCCGCGGTCTGCAGGCCCCGCCGGGTCTGAAGACCCGGCCTACAACGGACTACAGGTTATAGACCACGGACTACAACGACGCGCGACGCCGCGGCTTCAGGCGCGCGTTCTGGCTTCTGACTTTGAACTTCTAACTTTTCTCACGCCATCACCCGTCCGTCTTCGCCGAAGGCTACGAGGTCGGACAAGTCGCCCGTAGCCCGTAGCCCGAAACCTGTAGCCGTCTACTGGTATCCGACTCCGTGCACGCGCGTCTTGACGGCGTAGAAGCCCGTCCGCGCGGTGATGAAGAGCGTCTGTTTGTCCTTGCCGCCGAAGCAGACGTTCGACGGCACTTCCGGCACGGGGATCGACTCGATGCGCTGGCCTGTCTTGTCGTAGACCTGCACGGCGCGGCCGCTGGTCAGGTAGAGATTGCCGTCCGAGTCGAGCGTCACGCCATCGGATCCGGACGGCGCGAACAGCGTCTTGTTGGCGAGCGTTCCGTCGGCGTTGATGTCGTACTTGAACGTCTGCCGGCCGCGGATGTCGGCCACATAGAGCGTCTTGCCGTCCGGTGTGCCGATGATGCCGTTGGGCTGCTGCATGTCGTCGATGATCCGCACGAGCTTCTTCGTGTCCGGATAGTAGACGTAGACCGTCTCCGGATTCTCCTTCGGCCCGCGGTTCCACCATTTACGCGCGTAGTACGGGTCCGTGAAGTAGATGCGGCCCGTGCCCGGCTGCACCCACACGTCGTTCGGCCCGTTGAGGAGCTTGCCCTCGTACGTGTTGAACAGCGCCGTGTGCTGTTTCGTGGCGACGTCGATCGACCACATCTCGTTCTTCTCGTCTGCGCCGGTGATCAGATGGCCCTTGCCGTCGTACGTCGTCCCGTTCGCGTAGCCGCTCGGCTGCAGGAACGTCGTGAGCTGGCCGTTCGTGTCGTACTTCATGATCCGGTTGTTGTCCTGATCGACGAAGTACACGTTGCCG
>CAZNMF010000053.1:0-5248 GCA_964573795.1 uncultured Solibacteraceae bacterium
GTGTCGGCGACGAGCCCTTCGACGTCGAATTCGTTCGCATAGACCAGGAACCGCACCATCGACATCTGATCGTCTGGCTCGTTGGCGATGTCGGTCATGACGAGCACGCGCGTCTTGTCCGTGTGCGGGTCGACGCGCTCGGCGATGGCGCTGAAGTCTGCCGCGGTCGGCGCGCTGACGACAGGCGCGGATGGCGCTTGGACACGACCGCACGCGGGTGCGGTCGCGGCGAGCAGCGCGACGAGCGCGAGCGCCGCGCGAGGCGCACGGCCGTCCGTGCGTGGGCTCATACCGCGGCGTGTGAACACTGGCTCCTCCGTTCCATCAACCGCGTTAGATGGCGCGCGACGCTACGCGACCGTCACGGGCGGCTCGAAGTCCGGCTGCACGCCTTCCTGTCTCGTCGCCATCCAGCGGAGACGATAGATGTCGAGCGGATTCGTCTTGTTGCCGGTGAAAAAGTTCGGCGCCACTTCGAGCAGGCCATGCGCGCCGAGATCGCGATAGAGATCCATATCCGACTCGAGGACCACACAGTCGACCGGTTCCCCGTTCGCATCCGTGCGTGTCTGCCTGTCGTTTTCGTGAAATGCGAACTGCACGTTGCTCACGTCGAATCGGACTTGCTTCCAGCTCCGCGTCGCCGGCCGTATACGCCCGTCAATGCCGGGATGCCAGAAGCCAGGGTTCTTTTCCTCAGCCACTGCCCGAGCCTTCTGTAGCTTGGCGATCTCGTCGGCCAGGCGTCTATCTACCCACGCCCAGAAGCGATCGGGACTCAGCAGATCCCACATCACTTCCCAGTAGTAACCGTTCAATGGGCTCTCCCCGCTTGACAGCCGAAAGTCTCGGACCGCCGTACCGATAGTGAGCAAGGCCGCCACGTTCACGGACGACTGCGTGATCGCGCGCCGGTAGCGCCTTCCCGGATGTTCGGTATCACCGCTCGAGATCAGCGCATGCAGAAGTGGATCGCTCTTGAGCGCTGAGAAACTCGAGAAAACGAACTTGCTCTTGTTTGGCACCAACATCACATCCGCGTTGAGCACACGGTCGGCCTGCGGTTCGACGGGATACAACGCAGCATCGCAAAAGCCGTCCGCATGAACAATAACGGAATAGAAATTGTCTGGCGCTTCGCGTACAGGCAGCATCATCGTCGTCGTGCTGCTGCCGATCCACTTCGCAACCAATTCACTGGTGCGGCTGCGGACTCGCACGAGCGTCTTCTTCTCGCCGAAATAGGGCTTACGCGTGCCATCAAAGAGCCGCAGCCGAATCTTTCCAGTCTGTTCGTCCATGGCGCCCACCCCCGCGAAAGCGCCATGATGTCAGAACTTCAGACGCAACCCGAACGTCGGCAACAACGACAAGCCCTGATCGCGTGAGAGCCAGATCGACGGGCGGTCGCTCGACGGGTCGTATTGCAGCGCCGCCCGAAGCGTGCCGGCGTTCTTGCGGTTGAGCGCGTTGACCGCCTCGAAGTACAGCTGCCAGTGGCTCGCGCGCGGAGACGTGTAGGTGAGCCGGAGGTCCAGCCGCGCGTACACGGGCAGCCGCGCGTTGTTGAGATTCTCCACGCCACCGCGATCGATCGTCCAGCCCAACAGCCCGTCCTGGTTCCGCGCGGGAATCAGGCTGCCGCGCTCGCCGGCCGTCGCGCCGGGCGCGAGCACCGACGCCACGCGCACGCCGATTGGCTCGTTCTCCGGGAAGCCGGAGGCGACGCGCAGCGTGGCGCCGAGATCGAATCGCCGCGACAGCCGGATCGTCGAGACGAGGCTCAGCGCGTGCCGGCGGTCGTAGTCGAACGGATAGCGGCGGCCGTAGCTCTCGATGAACGCGCGACCCCACGTGTACGAGACCCAGCCGGTCACGCGATCCGATCGCGACACGCCGCGCTTCTGCAGGTACAGGTCGAAGCCGTACGCGTCGCCGGCGCCGCCGCTCGACGGCATGCTCGTGATTTGCGGCGACGTCGGGACGCTCCATGCGAGATCGGCAGGAAACGCGTACTCGGCGACGCGCGCGGCGGTCTCCTCCGGCGTCTCGAGTCGTCCGACGAGCAGCCGATCGAACGTCTTGTAGTACGCCTCCACCTTGGCCGTGACGGCCGGGCTCATCTGATGCTCGACGCCGGCGACGAGATGGCGCGACCGCGCGCTCTTGACGTCGAGAGCCGACGCGCGCGTCAGGTCGACGAAGTAGTCCGACTGCAGCAGCTTCTCGTAGCCGGGGCTCTGCGTGTACAGGCCCGTCGCCGCGCGGATCGTCGTGCGCGGCCCCGCGGCGAACTGGAGGCGCAGACGCGGCGAGGCGATCGTCTCCTTCGAGATCCCGGTCCAGTCGATGCGCAGGCCGCCGGCGACATGCGCGCGCAATCCGACGCGCACCTCGTCCTCGACCCACGCGCCAGCCCGGACCGAATCGGCGGACGAATCCAGCAAATCCGGCAGCCCCGATCCGCCGAGCGCGCTCGATCCATTCGCCTCGCCGGAGTTGCGATCGCCGGCGATTGTCCAGCCCCACGTCGTGCGCAGCACGTGCACCTCCGCGCCGGTGTCGATCGTGTGGCGATCGGCGGCGTGGATCGACACGTCCTGTCGCAGCGACGCATCGTCGACCGTGACGTCCCGCGTGAAGACGATCGACGCACGGCCGAACGCCTCGTCGCCGGGCACGTTGAAGCGGCGCGCCTCGTCGCGCTGCGCGCCGTCGACGTCCAGCGCGTCGCCGAACCGGTACCACGACGCCACCGTGCGCGACGTGCCGCGCGAGCCCAGCGGCGACGCGAGCGAGACGGAGACGATGTCGTTCGACGAACGATCGGCGAGCGCGAACGTGCCGTCGACGCTGCTGTCGCTGAACTCCGCGTCGGTGGACTCGCGGCTTCGCAGACCGAAGATCGTGAGCTCCCGGCCGTGCGGCAGCGACCACGCGATCTTCGTCTGGAGATCGCCGAACGACGGCAGGTCCTGATCGGTGACGCGTTCGGCGAACAGGTCGTAGTACGTGCGGCGGCCCGTGAGCAGCCACGACCCGTTGGCGCCTCTCGGCAGACGGCCTTCGAGCACGACGTTCGCGTCCGTGATCGACAGCGACGCCGAGCCGGCCAGCGCGCGATCCCGCGATCCGCGCCGGTTGTCGACGACGAGGATGGACGACAACCGGTCGCCGTACTTCGCGCTGAATCCGCCGGCCGTCAGCTCGAAGCGATCGATGGTCTCCGGATTGAACGCGCTCGTCAGTCCGAACAGCCGATACGGATTGTGAATCTCGACGCCGTCCATGACGGTGAGGTTCTCGTCCGGCCCGCCGCCGCGCACCGACAGCCGGCTGCCGAACTCGTCCGTCGCGCTCACGCCAGGCATCGTCTGCAGCACGCGAAACACGTTGTCGAGCGCGCCCGCGACCGACGTTACTTCCGTCGGCGCGACGACGAACGTGGGCGGCGGCACGGGTTGATCGGACGCGGGCGCCGACACGAGGATCTGCTCGCGAACCTGCGTGCTCGGCTGCAGCGCCACCTCGAGCTCGCCTGAGCCGGGCGCGACGTCGATCACGGCGTCGAGAAATCCGGGGCACGTCACGACGACGCGCACGGTCGCCGCTGGCGGGACGGGCGGCGCGACGGCGAGCGTGAATCGCCCATCGGCGTCCGTGATGGTCGACGCCGGGCCGGCGCCGACGACGGCGTTCGTAACGGGACGCGCGGGCGTGCCGGATGCGACGCGGCCCGTGATGGTCATGGGCGCCGGCGTCTGCGGCCGCGCGGATTGCGACAACACCAGCGCGAGAATCACACCGAGGAACATGTTCGTCGAATCGTCGTAGCCAGCGGACTTCCGCCTTCGCCAGGGTTACGACGGACCACCGTAGCGTTTCGCGAAGGTGGTCAGCCCGCCGGAGCCCGCGCGGCTATTCGTCGGCCGCCGTCTGCCAGCGTTCCTCGAAGCGGCCGAAACGCCAGATCGCGGCCGACACCGCCCAGCACATCGCAAACAGCGCAGCCACTGCCATCCCCATCGTCTGCGAGTCCAGGCGCTGCAGGACGCCCCACATGCCGGAGTGCACGTCCAGCAGGCGATCGGTGACGATGGCCGCCAGCTCGATGGTGCCGATGAACAGCGCGACGACGACGGACAGGCTCGTGACGGTGAGGTTGTAGAAGATCTTGCGCAGCGGATTCGTGAACGCCCAGCCGTACGCGCCGCACATCATGATGCCGTCGACGCTGTCCATCAGCGACATGCCGGCCGCGAACACGATCGGCAGCACGAGCACGGCGTGCAGCGGCAGCGCCTGCGACGCCGCGACGCCGGCCGTCGTGAGCAGCGCGACCTCGCTCGCCGTGTCGAATCCCAGGCCGAACAGGAATCCGACGACGTACATGTGCCGCGGCTTGGTGACGATGCGGAAGAGCCCGGCGAACCATCGGCTCATCCAGCCGCGCCGCAGGAGTTGCGCCTCGATGGCCGCGGGATCGTATTTCCCGCGCCGCATCGCACGGAAGACACGCACCATGTCGACGAGGACGAGCAGGTTGACGATGCCGATGACGTAGAGGAACACGCCGGAGACGGTCGTCCCGAACACGCTTCCAGCCGCCCGCAGCGCGGGCAGCTTCGTCGTCACGGCCTGCGTCGCGAGCGCGACGGCCAGGGTCATCACGAAGACGATCGTCGAGTGGCCGAGCGAGAAGAAGAAGCCGACGCCGAAGGGGCGGACGGGGCCGTCCATCAGCTTGCGCGTCGTGTTGTCGATGGCGGCGATGTGGTCCGCGTCGAACGCATGCCGCAGGCCGAACGTGTACGCGAGCCCGGCGAAGCCCCACATCGACGGATACGCCGGCGCGACGACGAGCCACGCCAGTCCCCAGCCGAGCACGTGGAGCAGCACGATGACGGCGGCGAACGCCGTCAGCTGCGTGCGTTCAGCGGGCGAAAACCTCGTCACAGACACGCTGCGAAGTGTACCAGGAACGCTGTCGAAAACCGGAGCACGCGCCGCCGACTTCTTGTTACACTAGACGGCTGCGGAGAGGTACCGAAGTGGTCGTAACGGGGACGCCTCGAAAGCGTCTTGTCGGGTAACCGGCACGTGGGTTCGAATCCCACCCTCTCCGCCAACCTTCGCCGAACGCTCGCGACGCTCGCGGCTTCGGATGGCAGGCCGCATCATGCGAGCGTCATCGAAGGTTGTCCACCGCAGCTCCGCAGGAGCGGAGGTGGACTCCCACCTGTTGCGG
>CAZNMF010000054.1:0-34995 GCA_964573795.1 uncultured Solibacteraceae bacterium
CGCCGGTAGCTCCATCGATCGCGCGGCGGCCACGGCTCGTCCTGCGGCCACCATGGCGGCGCGGCGCGCCGGCCCCGATACGGCGGACGTGGCGCAGCCATCACTCCGCGAATTTGTACCCGATGCCGTACACGGTGAGGAGATAGCGCGGCCGGCGCGGGTCCGGCTCGAGCTTGCGGCGGTTGTTCTTGACGTGCGCGTCGATCGCGCGCTCGAACGACTCCACGGCCGTGCCGCGCACGGCGTCGAGCAGCTGCGCGCGCGTGAACACGCGGCCGGGATAGCGCGCCAGAGCGGCCAGCAGCAGGAGCTCCGTCGGCGTCAGATCGATCGCCGCGCCGTCGCGCTCGACGCGCATGCGCTCGGTGTCGATCGAGAGATCGGCGACGGTGAAAGCCGCGCGCGACGCGGCGTGACGGGCGCGCCGGAGCACGCTCGTCACGCGCGCCACCAGCTCGCGCGGGCTGAACGGCTTGGTGACGTAGTCGTCGGCGCCGACCTCGAAGCCGCGGAGCCGATCGGCCTCGTCGACGCGCGCCGTCAGCATGATGATCGGCACCTCGGACTCGCGGCGGATCGCGCGCGCGACCTCGAGCCCGTCCAGGCGCGGCAGCCCGAGGTCGAGCACGACGAGATCCGGCCGCTTGCGGCGCGCGAGCTCCAGACCGCTCGCGCCGTCTGCGGCCAGCACGACGGTGAATCCCGCCCGCGTCAGATAGTCGCGCGCGATCGCGGCAATCTGGCGCTCATCGTCGACGACGAGGACCGTCGGCATGGCATCCGTGACGCGCGCGCCAATACAGCATGCGCGCCAGCCGCGATCCTATACCGGCCGCTGCGCCGAGTCCGGCCGCGCCGCACCGGATCCGGCCGATGCCCCCATGCGCTCGTGCGCGCGGCGATGCCAGTCGTCCCAGTCGTCGCGGTCATCGTGCCAGGGCGGCGCGTAGTACCGGCGATAACGCCACGGCCGGCACCATGCGCCCCAGAACATCCACCGCAGGCCGCCCAAGATCCAGAACATCACGAAGAGCATCCAGATGCCGCCGAACGGGAAGAACACCCACGCGGGGCGGGCAACGGTCTCGCCTGCCCCGTCGCCGGCCGTGCTCAGGCCAGCGACGTACGCCACGGCCGCAACGGCCAGGAGCACCACGGACGTCACCGCCCAAGGCACCCACGGCGCGCGCCGCTCCATGCGATCGTCCATATGCCACGTCCTTTCTCCGGCTTCCTCGCCGGACAAGGACAGCGTGAGGGGAAATTGTGGAGAGAAGATGAAGACGGCTTGGGGCTTGGGGCTCGAGGCTTGGGGCGGGCTACGGGCTACGGGCTACGGATAGAAAAAGGCCGCGACATGTCGTGGACAGCCGCGGCCTTTTCGAGCGACGCCCCCTCGACGCGGCTCGGGGCTACGTGAGCGAAGTCGAACGTCGAACTTCGAACTTCTTCGAGCCTACCCTGCCACGCGGCGCGACTGGATCGGCACCGGCTCCGGCCGGCGCGGCTTGGCGGCGGGCTTGTCCATCTTGCCCATTCCGGCGCGCTTGACGGCGAGCTCGCGGATCCGCAGCTCGAGCGCGGCTGCGCGCTTGGCGGCCTCGATCGCCTTCGACGGATCGTGTCCGGTGAAGCGCGGCGCAGGCGGATTGGCGCGCTCGAACACGGCGGGCCACGTCGCGCCGCAGGCGGCGCAGAACCACTGCGGCGGCTGTCGTACGCCGTGCTCGTCGATCGTCGGCGGCAGCAGCCCGAGCGGACGCGGGTGATGGCAGCGCGTGAGACGCCAGATGCCGAAGCCCGCAAGACAAAGCCCCAGGAACACCAACCACGCCGGATGCTGCGTGAGCGTTCCGGCGGCAGCAGCAAAGACGATGAGCGACGTCACCCCAATGAGCCGATCCATGACAGCACCTCGTCCCGCGCGACGGCGGTCGGGCGCCAAATCCGCAAGACGAGTGCCATACCGCGCAACTCGTGCAGCGACGCGCGACGCATCGGCGGCCGCGAGATGGGTCGTGGCTTGCCCAATGAGATGCGGCGTGTGCCACGTGCGAACATCGCACGCACCACGATGACAAATTTGCACGAGGCGAGAAGGTCTTGCACGAACCGGCGACGCGCGATACCAGAGATGAGCGAAGCGACGGAAACGTAAGCGCGCGATCCGACCGCATTGTGGCAGGCGTTTTCCGAAATCCGTCGATCCGGCGCCATCGTGGTACTTGAATTGCCAATCTGAAAAAAGAAAGCCGTCGGACCAACGGATTCGAAGATCCGCGCTCTACCTCCCGCCGAGCAAGACGAGCCATTCAGTCAGGAGCGTTTCTCGTGAAGACTTCCCAGCGCAGTCGAGGTGTGTACGTGTGTCTCTGCGCCGCGCTCATCGCTGCGGCCTCGTTTCGATCCGTCGTCCGCGCGCAACAAGAGGCGGCGCCAGGCGGCTTCGTCGAATCGGTCGTGTCGGTCGTGACGCGCCCGTTCGCGGCGCTGCTCACGTCACTCGCGCTGCCGGCGCGCGGCCGTTTCACGTTTCCGCCGCCGTACTCGACGACCGGCATCCGTCTGACGAACGCCGCCGATTGCGGCGGCGCCGACTGCGTCACGAGCGTCGGCTATTCGTACTGGCGCAACATCAACAATCACGCGGGCAGCAACGTGATCCTCGTCGCGCTCACGCTCGATCGCCGCAAAGGCGGCGGTGGACCGACGCTGTTCAGCTACGACAAGACGACGGGCGAGACGCGCAATCTCGGCCCGCTCTTCGACGCGTCGAGCCCGTTGAGCTGGGGGACCGGCGAAGGCTGGTATTTCAGCGCGACGCTGCCGACCACGCTCTACGTCAATTCGGGCCCGCAGATCCTGCGCTACGACGTCCTGGCGCGGACGTTCAGCACGGTGGTGGACATCACGAGCTACGCCGGCCCGAACCGCGTGGTCTGGCAGATGCAGTCGAGCAACGACGACGCCGTCCACTCGTTCACGGTCAGGGACGCGACGTCGTGGACGGACCTCGGATGCGGCGTCTATCTCGAGAAGGCGAAGCAGTTCCGCTTCTTCCCTGCGCGCGGCGAGTACGACGAATGCCAGATCGACAAGAGCGGCCGCTTCCTGGTGATCAAAGAAAACGCGGACGGCGTCAACGGCCTGGACAACGTCGTCGAAGACCTCACGACGGGCGCGGAGATGTTTCTCGCCGATGAGGCCGGCGCGCTCGGGCACTCGGATCTCGGATACGGCTACGGCGTGGGCGAGGACAACTGGGACGCGTTTCCGGCTGCGGTGCGCGTCTGGCGCTACGACGCCGGCGGCATCACCGACGGCCGTCTGGTGTTCCATGGCACGGACTGGGCCTTCGGCGACGACCACGTCGCGCATTCCAACGCGCGGCCGGGCGTGCCGCTCGATCAGCAGATCGCGTGCAGCAGCAGCGCGAATCGGCGGGTGCTGCCCCATGCCAACGAGATCGTGTGCTATCGGCTCGACGGCTCCATGGACGTGCTCGTCGTCGCGCCCGTGATGACGGATTTGAACGCGCCCGGCGGCGGCAGCGACGACTACACCAAAACGCCGAAGGGCAACCTCGACGTGACGGGCGAGTACTTCCTGTGGACGACGAATATGGGCGGCGCGCGTCAGGACGCGTTCATGGTGCGCGTGCCGCTGGCGCGGCTCGGCTCGGCGCCGTCGAGTCCGACGCGGCCGGCGCCCGGCGCATCCGACTCCGCGGCCTCGACGGCTCCGCCGCCTCCGCCGCCGATGAACGGCTGGACCAATCCGGTGAACGCGGCGATCACGACCGCGGGCCTTCAGAAGACGACAGGGTGCGATGGATGCCCCGATGCCGGCGCCGTCTCGGCCGCGCGCCTGACTGCGGGAGATGGGAAGCTGGAAATCGGCGTGGGCGGCGGCGGGCTGCGGTTCGTCGGGCTCGGCCGTGGCGCGGGATTGAGCAGCGGCGTCGACTTGCCATTCGCCTTCCGGCTGGCGGGCGCTATCGCCGAAGTCCGCGAATACGGCGGGTACGTGGCGGAGATCGCCGTCGCGCCAGGCGATGTGCTGTCGATTGCCATTGCCGGCAGGCGCGTCCAGTATGCAAAGAACGGCGTCGTCTTCTACACGAGCACGCACCAGCCGTCCTATCCGCTGTCCGCTGTGGCCTCGCTCTACGCGGTTGGCGCGGTGGTGCCGACGCCGTCGCTGCAGGGACGATGATCACGCCGGCTCGCCAATCGCCGCGCGATCCCAGGTCGCCGCCTGGCCGCCGCGGAGCACGCGCAGGAACGCGACGACCGTCGCGTACGACAGGAAGCAGATCGTGTAGGGAACGACGACCCATCGCACGCGCCGTCGGAGCGCCGGCGAGATCCACCCCGCAGCGCCCAGCGTGTAGAACGCGAGCTGCGCCAGCAGAGCCGTCGCGTAGAACGGCGCGCCGACGGCCAGCGCGGCATTGGCGGCCAGCGCGGCGCCGAACAGCAGCGGCAGCACGAGCCGCAGCGCCTTGTGCGAGATCGTCTGCAGCCACAGCCGGTTCTGCGACGGCCACAGCAGCCACGGCTCGCGCGCGAACAACTGGAACGTGCCGGCGAGCGTACGGACCTTGCGCGCCAGCTCGTCCGCCGCGCTCACCGGCAGCCCGTCGTACGCGCGGGCGCGCGGTTCGAACACGACGCGGTAGCCGCGGCGCATGACGCGGAGCGGAATCAGGAGATCGTCGACGACGGTGTCGGGCGGCAGCGGATCGAACAGCGATCGCCGCAGCGCCGTGATCGCACCGGTGACGCCGACGCTGGAATTGACGACGCTCTCCCAGCGCCGGATGCAGGTCTCATAGCGCCAGTACAGGCCCGCGCCCTGGGCCGCGGCGCGATCGCACACCTGGTCGTCGCCGCCGCCGAGCACGAGCTGACCGCTGACGGCGCCGACGTGCGGATCGGCGAAGTCCGCGACCAGATGCCGGATCGCATCGGGCGCGAACCGCTGGCGCGCATCCGCGAGCACGACGAGGTCCGTCTCGATCGACGGCCACACGTGATTGAGCGCGGCGGGTTTGCCTCTGCGCTCGGGCAACGTGACCATGCGCACCGCGGGCGATGCGGATCGCGCCTGTTCGACGGTGTCGTCCGTCGATCCGTCGGACACCACGACGATCGTTCGCCGGCCCGCGTACGCGGCGCGTTCGAGATTCTCGATGCGCCGCCGGATCCGCCGCCCCTCGTTGCACGCGACGACCACGATCGTCACGTCCGGCGCCCAGTCGGCGCGATGGACGGGCCACGCGCCCGTGCGCGCCGCGGCCCACAACAGGAGCGGATACCCGACGTAGACGTACGCGATCAGCGCGACCGCGCCCCAGAAGACGACGCGCAGCGTCGTCCGCATCATCGCGGCGCCCGCGCTCGATCGGGGCCGCACGTCACGATTCGGCGGCGCGAACGCGGCCATGTCGGCGCCGATGTCCGCGCCGTCCGTGCCGCTGTGGCGCAGCGCGCTCGACGCGGACAGCGCGTAGTCGCCCTTCGCCGGATCGACGAAGCCGATCGCCGCCACCGAGTCGAGCTGCAGGTTTCCGGCCGGATAGCTGGCCGGTCCGCCTCCCGCGATCGCGTTGCCGCGGATCACCGCGCCGGGAAAATAGCGGATCAGCGACGGCGTGCCGGGGGGCGTGCCGGTGCCGATGATGCCGTACTGGTTGACGGCGACGATGTTGTTCGTGAACGCGAAGCGCACGTGCGGCACGGTCTCGCCCGCGAAGATGGCCGTCTCGACGCCGATCGCGGTGTTGTGGTCGATCGTCACGTCCGACGTGCCGTCGACGATCTGGAACAGGCGGCCGCCGCCCCACGACTCGCTGACGTCTTCGAACAGGTTGTTCGCGATGGTCACGCGCCGGAGCGGCTGACTCGTGTGAATGTCGTCGCGTCCCAGCAGATGGACGCCGCCGGCCACATGCCGGATGACGTTGTTGCGGAACGTGACGTCCTCGACCACGGACCACGGCGCGCCGCCGTCCTGATTGCGCGGCGTGAACAGCACCGCAAAGCCGACCTGGGCCGCGATCCACGTGTGCTCGAGGACGTTGCGCTCGATCAGCACGCGCCGCGCGTTCTTCAGCTCGAGAAGGTTCTTGATCGTCCATTGAGCGTCGTCTGGCGCGGCGGTGCGCCACGCCAGCGGCTTCACCAGCTCGTTGCCGCGCACGACGATGTCCGACGGGACCAGATTGGCGACGCGCGGATCGCCGCCGCCGAACATGAGATTTTCTCCGGCGGCCTCGAGATGGTTGTTCTCGATGGTGTACGGGCCGGGCCCGTTCCATCCGGCAATCGCCTGCGAGTCGTTGCCGTGCTCTTTGAAGTCGGCGAAGTACGAGTCGGCGATCGTCGTCGACGCCGAGTTGAGCGCGACGCCCCGCCGCGCGCCGACCTGCGGATCTCCGTGGACGTACAGCCGATCGAGGACGAAGTCATGCGGAATCGCCGACGCCTGCGAAGACGTCGTGCCGAGATCGATCACGTCCGTCACGAACGTGCCAGGGGCCGGCGCCACTTCGAGATTCGTGAGCCGGTAGTGGTGCGCGCCAGGCTCGACGGCAATGATCGGCCCGCTGGCGGCGACGAGCCTCGGCAGACGCACGTGATCCGGATCGATGCGGCGGCCTGCTCGTGAGTTGACGGGCGCTTCCGCGACGTCCCCGCGGATCGTGATCCAGGCGTCTCCGCCCTCGTCGCGACGCCGCAGCACGAACGGCCCGTCGTACGTGCGGCCCGGCTCGAGCACGATCGTGCCGCCCGGCGCCACGCGATCGAGCGCGTCCTGGAGGCCGGACGCATCGGTCACACGGATCTCACCCGTCGTGACGGGCGTGAGCTGCCGCGAGCCCGCGCGCCCGACGGCAACAGCCACGGCCGCGACGGCGATCAGAATCGCGATCCGCTTGGCATCCATGGGTCGGGCTCCCCGGTCACCTGGGCCGCAGGCACGAAGCCGTTCGCCCGCGTACGCGTGAGATCGACGACGATGCACGCCGGATCGATCGCGTCGAGCAGCGCACGGGCGTCGGCGGTCTGCGCGGCGACCACGAGCACCTCGGCGTGCGCCGCGAGCGCGTCGCGGCTCTCGCACAGCAGCGAGGCAATGTGCGGAATCTCGCCCTCGATGTAGCGGCGATTGGCGCCGACGAGGCGGGCGATCGAGACGTCGCGGTCGTAGATGCGGACGTCGAGGCCTTTGCCGATCAGCGCCTCGACGAGCGTCACGATCGGGCTCTCGCGCAGATCGTCGGTGCCCGCCTTGAACGCGAGACCGGCGACGCCGACGCGGCGGCGGCCGAGCGCGAGCACCGTGTCGATCGCGTCGCGAATCTGCTGCGCGTTCGAGGGCACGATCGCGGACAGCACGGGCGTCTCGACGTCGGCCGCACGGCCCGCCCACACGAGCGCCCGGACGTCCTTCGGCAGACACGATCCGCCGAAGGCGAAGCCGGGCTTCAGGTACGCGTCCGAGACATTGAGCTTGCGATCGAGCGCGAAGACGCGCATGACCTCGCGCGCGTCGGCGCCGAGCGCTCCGCCGAGCAGCGCGATCTCGTTCGCGAAGCAGATCTTGAGTGCGTGGAAGGCGTTCGACGCGTATTTCACGAGCTCGGCCGTGCGAATCTCCGTCTGCACGATCGGCGCGTCGACGCCGGCGTAGAGCGCCGCGAGGGCCTCGGCGACGCCGGCGTCCTCGGCGCCAATCAGGATGAACGGCGGGTGATCGAAGTCGTCGAGCGACGCGCCTTCGCGCATGAATTCCGGGTTGACGCCGACGCGGACGTCGACGTCGCCGGCGCCCGTGCCGTCCTGCAGCGCGCCGAGCAGGATGCGCTCGGCCGTGCCCGGCAGCGCGGTGCTGCGCAGCACGACGTCGTACCGCCGCCCACGTCCGGCGATGGCGCGGCCGATGTCGTGCCCGACGCGGCGAATCGCGTCGAACGACGGCTGGCCGTGCGCGGTGCTCGGCGTGCCGACGCAGATCAGCGCGAGGTCGGTGGCCTCCGTCGCGGCCGCGGCCGACGTCGTGGCCCGCAGCGCGCCCGCGGCGACGACCGATCGCAACAGATCGTCGAGCCCGGGCTCGACGATCGGCGATCGACCCGCGTTGATCATCGCGACCTTCTCGTCGTTGACGTCGACGCCGATGACGGTGTGACCGTTGCGCGCGAGGCACGCGGCCGAGACACACCCGACGTATCCGAGACCGAACACGGCGACGTTCATGCAGTCCTCCAGCGAATGAAAGGAGCGGATTGGCGTACCGGCGCGCGGCGCGGCCGCGGCGCGTCTTCACGACGCCGCGGGCGTGGCGAGCGGAAGCGCGATCGGCGGCGACGGCTGCACGACGCGCTCGAGGAGCGACGAGAACTGCGCGGCGACCTGCGGCCACGCGTAGCGGGCTTCGACGAGCGCGCGGCCCTCCGACGCGAGCCGCGCGCGCAGATCGTCGGACGCGAACAGACGATCGATCGCCGACGCAAACGCGCCGTGATCGTCGGCGGCCAGGTAATGGAGGCCGTCGCTCAGGCCCAGCCCTTCGGCGCCGATCGTCGTCGACACGACGGGCGTGGCCATCGCGAGCGCTTCGAAAATCTTGATGCGTGTGCCGCCGCCGACGCGCAGCGGGACGATGCAGACCTCGGCCGTGGCGACGTACGGCCGCACGTCCGGCACGGTGCCGGTGACGTCGAATCCCGCCGCGCGCGCCAGCTCCCGCACGCGCGCGCTCGGACGCCGGCCGACGACGCAGAGCGACGCGTCCGGATGCCTGGCCTTGACGCGCGGCCACACGTGGATCGCGAAGTCGACGACGGCGTCCTCGTTCGGGTACCAGTCCATCGAGCCGCAGAACACGAGGCGCTTGCGCACCGCGCGGCCGGGACGCGGCCGGAAGTAGTCCGTGTCGACGCCGGTGGCGACGACGCCGATGCGGGCGTCCGGCGCGTCGGCCTGCAGGCGCGCTCTGTCGGCGTCCGAGACGGCGATCGTCATGGCCGCGTCGCGCGCCATCCGCGCTTCCCGGCGCCGGACCTTCCGCCACTCGAGCTCGAGCGCGGCGCGCCGCAGCGGCCGCGTCTCGATCGCTGCCAGCCGCCGCCAGATCTGGTGCTCGACGTTGTGCGCGAAGTAGACGATCGGCACGGAGGTCCGCGGCACGTTGGGTGCGGAGACGAGAAAGTCCGCGACGATCGCGTCGCACGCGCCCGACGCGAGCTGCGCCGCGGCGGTTCGCGCGACAGCGGGCACGCGCCAGCGCCGGAGATCGACGGGCTCGCGCGACGCCCACGATCGCGCGAGCGCCAGCGCGAACCGCGCGCTGCCCCGCTTCGGCACGGCGTATGGCACGGAGATGACGCCGGCCAGGCCCGGCAGACGCGCTGCCAGCGCGGCCGCATCGTCGTCGGGGCCGTGCGTCGTGACGAGCGTGATCGCGTGCGTCGCGGAGAGCGCCGACAGCAGCTCAAACGTCCGCAGCCGGCCGCCCGTGTTCAGCGGCCACAATCCTCCGACCTTGATCCACACCACACGCATAGATCCTCCCTGGCGGCGCCGCGACGTCCCGCACGACGTCGGACGGCGCGTCGCCGTCGCAAAAGATTCGCTGCCAGATTTCGAGATTGACGAGCAGCCAGAGCCGCTCGGCGTGATCGCACACTCCGGCTTCGTGCTCGGCCACGAGCGCCTCGAGCGCGTCGATCCGGAACAGCCCGCGCGCCCGCGACCGCTCGCCGAGCACGAGCGCGCGCACGAGCGCGCCGTGACGCCCGCGAAACCAGCGCGCGAGCGGCACGGGAAAGCCCATCTTGCGGCGCGCGAGAATCGCGTGCGGCACGCGATCGGCGACCGCCGCGCGCAGGACCGCCTTGGTCTGCCAGCCACGCAGCTTCACGTTCGACGGCAGGTCGAGGGCGAGCGACACGAGGCGGTCGTCGAGGAACGGCACGCGGCTCTCGACGGACGCCGCCATGCTCATGCGGTCCTGCTTCATGAGGAGCTCGACGAGATACGTCTGCAGATCGGCGGCGCTCATGCGATCGAGCGCGTCGCCGTCGACGGACTCGTAGCACTGCAGCGCGGCGGCGAACGGCTCGGCGTGGAGCGGCGCGTCGAGCAGCCGCGCGAGCCGCGCGGTCGAGAACACCGAGAAGTTGTCGAAGAACAGCCCGCGGCACTCGTCGTCGTAGGCCACGAAGGAGCGGCTGGCGTAACGGCGCAGCGGTGCCGGCAGGCCCGCGACGCCGCGTCGCACGGCGCGGCGCACGGGCGTCGGCAGGCGCCAGTACGGGCGGCCGAGCCGCGCGTTCCACTGCGTCACGCGATAGCGGTTGTAGCCGAGGAAGAGCTCGTCGGCGCCTTCGCCGGTCAGCACGACCTTCACGTGCGGCTGCGCGAGGGCCGCCACCACGTAGAGCGGCACGCACGACGAGAACGCGAGCGGACCGTCCTGGTGCCACACGAGCGACGGCACGTGCGCGAAGAACGCGTCGGCGTCCAGCTCGACCTCGTGATGATCGCTCTCGATGGCCTTGGCTGCGAGCCGCGCGTACGGCAGCTCGTTGCCTTCGCGCTCGCGAAAGCCAACGGAGAACGTCGACAGACGTCCGTCGACCATCTCCGCGGCGATCGCCGCCAGCGCCGTCGAGTCGATGCCGCCGGAGAGAAACACGCCGATGGGCACGTCGCTCATCAGGTGGCGCTCGACGGCCGCGTGCAGCTCGTCGCGAATGCGATCGGCCGCGCGCGGCAGCGTGGTCTCGCACGTGCCCATGCGCGACGGGATGCCCCAGTAGCGGTGCACGCGACGGCCCTCCGCCGCCGACCACGTCAGCAGATGGCCGGGCGGCACCTGCGTCACGCCGCGAAAGAGCGTGTCCGCGCCGGCGACGTAGCGATTGGCGAGGTACTGCGGCAGGACGCGGGCGTCGAGCTCGGCCCTGACGCCGCCGGCCATCAGCGCCTTGATCTCGGACGCGAACAGCAGCGTCTCGTCGAGCTCGGCGACGTAGAGCGGCTTGATGCCGAGCCGATCGCGGCCCAGCACGAGCCGGCCGTGCCGGCGATCCCAGATCGCGAACGCGAACATGCCCTCGAGCGCGGCGAGCCCATCGACGCCGTGCTCTTCGTAGAGATGGACAATCGACTCCGTGTCGCAGCGCGTGCGATAGACATGACCGCGCGTCATCAGCCGCGCGCGCAAGTCGCGATGGTTGTAGATCTCGCCGTTGAAGACGACGAGGACGCTGCCGTCTTCGTTGGTCATCGGCTGCTGGCCGGCCTCGACGTCGACGATCGACAACCGCCGATGCCCGAGCCCGACCGGCCCGTCGATCCACAGCCCGGCGTCGTCCGGTCCGCGATGCACGAGCGAGTCGCGCATGCGCGTCACGCGGGCGATGTCGACGTGCGTGCGCGGGTCGTACGCCACGATGCCGGCGATGCCGCACATGGGGTGTTGCTCCTGAAAGTGGTGAGGGCGTCGTTCTGGTCGGAGGGGCGGACCTTCAGGTCCGCCCGCTGCGGCCGAACCTGAAGGTTCGGCCCTCCGGACGACGTTCTGAAACGCGCCTACGCCGACCGCGGCTGCGCAACGGGCGTGATCGACACGCTGGTCGCGTCGAACCGGATCAGGCGATCGTCGTCGCCGACGCGTACGCCGACGGCGCGGCCGGAGGGCTCGTAGATCCATTCGATCGCCGGCGGCGCCGACGCGATCGGGCACTCGGGGACGATGGCCGTGACGATCTGCGTGCCGCCGTCGCACCGCCCGCTCGCGATCACGACCGGCGCGGGCACGCGTACGCCGTACGCCGGCGAGACCCAGCCGTCGATCGGATCGCGCGCGCCCTCACGGACGCCGAGCGCGATCGGCTCGGGCGCGGTCATCTGCAGCCACAGCCCGCGGCCGCGCGTGCCCTCGGCGCGCACCCAGCCGCCGGCCTCGAGCGTCACCGCGCGCGGCGCGAACTGATAGCGCAGCTCGAGATCGTGCGCGCCGTCGCCGAGCACCTCGTCGATCACGATCCACGCCGTGGGCTTCAGGAAGACGACGCGGCGCCGATGTCTGACGCCGCGGCTGCCGCGCCGATAGCCGTCGTGCGAGCCGTCGACGATGTCGTGCGTGGCCGTCGACACCCACGCGTGCAGCGTCGCCGTCGGCCGATGGCGCCAGGAGAACGGCCCTGCCGGCCGCGCCTGCGATCGCGCATCGACGATCAGCGTGCTGTGCGCGGCGGAGCTGCGGAAGTGCTCGCGCCAGCGCGAGTCCGCGGTGTAGCAGTACGTGCCGGGATCGACGAGGAAGACCTCGCCGAACGCGACGCACTGCAGGCTGAGCAGATCGGCGTGGCCGTGTGCGCCGCTGACCGGGCATCCGAGCGGACCGACGTCGACGATGGCCTGGTGCGCATCGGCGTGCCAGCCCGTGCGCATGATCGCGTAGCCGCCGGCGCCGAGCAGCGTGGATGCGACCGCGGGCGGCCGCCGGCCGAGCCGGGCGAACGCGCGGCGGCCATCGGCACCGCACAGCCAGTCGACCTCGACGGGGCATTCCCCCGCCGCCCACGCCAGCTCGTCATCGTCGAACATGACGGCGGCCACGCCGAACGTGCCGCGGCAATCGCGCGGCGCTCGCGGCGCGAGCGGCAGCAGCCAGCCGCCGTCGGCATCGCCGATGTTCGGCACCGACCCGTCGGGCTGTGCGAGCAGCAGCAGCGCGCGAACGGCCCGTGCCACCGCCGACTCGACGCGATCCGGCAGGTGCAGATGATTGCGCCGCGCGAGCAGCAGCAGATGCAGATAGATGTCCGCCGTGTAGCGCTGATAGCAGGTCGCCTGCTCGAAGTGGACGCCATCGGATCGGACCTGCCGGTCGAGCTCGGCGATGAGCACGCGGCGGCCGGTGTCGCGCCACCGCGCGGCGTCGGCCGATCCGGCGAGCACCACGCCGGCGTAGACCAGGCCCAGCGCCTCGCCGGTCAGATGCGTGTTCGGCGAGTAGTACTGCGAGAGATAGCGCTCGACGTGGCGCGCATGGGCGCGCATCAGCGTCTGCCACCGCGCGAGCCGATCGTCGGTCAGCGCCGGCGACTCCCGCATCAGCACCATCGTCCAGCTCCACGCGATGATGCGCAGCGCCGCCTCGAGGCTGCTGCTCCAGTTGATCCCGAGCGGATACGGATTCGCGGCGGCCCAGTCGTCGAGGCGCGCGAGCGTTCCCTCGGCGAAGCGCTCGTCGCCCGTCAGGCGGTACGCCTGGGCGAGCGTGACCATCCATTGGTGCCGGTTGAGCTCCCAGATGACTTTGCTGTCGCCGACCGCGGCGAAATCGAGCGCGTCGATGCGGCGCCAGTGGATCATCGGCGCGCGCCGGCCGGAGATCGGATCGAGATGCCAGTCGATCGGATCGCCGAACCGGATGCCGCGGTGGCCGAGCAGATCGAACGCGCCGCCCAGGATCGCATCCGCGCGCGCGCGCAAATCGGCCAGCCACTCTCCGCGCGCCGACTCACGCTGGCGATCCGCATCCTCGCCGGCGCCCGCGAAGAATCGGACCGCCGCGGCGTCGAGCGCGTGGGCCGGCGCGCGCGCGTCGCGCGTGTCGGCTCGCCGCAGGGAGCCGTCCGGCGCGAACGCGGGCGACAGCTCGTCCCACCAGCCGCTGACGCGCTGCCGCGCACGACAGCCGATCTCGCCGAGCGTGAGCGATTGCAGGCGCCGCCACCGACTCATGCGCGCGCTCCAGACGCCGGCGACGACGGCATCGCCACACGCTCGCGCGTGGCGGCCGCGCCGCGCAGTCCGTAGACGTCCGCCCAGGACTCGCGCACCATCGCCCAGGTGAAGCGCCGCGCCTGCTCGCGCCCCTGTTGCGCCATCGCCAGCGCCCATGCCGGACGATCGAGCAGCGCGCACGCAGCGTCGGCCATGGCCTGCGGATCGTCGATCGGCACGATCGAGCCCGTGCGCGTGTCCGCGATGAGCTCGCCGATGCCGCCGACGCCGGTCGAGACGACGGGCAAGCCGGAGGCCAGCGCCTCGAGGATCGACACCGGCTGGTTGTCGATCCTCGAAGCGTTGAGGAAGACGTCAGCGCCGTCGAGCAGCGCCGGCATGGCCGCCGGATCGACGGCGCCCACGAACGTGATGCCGTTGACGCCGAGTCGCGCGGCGCGCGCCTTCAGACTCGCCTCCTGCGATCCGGTGCCCGCGACGACCAGCGTCGCGCCGGCGCGGCGGCGCTGAATCCGCGCGAAGGCGTCGAGCACGACGTCGACGCCGTAGTGCCGCTCGAGGTTGCGCGTGCACACGAACCGCGGCGCGAGCGCGGGCCGCTCGCGGAACACGAACCGCGACAGATCGATCACGTTCGGAATGACGCGGCTCTCGTGGCCGTACCGCGCGAAGATCGCGCGCTGGAACTCGGAGCAGACGACGATGTCGTCGGCGAGCCGGAGCCATGGGTGCACGCGCCAGCCCCACGTCGCCAGGTGATCGGCCAGCTCGCCGCTGTGATAGTGCAGCACGACGCGGCGGCCCGCGAGGCGCCCCACGAGCATCGCCGGCACCGGCGCGAGCAGGAAGGACCAGTACGAGGCGGAGAACACGTGCACGACGTCGGCGCGTACGGCTTGCCGCAGTGCGACGAGATAGAGACTCTCGTTGACGAGCGTCCGCACGCCACGGGTCCGGCGCAGCCATGCCGGGCGCCGCGGCAACCGGCGATCGATGTCGATCGCGTCGACCGCGACGCCCTCGTCACGCAGATGTGCCGCGAGGGCGCCGGCCTGCACGCTGTGGCCGCCGACGATGCGTAGGCTTGCGGCGACGATCGCCACACGAAAGGGTCGCGCGCGCCTCATCCGCGCGCTCCAGACACGGCCACGAGCGCCGGCTGCGGCCGCGCGGCCGTCCGCGCGGGCGAATCGAGGAAGGTGCGGCACCACTGCTCGAAGCAGACGAGCGTCCACAACTCGCGATCCATCGCCCGCCCGCGGCGGTTGAGCCGCAGCAGGTGCTCGACGTACGCCGCGTCGACGATGCCGCGCTCGCGGCTCGTCTTCGACAGCAGCACGTCGCCCACGAAGTCCAGCCAGGGCCCGCGGAACCATCGCGCCAGCGGCACGGCGAAGCCCTGCTTGCGGCGGCCGGCGATGCCGTCGGGCAGCGCGTCCGACACCGCACGCTTGAACAGGTATTTCCGCGTGGTGCCGCGCACCTGCAGCGACTCCGGAATCGTCGCCGCCAGCTCGACGAGGCGATGATCGAGCAGCACCGGCCGCGCCTCGAGCGAGTGCGCCATCGTCATGCGATCCACTTTCGTGAGGATGTCGAGCGGCAGATAGTGGTGGAGATCCCAGTACTGCATCGCGGCCAGGCTGCCGGCGGGCAGCGCGTCGAGCGTCGCCGCCGCCGGCGCGACGATCTCGTCGCCGGCCAATCGATGCCGCGCGTCCGACGTCAGCAGCCGCTGCAGCTCGCGCCCGACGAAGAGCGTCGACGCGTCGACGTAGCGGCGCGCGCCCGACAGCGCGACGTGACTGAGCCAGCGCTGCCCCGGCGCGCCGTGCGGCAGCCGGCGGCCGATCGCACCGCACGCGTGTTTCAGCAGCCGCGGCCAGCGGTCATAGCGCCGCTCGTGCTGCTCGACGACGTACTTGTCGTATCCGCCGAACAGCTCGTCGCCGCCATCGCCACTCAGGACGACCTTGACGTGCTGGGCCGCGAGCTTCGCCACCATGTACGTCGGAATCGCGGAGCTGTCGCCGAAGGGCTCATCCAGGTGCCAGACGAGCTCCTCGACGATGCTCAGGTCCTGCGGTGTCAGCACGAGCTCGTGATGCTCCGTGCCGCACGCCTCGGCCACGCGGCGCGCGTACGGGCGCTCGTCGAAGGCGGGCTCGTCGAAGCCGATCGAGAACGTCTTGATCGGCGTGACGGCCTGGCGGCGCATCGCGGCCACGACGGCGCTCGAATCGACGCCGCCGCTCAGGAACGCGCCGACGGGGACGTCGCTGCGCAGGTGCAGCGCGACGGCCTCGTCGAGCGTCTCGCGAACGCGCGCGGCCAGCTCGTCCTCGGTCGATACCGTGTCGGGAACGAACGCGACGTCCCAGTAGCGCTGCGTCACGAGCGGGCGGCCGTGACGCAGCAGGCCCCAGTGGCCCGCGTCGAGCTTCTGCACGCCGTCGACGATGCTGCGCGTCGCCGGCGTGGCGAGAAACGTCAGCACGTGCGCGACGGCCGGCCAGCTCAGGTCGCGCTCGACGTCCGGCAGCGCCAGCAGCGCTTTCAATTCCGACGCGAACGCCAGGCCGTCCGGCAGCGGCGCGTAGAACAGCGGCTTGATGCCGAGGCGGTCGCGGCCGAGCAGCAACTGCCGCTGCCGCGCGTCCCAAATCGCGAACGCGAACATGCCGCGCAGCGCGTCGACGAGCGCCGGGCCGTGCTCTTCGTACAGGTGAACCAGCGTCTCGGTGTCGGTGGACGTGGCGAACACGTGGCCGCGCCGGCGCAGATCGTCGCGGAGCTCCTTGTAGTTGTAGATCTCGCCGTTGAAGACGACCCAGATCGAGCCGTCCTCGTTGGCGAGCGGCTGATGGCCGGCCGCGACGTCGATGATGCTCAGCCGGCGCATGCCCATCGCGACGTGCGCGCCGACGTACACGCCCTCGTCGTCCGGTCCACGGTGGACGAGCGCGTCGCACATGGTGTGCACGTCCAGCGCGGACGGCGTGGCGTCCCACCGCACGATTCCTGCAATGCCGCACATGGTTTTTGAGAGTCTGAAAACGCAATCGGAGGGCCGAACCTTCAGGTTCGGCCGCAGCGCTCTACGGCCGATCGACGCGTTCGAGCGGCCGCACGAGCGCGGCCAGCGCCTCGGGCGCGCGTCGCAGCAGATCGAGGCCGAGATAGACCGCCGCGTAGAGCGCAGCCACGGACGCGCCGTGCAGCAGCACGGGCAGCGGCGCGAGCATCGGCCGGATCCAGAGCACGGCGGCCGCCGCCACGAGCGCGATCGCCGCGGTGCGCGCGAGGCGCCGCCACGGGAGCACGCGCCTCACCGGCACGCCGAAGATCGTCGACATCTTCCACAGCGCGACGGCCTTTGCCGTGGCCATGCCCGCGATCGTGATCCCAATCGCGCCGACGAGATGGAATGCCGCGATCGCCCAGGCGATGCCCGCCGCGACGACGGCCAGCCGGATCACGTTCATGACGATCAGGAAGCGCGTGCGCGCGTAGACGCGGAGCACCGAGTCGACCTGAAAGGCGCCGAGCGCGATCGCCAGCGTCGACACCGCGAAGATCGGCACGCTGGCCGCGTACCGCGCCGTGAACAGCAGCACGATGACGTCGTGCGCCGTGAGCACGAGCGCGACCGTCCACGGCCACAGCCAGAAGGCGAGACGATCGACCGACTGGTGCCACAACGCGAGCGCCGCGTCCGGACGCTCGACCTCGTCGGTCATCCGCACCATCATCACGTTGCCGACCGAGGTCGTGAGCACGTCCACCAGCGGAATCTGAAGGCATCCGGCCGCGTAGATCGCGAACGTGGCGGGATCGAATCGCGCCCACACGACGTATTGGTGCAGGTTCAACTGGATCGTCTCGATGATCACCGCGACGGCGAACGGGCCCGTGTACGCCATCTGCGCGCGCCATTCGCCCCGATCGACGGCAATCCGCTGCGCCACGCGCCGGAGATACACGGCGAGCGCGACGACGCGCAGCGCGGCGAACGCGATCGCGCCCCAGAGCACCGCGCCGAGCGTCCGCAGCACGATGGCGGGCACCAGCATCAGGACCGACCGCGCGGCGTCGGATCCGGCGTAGGTCACCGCCGCGGCCCGGTACGCCTTGCGCGAGACCATGACGATCTCGAGCGGCGCGGCAATCAGCATCAGCGCGACGAAGATGGCGACGAGCGGCAGGTCGCCGGCAATCGCCGAGTCGCCGAGCCAGGCCGCGATCGGTTGCCGCGCCACGATCAGCAGCGCGACGAGCGCGCCGCCGACGGCGCCCATCATGACGACTGCGTTGGTCGTCACGGGCCCGGGATCGGCCGTGCGCCGCGGGACGAAGTAGTAGAGGCTTTCGGCCATGCCGAGCTGCAGCACGTTGAGCGTCGACGCGATCATGAACAGGTACTTGTAAGTGCCGAACGCGCGCTGATCGAGCACGCGTACGAGCACGAGCGGGATGACGAACGTGACGGCGAAGCCGATCGTCCGTCCCGTCATGAGCGCGGCGGCGGCGCGGAAGGCGCCGCCCACCCCGGCGCGCGGCCACCTCATGGCGCGGGCACCATCGCCTGCGCGCGCCGCGCGGATCCGCGCGGCCGTTTGCGGGCGAGCAGCTCGCGATAGACGCGCTCGGTCTCCGCGGTCATGGCCTCGACCGACAGCCGCTCGCGTACGAGCTGTGCCGCCCGGCGGCCGATCGCGTCACGCACCGGCGGCCGATCGAGCAGATCGCTGGCGATGAGGCCGAGCGCGCGCGCGTCGCCAACGGGCGTCAGCATGCCCGTCTCGCCGTGGCTGATGACTTCCGGCGTCCCGCCGACCGGCGTCGCGACGACGGCCGCGCCGGCCGCCATCGCTTCGAGCACGCTGTTCGACAGACCTTCGGTGAGCGACGGCTGCATCGCGACCGAGACGTCACGGAGGATCCCGGCGACGTCGGCGCGATAGCCGAGGAAGATCACGCGATCGGCCACGCCCGCCGCGCGCGCGCGCGCTTCGAGCTGGTGACGGTACGTGTCGTCCGGCCGCAACTCCCCCGCCACCGATCGCAGCCCCTCGCCGGCGATCAGCAGCCGCGCGTCGGGATGCCGCGTCCGCACGATGGCCATCGCGTCGATCGCCTGTTCAATGCCCTTCGACGGACAGAACCGCCCGATCGTCGACAGCAGCGGCGTCCCCGGCGCCAGCCCCAGCCGCTGCTGCATCGTGCCGGGATGCCGGGCCTCCGGCTGAAAGCGGCTCACGTCGATGCCGTTGCGAATGACCGCGATGCGATCGGCCGGATAGCCGTCGTCGATCAGCCAGCGCTTGATGCCGTCTGCGTTGACGAGCACGAGATCGGCGAGCCGGCACGCGAGCCGCTGCGCACGGCGTTTGCGCGCGTCGAGATAGAGGCCACAGTCGCGGATCCCCGCAATCACGGCCGGCACGCCGGCGAGACGCGCGGCCGGCACCGCGAAGACGGTGCCGTACAAGTTGTACGCGTGAATCACGTCGACGCGCGCGCGGGACAGATCGCGCGCCAGCGCGGCCGCCTGGCGCAGCGCGCGGGCGCTGTAGAGCGATCGCAACCGGTACTCGTGTACGGGCAGGCCCGTCTCGTCGAGCTCCATCGCGAGCCGCCCCCCCTTCTTGAGACAGCCGAATCGCACGTCGACGCCGCGGCCGTGCAGCGCGCGGCCGAGGTTCAGCACCTGCCGCTCCGTGCCGCCGCACTCGAACACGGTGGCGAACTCCATGACGCGAAGGCCGCCGGCGCTCACGATGCCGCTCCCGGCACGTCGTCGATCTGCCTGATCGCCACGGCGAGCCCGACGAGGTAGTAGAAGAACGCGTGATACGCGATCGGATGAAAGCACGCGGCAACCGCGAACGTCGTCAGCGCAATCCGCGCGGCGGTCGCGTACGTCCGCAGCGCGTCGCGCCGGCGCGGCCCGTCGGACGCCCGGCGCCGCCGCTCGACGCGCGCCGCTCCGAGCCAGGCCGACGCGAAGATCGCCAGAAACAGCGCCAGTCCGACGGCGCCGAGATCGACGGCGTAGTTGAGATACGTGTTGTGCACCGACAGCCACTCGCGGCCGCGCACGTCGTTGAGCGCGAGGTAGTCCATCCCGAGCCCGGCGCCTACCAATGGGTGATGCAGCGCGAACGTGGTCGCGACGACCGTGTCGCGCCAGCGATCCTGCGCGGATCCGGTCGCGTCGGCATCGAGATTCGTGACGGTCTCGAGACGCGCCGCGTACCGATCCGGCACGAACGCCACGGCAAGGCACGACGCGGTGAGCACGCCGACGACGGCCAGCACCGCGCCGCGGCGCGCGAGCTGCCACAGGCACAGCGCCCCGGTCATCGCCAGCGCGATGAAGCCTCCCCGCGAGAACGTCACGACGACGCCGCCGACGCTGGCGAGCAGGACGGCCACGGCCGCGGCCTTGACGACGTACCGGCGTGTCGTCAGCATCAGCGCCGCTTCGAACGGGATGACGATGTTGAGCAGCAGCGCGAGGTCGTTGGGATTGCCGGCCATGCCGCTCGTGCCGTAGCCCGCGATGCGATCGCGCGCGCCCGCCATCAGCACGCCCTCGCGATAGTGATTGAGCGCCGTCACCGCGATGATGGCCGCGCACGCGACGAGGACGCCGACGAGCTGCCGCAGGCGCGCTTCGCTGTCCACGACGGTCGCCAGCAGCGCGAACACCGCAACCGACTTGAGATAGAGACCCAGCAGCACGCCGACGCTGCCGCCCGGCCAGTACGAGAACGGCACCGTCAGCACCGCCCACGCCAGCAGCGCGGCCACGAGCGTCAGCTCGCGCGGCCAGGGACGCGTGCGTGCCCGCCCCGCCCATCGATCCGCCAGCGCCGCGACGATCGCGACGGCCGCTGCCGTGAACGCGAGGCGCAGCGGCGCCAGCGCCGGCACGAATTCCTGCGGCGCCGCGACGAGAATCACGGTGTAGAGGGCCAGCGCGCCGAAGGCGGCGCGTCCCCGCGCGCGGCGCGTCGGCACGGCCGGCGACGCGTCGGGCCGCCACCAGGCCGCGGCCGCGGAGGACGCCGGCGTCATCGCAGCGCGCCCCAGTGCGCGGACCAGACCACGGCGGACGGCGCGTCCTGCGCCGCTTCGTGATTGCGCCCGTCGAAGATCAGCATCCAGAGCGTGGCCGCCAGGATGCGGAGGTCGAACGCCATCGATCGGTGCTTGATGTAGTACAGGTCGTACCGCATCTTCTCGATCTCTTCGTCGAGGCTGTTGGCGTAGCCGTAGCGCACCTGCGCCCAGCCGGTGAGGCCCGGCCGCACGGCGAACCGCAGGCGGTAGTGCGGAATGCGCGCGAGGAAGAGCGGGCCGTTGCTGCTCGGATGCGGCCGCGGCCCGACCAGATTCATGTCGCCCTCGAGCACGTTGACGAGCTGCGGCAGCTCGTCGAGCCGGAAGCGCCGCAGCCAGCGTCCGACGCGGGTGATGCGATCGGAGTTGTCGGAGACCCACTCCGATCGCGGCCCCTGGCTCTCGCGCATCGTGCGGAACTTGTAGAGCCGGAACGTGCGGCCGCCCATGCCGAGACGCTCCTGCACGAAGATCGCCGGACCGGGCGAGTCGAGACGGATCGCCAGCGCGATCAGCGCCAGCAGCGGCGCCGTCAGCAGCAGGCCGATCGCGGCGCCCGCGGCGCTGTACAGCCGCGCGACGTGGTGCATGGGATCGGAGATCGTCACGTCCGCGTGATCGAAGCCGGGCGCCGCGAGCAGATGCCGCAGCGTCAGCCGCTCGATCGACAGCTTGCCGGTGACGCGCTCGATCAGATCGCGGGCGCGGCCGGCCACGATGCCGGACAGCCGCGCGTCGAGCAGCGTCTGCGCCGCCGCGCGCGATCGACGGACCGCTGGCGCGACGACGAGACGCGTGGGACGCGTCGACGCGATCGTCTCCGGCAGATCGGCAATCGGGCCGAGCCACGGGCCGATCGGCGGCGGGTGGCCGGGCGTGAGATCGGCGACCAGGCCGAGCACGCGCCAGTGCAACGCCGGCCGCCGCTCGATCTCGCGCGCGAGCGCCTCGGCGCTCCGGCTCGATCCCACGAACAGCACCCGCTCCTGCCCGTCGGCGGCGCGCGTGTCTTCCTCGGCCTCCATGCGCCACGCCACCACCGTGCCGGCGCAGGCCATCGCCCACGCGACCCAGAGCATCAGCGCCTCCGTCATGCCTCGATCTCCCGCGGGCTGCTGGCGTGCGGCTGGAAGTACGCGTCGTGATATGCGCCGTAGTACCCGAACAGCGGCCGCGGATCGCGATTGAAGACGAGGCCGAGCACCGACGACGGCTCGAGGAGTGTCAGCGCCTCGCCCAGGAGCTTGCGCGGCGTGGCATTCGCCGCGACGACCACCAGATAGCCGTCGACGAGACGCGCGAGCAGGCTGCTGTCGGGCACGGGCACGACGGGCGGCGTGTCGACGATCACCGTCGAATACACCGCGCGCGCCTTCTCGAGGCACGTCTGGAACGACGGCGCGGTCAGGATCTCGTACGTGTCCGTGCGCCGGCGCTCGCACGGCACCACGTCGAGCGTCGTCCCGGGCACGCGCCGGACGTACGTCTCGATGTCGGTGCCGCCCGTCGCGAGCAGCCGCAGCAGCCCGGGCTCGTCGTCGAGGCGCAGGGTCGCGGCGACGTTCGGCCGGCGGAGATCGGCGTCGATCAGCAGGACGCGCGCCTGACGCGCCTGCGCCAGCGACGCGGCGAGGTTGATCGACGTCATGGTCTTGCCGTCGTGCGATGCCGCGCTCGTGACGGCCACGACGCGGACGTTCTTGCGGACGGCGAGATCCTCGAGGCAGTGGCGCAACCGCCGGAACTGCTCGGCTTCGAACGATCGCCGCGCGGACAGCGCCACGAGACGGCGATCGAACACGGGCGACGGGGGTCTGCGATCGAACATGTCGTCCTCACATCACGCGCGACAGCAGCCGGGCGACCTGATCGCTCGACCGCGCGAGCTGAAACGCGCCCTCGGACAGCGCCGCGACGATCAAGATGCCCGCGACCGCCGCCGCCGCGCGGCGGAACCGCGTCGACCAGCGGGCCGGATGGCGGATGTCGGGAATGATCGCGAGCACGGGCACACGCGTGAACTGGCGCAGGTCGTCCACGCTGTGGAAGGAGGTGTCGATCCGATCGGCCGTGTACGCCGCGCCGATGCCGCAGAGGACCGCGAACCGCGCGCCGAGCCCGAAGAGAATCACGCGGCTCGGCCCGGCCGGGCTCGGCGGCGGCACCGCCGCGTCGAGCACGCGGAACTCCTGCGTGCCACTGCCGCTCTCGGCGCGCTCGGCGAGCTGCGCTTCCTGATAGCGCTTCTGCAGGCTGTCGAACTGATCGCGCGTCGCCTGATAGTCGCGCATCAGGTTCTCGAACGCGGGCGCCTGCGCCGGCGCCTCTTCCACGCGGCGTTGATACCCGCTGATCTGCGATCGCAACGACGTGTCCTCGGCCGCGATGCGCTGAAGCTGGGACTCGACTTCCGCGAGCGCCTGCTCGAGCACGGCCTTGCGCGACGGCCCGGCCGACGTCGCGGCCGCGCTCCGTCCTGCGGACGCCGACGTCATGTCGCGCGTGTACGCCTCGAGCCGCGCGCGCGCCGCCTTGACGTCCGGATAGCTCTCGCCGAACTTCGCGCGCAGATCGTCCAGCTCCTTGCGCATGCGGACCACCTGCGCCTGCGGGCTGGCGTCCGTGTCCGGCGGCCCCTGCGCCTGCAGCGCCGCGAGATCGTTCTTCAGCCCCTGGCGGCGCTCGACGAGCTTCGACTGCTCGGCGTCGTTGAGGCGCAGCTGGCTGTCGAGCCGGTTGATCGCGGCGATGTTCGCCTCGGTCTGCTGCGGCAGCGCGCCCAGGTTCTGCGTGCTGAACGCGCGGACGCGCCCTTCCTGCTCGTCGAGCCGCTTGCGCGTATCCGCCAGCTGCGCGCCCAGGAACTCCGTCGCGCGCGACGCCTGGCTGACGCGCAGCTGGTCGTTGTGCGCGACGAAGAAGGCCGCGACGGCGTTGGCCACGTCGGCGGCCGTCCCGGGATCGTTGCTGAGATAGCTCACGCGGAACGCGAGCGTCTGCGCGCCGCCGCCGGCCGTCGTCTCCGTGCTGGTCGACTCGACGCGGATGTCGCGCTGCAGGCGCGCCAGCGCGCGCGCCTCGGGCGTCCGGCCCTGCGACACGCCGTAGAGATCGAACCGCTGCAGCAGATCGGTCAGCCGCGCGCGGCTCAGCGCCTCCTGCTTGATCGTCTGCAGCCGTCCGTCGATCCCGCCCGGCACCGAGCCGGTCACGACGGTGCCGACCCACTGCCCCTGCACGAGCAGCGACGCGGACGCGCGATAGACGTTCGGCAGCCCGAACGCGAACGCGCCGGCGACGCCCAGCATCGCCAGCGTCGTCCAGACGAACAGCCGGCGGCGGCGGCCGACGGCGGCGACCGGCGGCGGCAGCGTGTCGAGAAGCGTGTCAGCCATGGGATCTCCCGCGTGAATCAGGGCACGACGACGATGTCGCCGGCGCGAAGCGGAAAGTTCTGGTCGGCGCCGTCGACGATGACGTTCGTGTAGTCGAAGCCGTACCGCTGCCAGCGGCCTCGCACCTGTCTGAACACGGCGATGCGATCGCGTTTGGCGAACTCGGTCGTGCCGCCGGCCAGCGCCAGCGCTTCGAGGATCGTCACCGGTCCGCGCATCTCGTACCGGCCGGGCGTCTTCACCATGCCGACGACGGACACTTTGAAGCTGTGGATCTCCTTGACGACGACCGAGACCTCGGCGTCGTTGACGAACTCGGCGAGGCCCTTCGCCAGCACCGCGCGCAGCTCCATCGGCGTCAGCCCCGCGGCGGCCACGTCGTTCAGCAGCGGCAGCGAGATGCGCCCGTCGGGCCGGACCGAGACGGTGCGGGTGAGATCGGGATTCTTCCAGACGAGGATGTCGAGCACGTCTTCCGGTCCGATGCGGTACTCGGCGAGCCCGAGATCGGCGGTGGCCGGCGGCGGTCCGGCCAGCGGCGCGGGCGCCGGCGCCGAGGGCGGCCTGGACGGCGGCGCCTGCGGCGAGACGCCCTGGGCCGCGGCGGCCGTGCAGAGGCCGGCGGCAACGACGACGGCCGCGAGAAATGTCCTCATTGCTGCGCTCCTCCTCTCGCCGGCAGTCGAGGCGGCTGCCCTTCCAGCGCCGACGGGCCGGAGGCCGACTCGATGCGTCCGCTCACGATCAGACGGACCATCAACGTGTTGCGGCGCACGTTCGCTGTCGCGGGATCCGGCCCGCGGATGATCGGCGCGTCGGCAGGCAGGAGCAGCGCGCCGCCGGCGGGCGCGGGGCCGACACGGCCGCGCTGGTAGTCGACGGCGTAGCTCACGCCGATCCAGAGCGGGCGGCCGATCGTGTGGCGGATCTCGGCGGCTGCGCGGTACACGTCCGCGCGCTCGGCTGCGAATGCGTTGCGGTAGACGCCGCCCGTGAGCGACGCGCCGAACCCGCCAGGCGTGTCCGCGTCGAGCGTCGCCAGCCCGCGATGCACGTCGATCAGCCGCGTGAGACCGAGCGTCGTCGCCTGCGTCCACGCGTACGAGGTCGTGAACCGCGTCCATCGCCCCGAGTACCCGAGCTGCACGTCGACGTCCGGCTTGACGTCGTGCTCGATGATCCGGCCGCCGCCGGCGGCGGTGAGCGCCCATGCCGGCGTGATTCGGTGCGTCCATTGCACCGTGCCGCGATGAGAGATCGCATGGCCGAGATCGAGGAAGTGGAAGATCTCGCCGGTGTAGACGACGTCGATCTGATCGCGAGGCCCGGCCTGGGCTCGCAGGCCGATTTCTCCGGCGTGCGTCACGATGCCCGTCGTCGCCGACGCGAATTCGCCCGTCACGCGATACGCCGACACCAGACGCCATCTCGTCGTCAGGTCGCGCGTCACTTCGGGGTGGCCTTCCCATCGCCACGCGCGCACGCGGCCGAGCGTCAGGCCGGTGCCGACGTTGATGTCCGCGGGATTCAGGCTGCTGTCGTAGCCGCCGTCGATCGCGAACGTCGTGCGCGACGATCGCCGCCACGTCCACGTCGTCGCCGCGTGCTGCGTCGCTGCCGGCGTCGACAAGTCGCGCTGGCGCACGTACCAATCCGCGTCGACGAGCGCGTCGAGCCGCCAGCGCGATCGCACCGTGTCGCGCGTCACGTCGATCGCCGGCGTCAGGCGCCAGACGTGATCGGACGAGGCCTGCGGGCTCCACGTGACGTTGTCGTCGTAGATCGCGCCGACGGCGACCGACGGCACGACGACGGTCGTCGCCTGCGCAGATGCGGGGCGGGCGCCGAACGCGGTCGCAGCCACGATCAGCGCGAGCCCTGCGGCCGCTCGCGGCGTCAGGCCCGCTCCACCCAGGCGGCGTCGACCTCGGCCGCGACGCTCCGCTGCAGCAGCGTCACGGACACGACGAACAGGCCTTGCGTCGGACGTGCGCGAATGAAACATCCCTCGAGCCCTTTCAACGGACCGTCGACGATACGGACGCGCTCGCCGTCCTGCGGGATCGCGTACCGGAACGCGTGCACGTCCGAGTCGACCATCCGCCGCACCGCCGTCACCTCGTCGTCGGGAATCGGCGCCAGGCGATCCCAGCGCTCGCCGAGGATGCGCACGACCCCGCGCGTCTTCAGCACGTCGACGTGCATCTGCTTGTCGAGCTGGCATTGCAGAAAGAGGTATCCGGGAAACAGCGCGCGTATCGCGCGCGTGCGGCCGCGCGCGCCGCGGGCCCACGTCACGATCTTCGGCAGGAAGATCGTGTGGCCGTGGCCGCGGAGCTGATCGGCGACGAGATCTTCACAATGACTGCGAGTCCAAATCGCATACCAGTGCGCGCGATCCACGGGCTTCGCCCCCTCTATCCCGTTCGAGTCTCATGACGCCGATGCCACGAGCGCCGGTCGGCTGCTCGCGACGCGTGTGAATCGTGCGTGAATCGTGCCAGCGCAGACGTGCGTGTGAGCGACGGCACGCGCACGCGTCTCATCACATCGATGCGATCGAGCTTCCAAGGCTGGGTAGTATCGTGCCGACGCCTTGACGGCCGCATGACGCGACGCGAATGGGCGCCGCTGACGTCATTCCGATCTCGCGTCGCAACGCCGTCGTCCGGCATGCCGCGCCGGCGCCAACGCGGACGCGTCGTCGACGACCAGAATGGAACTTTCGACGTCCATCACTGCAGCTCCCGCAGCTGCGACAGCGGGAAGACCGTGGGCGAGGTACTCAGTGCCGAATATGTGACCGATTCGGCTCAGACTGGCCGGAGGTCAGGCGCAGGTGCCGCGGCCGGCGCAGGCTCTGCTCGGCGATGACGCTGACGATCGCCACGGTGGGAATGGCGATGACCGCGCCGAGGATGCCCGTGAGCTCCCAGCCGATCAACAGGCCGCACATCACGGCGATCGCGCCGATGCCGACGCGCTCTTCCATGATCTTGGGCACGAGGATGTTCGCCTCGATCTCGTGGAGCACCGTGAAGAAGATCGCGACGCCGAAGGCCAGCTCGGCCGAGACGGTCCACGACGCCATGACGGCGACCGCGCCCGCGAGGATCGGCCCGACCATCGGCACCGCTTCGCCGAGCGCGGCGACGAACGCGACGACGTAGAAGAACGGGACGCCGAGCGCGCCGAGGACCGCGGCCGTGACGATGCCCATGATGGCGCCGACGATGAGCGTGCCCTCGATCCAGTGCGTGATGCGGACGACGCACTCGCGCACGGCCTCCCGCAGGGGCTCCTGCCGCGGCTCCGGCACGAACCGCAGCAGGAACCAGGCCGTCGTCTCGCCCTGCACGACGATGTAGTAGCTGAGGATGACGACGCTGACGGCCGCCGCGACGAGCCCCGCGAACGTGAATCCCGCCGTGAGCACCGTGTTCATCGATCGCAGCGCGTCGGTGCGCGGCACGTTCTGCACGGCTTCCTGAAACGTGACGTGGCGGGTGACGAGGCCGTACTCGCGCAGGATCTCCTGCAGCCGATCGAACTCGCGCGGCAGCGTGGTCCACAGCTCGCGTGCCTGCGCCATGAACGGCTCGAGGACGACGACGGCGATGCCGGCGACGACGCCGATGACGAGCACGTAGACGACGAGCGCGGCGACCCACCGGCGGATGCGCCAGCCGCGCGGCAGGGGCCACGATTCGATCGCGTGCACGGGCCGCGCGACGCCGGCGGCGGCGAGCAGGCTCAGGTAGATGACGAGCAACGCCCAGCGTGCCCACCACGCCACGGCGAGCACGATTGCCGCCAGGACGACCACGCCCGTCGCGAGCGTCGTCCGTCGCAGGAAGACGGCGTCCGCGTCGTTCGATCCGGTCATCCCATCCCGCCTCTCGCGTCGACGCGGATCACGTCACGCTGCGCACCGCGTCGCTGAGCACGGTCAGCGCGAGACGCCCGCGTCTCGGCGTGCCGCGGACCAGCGCCTCGCCGAAGTGCGCGGCCTGCTCGACGCTGACGCGCGGCGGCATCGGCGGCTCGAGCGGATCGACGACGGCCTCGATCAGGATCGGGCCGTTCTCCGCGAACGCGGCCTCGATCTCCGCGTCGCACGTGGCGGGATCCTCGATCGTGATCGCCGGCATCCCGCAGGCGCGCGCGACGGCCGCGAAGTCGATCGGCTGCAGATCGCAGGCGTACTCCGGATTGCCGAGGAAGACCATCTGCTCCCACTTGATCTGCCCGAGCGTGTTGTTCTTGACGACAACGATTTTGAGCGGCAGCTCGTAGCGCACGCAGGTCGCCAGCTCGGCCATCAGCATCGACAGCGCGCCGTCGCCGACGAAAGCGACGCACTGCCGATCGGGATAGGCGATCTGCGCGGCGATCGCGTACGGCAGCCCGGACGCCATGCTCGCGAGCGTGCCCGACACCGAGTGCATCTGGCCGCGCCTGGCCGGAATGTGCCGCGCCCACCAGCACGTCACCGTGCCGCTGTCGCACGAGACGATCGCGTCGTCGCGCAGGTGGCGGCCGACCGACGCGGCCACGACCTGCGGCTTCATCGGCACGTCCGCGCGCGCCTCCTGCTGGCGCAGCGTCTGCTGCCACTCCTGCGCCGCCTTCTGCGCGCTCTTGAGGAAGCTGCGATCGTCCTGGTGATCGAGGTGCGGCAATAGCGCGTGGAGCGTGGGACCGCAATCGCCGACGAGCCCGACCTCGACGGGACACCGCAGGCCGATGCGCACGGGATCGCGGTCGATCTGGACGACGCGCGCCTGGCCCGGCTTGGGCAGGAACTCGACGTACGGAAACGACGATCCGGCGATCAGCAGGCCGTCGCAGCGCTCGATCGCATCCTGCGACGCGCGCGTGCCGAGCAGCCCGATGCCGCCCGTCGTGTACGGGCTGTCGTCGGGCACGGCCGCCTTGCCGAGCAGCGCCTTGACGATCGGCGCGCCGAGCGTTTCCGCCGTCGCCTCGAGCTCGTCGGCCGCGCCCAGCGCGCCTCGGCCGGCGAGGATCACGACGCGGCGGCACGCGCGCAGCGCGCTCGCGGCACGCTGCAGGTCGGCGTCCGGCGGCACGCGGCGATCCACGGCCCACGCCACACTCGCGTGATGCGGGACATTGCGCTCTGACGCCGCATCCGCCCGCGTCGATGCCGTCTGCGTGTCGACCGGAATCGTGAGATGCGCAACGCCCCGGCGGCTGAGCGCGGTGCGGCAGGCCAGGTGCGCGACGTTGGCGAGGTGCGCGGGGCCCATCACGCGCTCGTTGTAGACGGCGACGTCCGCGAACGCGCGATCGAGATCGACGTCCTGCTGCGAGAACGTGCCGATCATGTCGTGATAGGTGTGGCCGGTGATCGCGAGGACGGGCTGGCCGTCGAGCTTCGCGTCGTAGAGGCCGTTGAGCAGGTGCAGGCCGCCCGGCCCGGACGTCGCGAGGCAGACGCCGAGGCGTCCCGTGTACTTCGCGTACGCCGTCGCCATGAACGCCGCGCTCTCCTCGTGCCGCACCTGCACGAACCGCACGCGATCGGCGCGCGTGCGCAGCGCTTCCATCACGCCGTTGATGCCGTCGCCGGGCAGCCCGAAGACGACGTCGACGCCCCAGGCCTCGAGGATGTCGAGCAGCTGATCGGCGGCCGTCATGGTCTCAACACCACTTTCGTGCAGCGATCGTCCTTGTTGCGGAACATCCGGTACGCCTCGGGCGCGTCGTCGAGCCGCAGGTGATGGCTGATGACGACGGAGGGATCGATCTCGCTGCGCTCGATCCGGTCGAGCAGCGCCGGCAGATAGCGATGGACGTGCGTCTGCCCCATCTTCAGCGTCAGGCCTTTCGCGAACGCGGCGCCGAACGGCACCTTGTCGAGGAAACCGCCGTAGACGCCGGGAATCGAGACGGTGCCGCCCTTGCCGCAGTGGTAGATTGCCTGCCGCAGGGCGTCGAGCCGATCGGTCGCGAGGTGCGCGCGCGTCTTCAGATCGTCGTACGCCGCGCCGATCGATCCGTGCGCGTGCGCCTCGAGCCCGACGGCGTCGATGCACGCGTCGGGCCCGCGGCCATCGGTCAGCGTGCGCAGCCGCTGGCCGACGTCCTCGGCGGCGAAGTCGACGGTGTCGACGCGGCCGGCCGACGCGGCGAGCGCCAGCCGTTCGGGAAGGCGATCGATCGCGATGACGCGCTCGGCGCCGAACAACAGCGCGCTGCGGATCGCGAACTGTCCGACGGGACCGCAGCCCCAGACGGCGACGACGGCGCCGGGCCGAATCTGGCACTGCTCCGCCGCCATGTAGCCCGTCGGCAGGATATCGGACAGGAACAGCACCTGTTCGTCGGCCAGCGTCGACGGCACTTTCAGCGGGCCGATGTCCGCGAACGGGACGCGCACGTACTCGGCTTGCCCGCCGGGATAGCCGCCGTAGAGGTGCGAGTACCCGAACAGCCCCGAACCGCTGTAGCCGTAGAGCTTCTCGAGCATCCAGGCGTTCGGATTCGAGTTGTCGCACAGCGCCCACAGCTCGGCCTGGCACGCCTGACAGCGGCCGCACGCAATCGTGAACGGCACGACGACGCGATCGCCGGGCCGCAGATTGGTGACCGCGGATCCGACCTCGACGACCTCGCCCATGAACTCGTGGCCCAGGATGTCGCCCTTGGCCACGGCTGGAATGCAGCCGTCGTACAGGTGCAGGTCCGATCCGCAGATCGCGGTTGCCGTGACCTTGACGATCGCGTCGCGCGGATTCAAAAGGCGCGGCTCGGGCACGTGCTCGACGCGGACGTCCTCGCGTCCGTACCAACACAGCGCCTTCATGCCCGGGCTCCGATCGCGTTGAAGAGCCACGTGCGCGTGCCGCCGGCGCGGTGATCGGCGCGCGGGATCTCGCCGGCTTCCATCAGCTGCTTGAATCGCCGCAGATCCTCGCGCAACAGCGCGGCGGGCGAATGGCCGAGCAGCGAGGCCATCGACGCGCCCGCCTTGCCGAACGGCGGCTCGTACTGGAGCAGCACGTGCACGGCCGTGCCGCCGCGCGGCAGCGGCTGAAATCGCACGGACCCGGCGCTGGCCACGTCGGCGCCCGGCAGCGAGCGCCAGGCGAGCCGCGCGGGCGGCTCGTCGTTGATGATCGCCGCGTCCCATTCCACCTTGAGGCCCGCCGGCGCGCGCATCACCCAATGCGACTGCCGCTCGCCGTTGAGATCGACGCGCTCGATGGCGCGCATGAAATTCGGCAGGCTCTCGAGCCGGCGAAAGCGCGCGAAGACCTCCTCGACAGGCCGCGCGATGGTGACGCTGGCCTCGACGCGGATGCCGCGCGCACCGCCGAGCGCCTTGCGCGTGTCGTCGCGCGCGCGCAGCCGGCGTCGCGCGCCCGTGACCGGACACACGCCGGTGACGCCCCGCGCGACGAGCCCCGTGCCGAGCGCGAGTCCCGGAAGGTGGCGGCGAGGCCGGCGCGCGGACAGCGCGATCAGCGTGCCGCCGGTCACCACGGATGCGAGCCGTTCGAGATCGCTGATGTTCTGCTGCATGGGAACACTCCATTCGGGCTGCGGGCTGCGGGCTGCAGGCCGCGGGCTGCGGGCTGCGCGCTACTCGCGGGCGCGTTCCGGTTCTTCCGTCTCTGCGAGCACCTCCTGCGCCGTCTGCATCCGCAGCCGTTCGACGCTTTCGAACTGCACGCGTGCGCGGGCCTCCAGTCGCCGGCAGTCGGCGTCGCTGATCACGCCGTGCAGCGCTTCGATCGTTCCGAGGGCGCGCCACAGCATCGCCTTGCCCATGATGCCGAGGGCCAGCAGCTCGAGGCTCTCGAGATCGCCAAGCCCGGTGCCGCCGGCCTCCTTCAGCTTCGGCCGTGAGAGCTTCTCGGCGGCCCATCCCGCGGCGGCGCCGACGCGCGACGGCGAGGCGCCGATGCGCTCGACGATGTCCTCGAGCACTTGCTGATCGCGGCGAATCTCGCCGAGCAGGCTCGTGAAGAAGTCGCCGCGCCGCTCGCCGTCGAACCGGCGGACCAGCCGCTCGGCCAGCTCGATCGCGAACGCCGAGCCGGACACGTGGTCGTCGAGGTACTGCGCGAGCGCGTGCATGACGTCTACCGTCCGGCTTCGTCGGCGGCGACGCGCTGATTCAAGCGCACGGCCGCGCGCGTCGGCAGCGTCCGGGCAATCCAGCCCAGCCGTAGATCGCGCGACAGACGTCCATCGTCGGTTGCCGCCGCGTGCCGGCCCGAAGGCAGCACGTACGACGCGACGCCCGTCAGGAGCGCGGCCGTCAGCCCCGGTGCCATCGTGTGCGCCCAGGTCGCGGCGCGCGCCTGCCAGCCCGGCGTGACGGACGCGCGGCCGCGCAGGCACGCGTCGACGAGCTGGCGCGCGGCACGGCGCGCGCTCATCGACGTCAACGACGTCGCCGACGCGCGCGCGAACCACGTGGCTTCGCGCTCGTGCTGGCCGCGCACCCACGCGTTGCGGTGCGATCCCGTCCGCATCAGACCCGGCGTCGCCGTCGTCACCGTGATGCCGTCGGCCGCGAGCTCGGCGCGCAGGCCTTCCGACAGGCCGACGAGCGCGAACTTGCCCGCGCAGTACGGCAGCAGGTGCGGGACTGCCATGCGCCCGCCGATCGACGCGACGTTGAGCACGCGTCCGCTTCCCTGCCGGCGCATGTACGGCCAGACGGCGCGGGTCATGTAGAGCGGTCCCCAGAAATGCGTGCGGAGGGAGTCGTCGAAATCCTCGAGCCGCGTGTGCGCGAACGGCGCGACCTGCATGACGCCGGCGTTGTTGACGAGCACGTCGATCCGGCCCGTGCGATCGACGATCGCCGACACGGCCATCAGCACCGACTGGGCATTGCGCACGTCGCACGGCACGACGCCGACACGCGAGCTCACGGTCCGCAGCCGCTCGCGCGCCCGCTTCAATTCATCGTCGTCGCGCGCGAGCAGCCACACGTCGGCGCCGCGCGCCAGGAACTCTCTGGTCAAGGCAAACCCGAGCCCGCGCGATCCCCCCGTGATCACGACGGTCTGTCCCGCGAGCCGGGCGGCCGCGCGATGCCGGCGCCACGCCGCGCCCGCCGCGACGCAGGCAACCGCGGCGGCGCCCGCGAGCGACGGGGCCGAAGGACGTCGGATGCGCATGATGCCTCCACGACGGCCGCCGATCGGCGCGTGATCCGCGTGCGGTGTCATCCGCACACGGACCACGCCACGATCCGTTCGGTCCGCTACTGGCAGGACGAGGCGATCGGACGGACCGACGTCACCTTCAACGTCGGCGTGCTCATGCTCGACGACGACCGGCTCGACGCGCCCGGGTTCGTCGTGTCCTGCGGGGTCGAGCCCGGCGCGGCGCCGGGGGCCGTCGTGCCGCTCTTCGCTGCGGTGTCCGCGACGGTGCCGGTGATCTCGACCTTGTGGTTCACGTGCTGGCCGAGGTTCACGCTCGAATCGGCCGACAGCGCGTACTCGTCGAGCGCGGCCGTCGCACTCGACGTCGCGCTCGCGCTCGCGTCCGGCTTCGAGGCGCTGCTCGCGCCCGCTCCCATCGAGACGTCCGTCAGCTTGTACGCGCCAGACGCCGACGCGCCAGGCGCGGCCTGCTGCACGCAGCCCGTCACGGTGATGGGCTGGCCCGCGCTGCTCGATCGGCTCTGCGTGGCCGTCGAGGACTGTGCGTAGATGCCGAGAGAGCTGACGCCGAGAACGGCCAGTGTGGTGGCGATTGCGGTCTTCATGGTCTTCTCCTCCTCACTTGCTTCGTGCCTTGGGACGTGGCCGGATGTCGATCCGATCCGCGTCGGGGTCGCCCCTCATTCAGTGAATGAAACGCCGAGGAGGCGGCGTGACGATCCGTGGGGCCTCGATCTCAGCCTGACTGCGCGCCCATCCCACGTCATCGGAGGCTGCTGGCCGATGCGCACGCTGGAGCGCACGCGCGCTCCAAGGGGCCGGACGCTAGGAGATGTGCTCCCCGGTCACCCGCTCCGCCTGGAAGTCGTCGGTCCGGTGCTGTTGCCGCACCTCCTCGAACTTCTCGCGGCCCTTGCGGATGGCCTCGCGCCCCCGGTCGACGGCATCCGACATCGCGTCGGTCGCCTGGTCGTACGTCTCGCCGACCTGCCGGCGGAACTTCCGCGCGGATTCCGCGACCTGATCGCGCAACTCCGCGCCGGGCTTCGTCGCCATGAACAGACCGATGACCGTGCCGACGGCGACGCCGAGCATCGCGCCGGCGAGGAACTCGCGGCCCTGCGGCCGCCCCTGGGAATATTCAGCTTCGTACATCGACGTGGCCTCCTTCTCCGGCGGTGAACCGGGGTTCATTGCGCATGGCGCCCGCGGCGGGCGGCGCCCCTGCGCGATGCGCATCGTCGCGCGCGAGCGCGTGCACCGCCGCGCGGGCGCCCTCGACCATGCCCCACACCGGCCATGCCCGCGAATGCGCGCGGCGCAACAGCTCGGACGCCGCGCGCGTCACGTGCCCCAGCGCCCCACGCACGTCGTCGTCGGCCCGGCGCACGCGCGCCAGCGTCTCCTGCGCGTCGCCGAGCGCCAGCTCGATCTTCGCCAGCAGCGGCACGAGCGAGTCCCGCTCGAGCACGTGCAGCCGGCGCTCGGCCGCGGTCAGACGCCGGTACAGGAGAATCGCCGCGCCCACGAACAACAGCGTCTGCG
>CAZNMF010000055.1:0-19820 GCA_964573795.1 uncultured Solibacteraceae bacterium
AGCTTCCCTTCCGTCCCGACTTCGCGCGCCACGCGGCTGACCTCCGACGCGAACGCGTTGAGCTGATCGACCATCGTGTTGATCGTGTCCTTCAGCTCGAGGATCTCGCCCTTGACGTCGACCGTGATCTTCCGCGACAAATCGCCGCGCGCGACGGCCGTCGTCACGCCCGCGATGTTGCGCACTTGCGCCGTCAGGTTCGACGCCATCGCGTTGACCGAATCGGTGAGGTCCTTCCACGTGCCCGCGACGCCGGGCACCACGGCCTGGCCGCCGAGCTTGCCGTCCGTGCCGACCTCGCGCGCCACGCGCGTGACCTCCGCGGCGAACCCGCGCAACTGATCGACCATCGTGTTGATGGCCTCTTTCAGCTGGAGGATCTCGCCGCGCACGTCGACCGTGATCTTCTTGGAGAGATCGCCGTTGGCGACGGCGATCGTGACCTCGGCGATGTTGCGCATCTGCGCCGTGAGATTGCCGGCCATCTGGTTGACCGACTCGGTGAGCTCCTTCCACACGCCGGAGACGCCCTGGACTTGCGCCTGCCCGCCGAGCTTGCCCTCGGTGCCGACCTCGCGCGCCACGCGCGTCACTTCGGAGGTGAAGACGGACAACTGGTCGATCATGCTGTTGACCAGCCGCGCAGATCGCAGGAACTCGCCTTCGAGCGGCCGGCCATCGGCCTCGAGCGACATGGCCTGCTCGAGATCGCCCTTCACGACGGCGCCAATCGCACGCGTCACTTCGGTGGTCGGCCAGACGAGATCGTCGATGAGCGTGTTGATCGCCGAGACGTCGTCGGCCCAGTCGCCGATCGCACCCGGCACCGTCATGCGCTGTTTGAGCTGGCCCTGCCGGCCGACCGCGTGCGAGACGCGGGACGCTTCGCGTCCGCGCCGCTCGGCCATGGCCGCGATGTCGTTGAAGGCGTCGGCGATCTTGCCGGTGATGCCGGTGTAGTCGGCCGGCAGACGGACGCTGAAGTCGCCGTTGCGGAACGCGATCATCACGTCCAGCAACTGACGCGGAAATGCGTCGTCGGCCTCGGCCGGCGAGGGCGTACGCGGGGCGCGATCGAGCGTGCCGCTCGACGACGCGGTGACATCCATTGTCGCCTCCGACGTGACGCTGGGGAGATCGCGCTTCGACGTGTGACGCACGAACGCCGGCTGGGGAGGGCCGGACTGGCGGAATCGCGAAGAGCGCTCCGGCAATCCTACTCAGGGAACCTCCGGAGCGCCAGTACCGAGTGAGGCGGACGGCCAGCCTCTGATCGCGCTGCGGCAGGGCCAGGATCCTCGCGCGCATCCGCCACAAGCTCACGAGGAAGCCAAACCAGAAGATGACCGCGATCACGGCCGTCGCGATGAAGCGCCTCCGCAAGGACCGCTATTCCCCTTTGCGGTCATCGCCGTGTAAACTCCACGTAACGTCCGCACCAACATCGCCGCAGACGTCGACTCCCCACGACACATCGGCGGCAGCAGGGGGAGACCGTGACCAATTCGCGCACGATCCGTCTCGCGTTTCTGCTGGTCACGCTCGTGGCCATCGTCTTCACGCGTGACGTGCACGCCTATCTGGATCCCGGAACCGGCAGCCTGGTGTTTCAGGCCGTGGCCGCGGCCCTGGCCGCGACCGCTTACGCGTTTCGGAACTATTGGGGACGCCTGTTGAGGCTGTTCGGCCGTCGTAAGCCGGAGTCGTCACTCGAGTCGCGGGACAAGCAGGCCTGATCGTGTCGAGGCCCGAGCATCTGAGGCGCGACCGCCTGTCGTTGCTCCTGTTCCCGCCCCTGGCACTCACGGCGCCGCTTCTCGAAGCATTCGGCACGCTTTCGATCCCGGTCTTCATCGGTCCGGCCGGCAGCCTGTTTGCCGGCGTCGTCGTGCTGGGGCTGGTGCTCGGAGGCGCTGCCGCAGCCCTGTTGCCCGACGACCGCAGTCCGCGGCTGCGACATGTGGGCTACGTCGCGGCCCTGGTGGTGGCCGTGCTCGTGATCATCGACGTGGCCGCCGGCGGGCACCGCATCCTGACCGTCGCGGCAACCACGCGCGCGGGGCGATTTCTGGCGCTGGTGCTCATTGGCGCCTCGCTCTTCGCGGCCCTCTGGGCCGCGCGAAGGAAGATCGCGCCGGTGCTGTTCGTGGCGGCGGCGGTGTTCCTGGCCTCGACCGTGGCGCTGAACATCTCGGCGCTGCGTGGACGGACCAGGGCTTCCGCGCTGCCCGCCTCGTCGCCGGCCCGCGCCGATCTCCCGCCTCTCGTCTACATCGTTCTCGACGAAGCGATGGGCGTGGACGGACTCGAAGTGGCGCCGGGTGGCGAGGCCCTCGCGCGCGATCTGCGCGAGCAGCTCACCCGCCATGGTTTTCGCGTCTACGGACGCGCCTTCAGCCGGCACTTCGCGTCGAGCCGGTCGATTCCCGACACACTCAACTTCGATTTCCGCGACAACAGCTGGAGCCAGCCGCTGACCCACCACGAGAACGGCAAGGTCCGATCGACCCTGTTCGAGCGGCTCGCGCAGGACGGCTATCAGGTCGTCAGCTACGGCACGCCGCACATCGATGTCTGCTTCACGGTGGCGTCCAGGTGTGAGGTCCTGCCCTCGTTCAATCCGGCCAGTCCGTACATCGAGCATCCACGCGCCAGGGATCTGTACCTGGTCATGTCGGGCGCGTTCGCCGAGAGCTATACGATCTTCCGATCCGTCTCGCTGGTGTTCGCCGTCATGGGCTGGCCTCCGTCCGCCTTCTCGGGATTCGACGCCGAGACGTTTCCCAGGTGGTTCGATCGCTTCGAGGCCGACGTGGTGGCGAGCCCTCGAGGCCGGGCGTACTTCGCGCACATGGTGATGCCGCACGCACCGTATGTGCTCGACGCCCACTGCCGCGACACCGGTGCGCCGACCGATTCGTACTACTTGCTGGCCGAGATCCACGGGCTCGGGCCGTCCGAGATCGAGCAGAAGCGCCAGGAAGGCTACCCGCGCTATTTCGAGCAGTACCGATGCGCCGCCAGCAGGCTCGAGGGGTTGCTGGCCCGGCTCGATGCGCTGCCACGGTTCGCCGACGCCACCATCGTGGTGCACGGCGATCATGGGACCCGCATGTCGCCCGGCCAGTACGCGGAGCACCTCTCGGATCGGGACCTGATCGACAACTACTCTGCGCTCTTCGCCATTCGTGGTCCCGGAATCACACCAGGCGTCGATGGGCGATCGGCCTCGGTCCAGCGTCTGATCGCCGAGTATTTCGATCCGCAACACACCGCGCTCGTTCCCGACGACGCCACCGTTGTCATCGATTCCGAGGCGCCCGGACACGTCGTCGTGCGACGGATGCCCGACTTCGGCCATGCCACGGAGGTTCCGTGAGACACGGCGATCACGCGAATCCGGAACCGCATCCAGCGTCATTCCGCGATCCATCGGGATTCGTCTACAGCGTCGACGGCGTGGTGTACCGGAGGGTGAACCGCCAGTACCAGGAGCCGTACGACCGGCTGATGGCATCCGGGTTGTACGACGCGCTCGTCGCGAAGGGCTGGATGGTGGCCCACGACGAGGTGCCTGTCGAGTCGTCGGCCCCCGACGAGGCCTATCGCATCCTGAAACCGGTGCCAATCCCGTACGTGTCGTACCCCTACGAATGGTCCTTCAGCCAGCTCAAGGACGCCGCGCTCCTGACGCTCGATATCCAGATTCGCAGTCTGGCGTCGGGGATGACGCTCAAGGACGCCTCGGCCTACAACGTGCAGTTCATCGGATCCCGGCCGATCTTCATCGATACGCTGTCGTTCGACACGTACGAGGACGGCAGGCCCTGGGTGGCGTACCGGCAGTTCTGCCAGCACTTCCTCGCGCCGCTCGCGCTGATGGCGTGTGTCGACGTGCGGCTTGGACATCTGCTGCGGAACTTCATCGACGGCCTTCCGCTCGACCTGGTCAGCACGTTACTGCCGGTCACGACGCGGATACGGTTCGGCCTGTTCGTCCACATCCACGCGCATGCACGCAGCCAGAAGCGGCACGAGCGGGACGGCCGGACCACGGCTGCGCGCGCCGGCGAACCGAGGCTGCCGAAGACCCGTCTGCTGGCGCTACTCGACAGCCTGCGCCGCACCGTGGCCGCGCTGACGCTGCCGCGGATGTCGACCGAGTGGGGCGATTACTATGAGGACACCAACTACTCGTCCGACGCCATGGCCGCAAAGGAGGCCATCGTCGAGCGGATGGTCGAGGCGTTCGTCCCTCCCGGCGAGACGATTCACGACATCGGCGCCAACACCGGACGCTTCAGCCGCCTGGTTGCCGGAGCGGGACGCTACGTCGTGTCGCACGACATCGACGCGCTGGCCGTGGAGCGGAACTATCTTCGCAACCGGTCGGAGCGCATCGCAGACGTCCTGCCGCTGCTGCTCGACCTGACGAATCCCTCGCCGTCGATCGGGTGGGCACTGGCCGAGCGGGCATCGACGCTCGCGCGGCTGCGCGGTTCGGTCGTCGCACTCGCGCTGGTGCATCATCTGGCCATCTCGAACAACGTGCCGCTGCCAAGGCTGGCGGCGTTCTTCGCCTGTGCGGCGACTACGCTCGTCATCGAGTTCGTGCCGAAGGAGGATTCGCAGGTGCAGCGTCTGCTGGCCACGCGAGCCGACGTGTTTCCGCACTACACGCAGGCGGCCTTCGAAGCGGCGTTCCTGGATCTGTTCGAGGTGCTCGCAAAGGAGCCTGTCCCCGGCACGACCCGCACGCTGTACGCCATGCGGCGCCGGTCCTGACCGATCGGCTCGGCCGCCCCGGATCGTCCACGTCGCCACCGCGCCGCGCGTAACAAGGACGCCCGGCCAAGCACGCCGGACGCGCGCGCATGGGCCTAGTGTGCGCCACGTCGTAGTCTTGGGTGTCTGTAATGGCTCTACGGAGGGGCGGCCCTCCGAAAAGCCATTCGACGACAGTGCACCGTGCACGTGCAGGAGCTGCGATGGGGACGCGACGAAAACTGATGGCCGTGCTCGCCCACCCGGACGACGAGTCGTTGGGGTTTGGCGGCACGCTGGCGAAATACGCGGCGGAAGGCGTCGAAGTCTCGGTCGTGACCGCGACGCGCGGCGATGCCGGACGCTTCCGGGGGCATCCTCGCGGGGACGCCGCGCATCCGGGCCCCGTCGCGCTCGGCCAGATCCGCGAGGCCGAGCTGCGCGCCGCGGCAAGCGCGCTCGGCGTCCATGAGGTCTCCGTCCTCGGCTATCCGGACCAGCATCTCGATCGCGCCGACCCGCGCGAGGCCGCCGGCCGCATCGCCGCGCGCATCAGACGATTTCGTCCCGACGTCGTCCTCACCTTCGGCCCGGACGGCGCGTACGGCCATCCGGATCACATCGCGATCTCGCAGTTCGCCACCGCGGCCGTTGTCGCTGCGGCCGACGCGGCATTCGTCGTCGAAGGCGCCGACGCGGCGGCGCCTCCTCACGCGGTGTCGAAGCTGTACTACATCGCCTGGCCCGCGTCGACGTGGCGCGCGTACGAGACGGCGGTTCGCACGCTCTCGTCGACCGTCGACGGCGTCGAGCGTCGCGCGACGCCATGGCCGGACTGGGCGATCACGACCGCGATCGACACGACCGACATGTGGCCGATCGTCTGGCGCGCGGTCTCGTGCCACGACTCGCAGGTCGCGTCGTACGAGCGCTTGCGCGATCTGCCCCCGGACCAGCACAAAATGCTCTGGGGCCAGCAGTCGTTCTACCGCACGCTCAGCCTCGTCAACGGCGGGCGCGCGCGTGAGACGGATCTCTTCGAAGGAGTCGGCCGATGACGGACGAATCGACTCGCCATGCGCGGCTCGCGATCGACGCGGAGACCTTTCGCAGGATTGGGCATCAACTCGTCGATCAGATCGCCGCGTCGCTCGAGGCCGTACCGCGCGGCCCGGTGACGCGTAACGAAACTCCGTCGGCCGTGCGACGGGCGCTCGATCTTTCGGGGCCGCTTCCCGAGTCGGGCACCGATCCCGGCGCGCTGCTGGAGCGCACCGCGGAGCTGCTCTTCGAACACTCGCTGTTCAACGCGCACCCGCGCTTCTTCGGCTACATCACGGCCGGCCCGGCGCCGATCGGCGTGCTCGGCGACCTGCTCGCCTCCGCGATCAACGCCAACGTCGGCTCCTGGACGCTGGCGCCGGCCGCCACGGAGATCGAGTCGCAGACCGTGCGCTGGATCGCCGAGCTCATCGGCTATCCCGTCGATTGCGGCGGTCTGCTCGTCAGCGGCGGCAACATGGCGAACATCGCCTGTTTTCTCGCTGCGCGCGCCGCCAACGCCGAATGGAACGTGCGCGAGCGTGGCATCGTCGGCGAGGCCGGACGGCGGCTGCGCGTCTACGGGTCGGCAGAGACGCACACGTGGATTCAGAAGGCGGCGGACATCGGCGGTCTCGGGACCGACGCGATCCGATGGATCCCGACCGACGACGACCTCCGCATGGATGTCGTCGCGCTGCGCCGGCAGATCGACGCAGACAAGGCGGCGGGTGACGTGCCGTGTCTGGTCGTCGGAACCGCAGGATCGGTGAGCACCGGCGCCGTCGATCCGCTGCGGGACATCGCCGCCGTGTGCAGGGAGCACGGCATCTGGCTCCACGTCGACGGCGCGTACGGCGGTTTCGCGGCCGCGCTCCCCGATGCACCGGCCGATCTTCATGCGCTCGCGCTGGCCGATTCCGTCGCCGTCGATCCCCACAAGTGGCTCTACGCGCCGCTCGAAGCCGGCTGCGCGCTCGTGCGCGATCCCGAGCGCCTGCGCACGGCGTTCTCCTATCACCCGCCGTACTATCACCTCGACGAGCACGCCACGAACTACGTCGATTACGGGCCGCAGAACTCGCGCGGCTTCCGCGCGCTCAAAGTCTGGCTCGCGCTGCGGCATGCGGGCGCGGCCGGCTATCGGGCGATGATCGCCGACGACATCCAGTTGTCCCGCGCGATGGCCGACGCGGTCCGGCGCCATGACGACCTCGAGCTGGTCACGCAGGGGCTGAGCATCACGACGTTCCGCTGCGTGCCGCGCGCACTGCAGTCGAAAGTTGGCGACGAGGCCGTCGAGCGCCATCTCGATGCGATCAATCGCACGGTGCTCGATCGCCTGCAACGCGGCGGCGAGGCCTTCGTCTCCAACGCCGTCGTCGGTGGCCGCTACGTGCTGCGCGCCTGCGTCGTCAACTTCCGATCGACGCGCGCCGACGTGGAGGCAACGGTCGAAATTGCCGCGCGCCTCGGCCGAGACGTGCACGCGGAGCTGACGTCCGCGCGGCCATAAACGCCAGGCCGCTCCGTGCGGCCTCGTGCGCACAAGCTATTTTCAGCCAATGGTTTGCGGGGTGACATCGCCGTGAGATGCGTTTTACCCGCAATCCATTGCATCAGCGACACGTGAACGGCAGGCTTGGCGCGAACCGCAGCCCTTGCCGAGGTCGCGCGCCGCCATGCCCAAGTCATCTATCGCGTTTCCCGCCGCACTCCTCGTGGTCGTCGCGTGCTCGACCGTGGCGATCGTCTCGACCTACTCGCGCCTGTCGCAGACGTGGGATGAAGGCATCCACGTATCCGCCGGAGTCGAATATCTCCAGAACGGCCGCTACACGATTCAGACCGAAAATCCACCTCTCGCACGGGTCGTGCTCGCGCTGTGGCCATTCATGCACGGCGCGCGCGTTCAGCCGCCGGACTCACCGACTTTCCCCGAGTCCGTGTTGGACGGTCCGTTCTATCGCACGCCGGACTACCGCCGGCATCTGACGGAAGGGCGCGTCGGCAATCTGCTGTTCTTCTGGGCGTGTGTCGCGCTGACCTGGATCCTGGCGGGTGGACGATCGGATCCGTGGGTCGCGCTACTCTCCGCGGCAGCCGTCGCGACGCTACCCGCAATCGTCGGACATTCAGGCGTCGCGACGACGGACGTGGGATTCGTGGCGAGCGCATTGCTGGCACTGGTCGCGCTGAGACGGCTGCTGATCGCGCCGTCGATCGCATCGGCGGCATGGGCCGGTGCAGCCCTCGGCATCGCCGTGACGACCAAGTTCTCGACGCTCGTCTTCCTTCCGCCGGCGGTCGGCGCTGTCGTCGCCATGTACACGTGGGATCGCCGGCGCGAATGGCTTCGATCGCTGGCGCGATTCTCGTTCTGGCGTTTGCTCGCGACGGCGAGCGTCGTGACCGTGTTGGTGATCTGGGCGGTCTATGGCTTTCGCGTCGGCCGGCTCTCGGAACTGCCGCAGACGTTCGTTCCATTCGGCAAGATGCCGACGACAGGCTGGCCCGCGCTCGTCAAAGACTGGCGCCTGCCTGGGCACGAGCTCATCCACGGCTTCCTCTACCTCGAGGCCCACACGATCGCGGGGCAGGGCGTCCGGCTGCTCGGCCAGATCAACCGCCGCGGACTCTGGCAGTTCTATCCCGTCATGCTCGCGACGAAGACGCCGATGCCGTTTCTGATCTTCGCGATCGCAGGCATCGCGGGACTGATTCGGTATCGCGATTCCCCGCGCTGGTCATGGGCGGCGGGATTGGCGCTTGGCGCCCTGGGCATCCTGCTCGTGGCGATGACGAGCCCCATCAACCTGGGCGTGCGCCACGTGCTCGTGATCTATCCGCTCGTGGCCATCGCGGCCGCGTTCGGCATCGTGAGGCTCGCCGAGCACACGTCACGCCGTGCCGTCGTGCTCGCCGCAGCGGCGGCGTGCATCATCGTACAGCTTGGTCTCCTGAGCTGGTCGGCGCCGTATCAGATCATGTACTTCAACACGTTCGCCGGTTCCGATCCGGCCTTCGTCGCGAGCGATTCCGACTTCGATTGGGGCGAGCACGGCTTCGCGCTGGAAGACTACTTTCGCGCGCATCCGGTGCCGGAGCTGTACGTCCGGCTTGGCGGCACGACGCGGACCTGCCGCCTCGCGCTACCGCCCGTGAAAGCGCTGCCCGATCATCCGGTGTCCGGCTGGATTGCCATCAGCGACGCCCCCGTCCGATGGAATGGCGCCAGCACCGTCCACGCCAATCCGTGCGACAACGTCCTGACGCCGGGTCCGACATTCAGGGTGCAGGCAGGCTCGCTCGATTGGCTGAAGCGCTATCAGCCGGTCGCGATCATCGGCAAGACGGTCCGGCTCTATCACGTTCCGGACGTGGCGCCTGAACGCGCGCCGTGATGCGCGGTGCGCGTCAGGCGATTTCCAGCACGCGCTGAATCGCGGACACCAGCTCGTTGAACTCCGCGCGCTCGTCGGCGAGGTGCTTGCGGCCCGCCTTGGTCAGCGTGTAGTAGCGCGCGCGCCGGTTGTTCTCGGACGGTCCCCACTCGGCGTCGACGTAGCCGTTGAGCAGCAGCCGCTGCAGCGCGGGATAGAGCGAGCTCTCGCCGACCTGCAACACGTCCTGTGAGAGCGCCTTCAGCCGCTGCGCGATGCCATAGCCGTGCATCGTCTCCCGCGCGAGCAGGCGCAGGATCAACAGATCGAGCGTACCGGGCAGCAGATCCGGTGGAACCGAACGGGCCATCGCTTTCTCCTGTCGTCTTACGATGGAAGAGTGTGCGCGACCGGCGCGGGGAAAGTCAACTTGCGCCAGATCAAAGACGCGCCCGCGCCGCCGCGCGAGACTTGATCCCAGGAGATCACGTGATGGCGGAACACACGCATTCCATCGCCCACGACGAAGCCGTTCCGCTCGGGGCCCATCTCGATGTCGCAAAGATGCCGGCGCACTGGCTGATGGCGCGTCTGGGCAAGCGCGTGCTGCGGCCCGGCGGCATGGAGACCACGCGCTGGCTCCTGGAGCACGCGTCCGTCACCACGCACGACGACGTGATCGAGCTCGCGCCCGGCCTGGGACGGACGGCTGCGCTGATCCTCGGGCGGCAGCCGCGGAGCTATGTCGGCGTCGAGCGGGACGCGCGCGCGGCGCAATTCGCCGAGCTGGTGCTGGCCGGCGGCGGATGTCACGACGCGCGCATCGTGCACGCCGACGCGGCGTCCGTGCCGCTCCCCGATGGCGCCGCCACGCTGCTGGTCGGCGAAGCGATGCTCAGCATGCAGACCGCGTCGACGAAGCAGGCCATCATCCGCGAGGCGCATCGCCTGCTGAAGACGGGCGGACGCTACGTGATCCACGAGCTGGCGCTCACGCCGGACTCGATCGATCCCGCGCTGTTCGCGCGCATCCAATCCGACTTGTCGTCCGTCATTCACGTCGGCGTCCGCATCGGAACCGTGCGCGACTGGACGCAATGGCTGGAACAGGCGGGCTTCAGGATCGAGCAGATGACAACGGCGCCGATGCACCTGCTCGAGCCGGCACGGCTGATTCGCGACGAAGGCGCGGCGGGCGCGCTGCGCTTCGTCTTCAACGCTCTCCGTACGCCTGGTGCGCCGCAACGACTGCGAGCCGTGCGCGGCGTCTTCCGCCGATATCGGGCGCACTTGTGCGCGATCGGCGTGATCGCGCGGCGCGCGGCGTAGTTCGGCCGAACCTGAAGGTTCGGCCCTCCGAATACACGTAGCCGCGGGGCTTCAGCCCGCGGTCCCGACTGAATTTCGTGGAGACACGCGATGCCATCGAAGCCGCCGTCGATCCCGCCCGCCGAGGCCCTTCCGTTGCACGCGCTCATCGCGTCGGCCGAGCACGGCATCGCCAGCCGCGTGCTGACGAAGACCGACGGCGGCAACCTCACGCTGTTCGCGTTCGACGCCGGACAGGAGCTCAGCGAGCACACCTCTCCATTCGACGCCGTGGTCATCGTCGTCGACGGCTCGCTCGCCCTGACGATCGGCGGCCGGCAGGTGCGCGCGAGCGCGGGCACGATCGTGCGCATGCCGGCGAACGTGCCGCACGCGCTCGAGGCGATCGAGGCGTCGCGGATGCTGCTGGTGATGTTCCGGGAGATCAAGCCGGCGACGACGACGTAGCTCGAGCCGTCGCGGGCGCCCGCCCCCATCCTGTCTCCAGCGTGGGCAATCGACTTACGCTGTGCCGTGTATCAGCGGCCGGGCATCGCCATCCGCAACGGCAAGCCGATCACCGTGGCCGCCGTACAGAGCAGCTAGCTTCGGAATCGCCTGCTTGGCGACGTCGACGTATTCCCGATCCATCTCGACGCCGATGGCCTGATAGCCGACCGCGACAGCGGCGGCGAGGGTCGATCCCGCTCCGGCAAACGAATCGAGGATGACGCCCTGGCCGAGCGGCAGCACGGCGCGGACGATCTGGCGCATGAACGCCTGCGGCTTGAGGCTCGGATGCGCGGCGATCTCGCGCTCGATCTTCGGAGTCGGCGCGGACTTGATGACGTCGCCGAACGGCGACGCGTCGGAGATGCGGCGGAATCCGCCCGTCTTCCACGTGCGCAGGTTGTCCTGCACGCGGCCGTCGAGCGGCTTGCGGAACACGAGCCAGGGCTCGTACATCGAGCGCGGGAGCACGCTCACGTCCCGGAACTCGTCGTGCGCGTTCTTCGGCCGATCGCCGCCACGCAGCGTGCGCACGAGCCGGATGATCTCGCCGCGACGCTCGAATCCGCATCGTGAGACGGCCTTCGCCAGCGTCTGCGAGATCAGCGGGTTCGACGCGATGAGGACGTGCGCGCCCGAGACGAGCGCCGGCATCAGCAACGTCGCCCACTGATCGAAGAACTCGGCGAGGGCGTCCACGTCCTTTGCCGTCAGCGTCGTGAAACGCGGCAGCGGCGAGCGCTTGTGGCCGTCGAACGACGGCGGGATCCGCCAGACGCCGCCGCGCCCGTCGCGAAGCTTCCGCTGCTGCGCGGGCGTGTACTCGACCAGCCCGTAAGGCGGATCGGTGACGCAGGCGTGCAGCGAGTTGGGCGCGCGATCCTTCAGCCAGGCGAGGCAATCGCCCGCGTAGAGCGTCGCGTTCTTGTACGCGAATACGGGCTTGGTCATGCTCTCGTCGACGTCTCCACGTCTGTTCTTCTCACGCCGCGTCGTCCGCGCGCTGACAATAGAAGTCTCGACGTCTACGTGTCAAGCGCTCGCGAACGATCGTCGACGGCGTTCCTTGTCAACGCCAGCATCCGGCCGAACCGTGACAGGTCCGGTCACGGACGAATCCGAGACATTCGTGCCGCGATTAAGATGTCCGAGTGCCACCGACGCCGCGGCCTCTGGCTTCCGTGCCGCTGTTCAACGGCCTGGACGCCGAGGCGCTCGCGGCGGTCGCCGCCGACGCGCGCCTGGTCCGCGCGGCCGCAGGACGCGCGTTCTTCCGCGAAGACGAGCCCGCGCGCGCGTTCTACGTGCTGGCGCGCGGGCGCGTCAAGTTCACGCAAGTGTCGGCCGAGGGCCACGAGGTCATCCTCCGCGTCATCGGCCCCGGCGAGCCGTTCGGCGGCGTCGCCGCGCTCGTCGACAACGGGACGTATCCCGTCACCGCGCGCGCGGTGGAGCCGTCGGAGGCCCACGTGTGGACCGGTGCGCGCATCGGCGCGCTCATGCAGCGGTTTCCGATCGTGGCAATCAACGCCGCACGGATGATCGCGGATCGATTTCACGAGTTGCAGCGCCAGCATCGCGAGCTGATGACCGAGCGCGTCGAACGGCGCATCGCCCGCGCGATCCTGCGCCTGCTCGATCAGAGCGGCCGGCGTGTCGACGCCGGCGTCGAGATCGGCTTTCCGCTCTCGCGCCAGGATTTGGCCCAGATGACGGGCACGACGCTGTTCACCGTCAGTCGCACGCTGCACCGCTGGGAAGCAGCCGGCCTGATTGCCGCCGCGCGCCGCCGTGTCGTGATCCGGGAGCCTCGTCGTCTCGTGCGGATCGCGGAAGATCTGCCGGAGTGACGGACGCGTCGTCCGTCTCGATCTCGATCGACAGCATCGTCTTCGCGCCACGATAGGAGATGCGACGCAAGACCTGCTGCGGACGATTCTCGCCGGGGGGCGGCGGATCTGCTGGAAGAGCGGTCCGCGGGAAAACGCTCTAAGATGGGCCGTTCCAAAAAGGAGCGACGACCATGGCGCGTAGACAGACGTACGGGCACATCGACCGGCGATCGTTTCTCGGCGGCGCGGGCAGACTCGCAGTTGGCGGGCTGACGGCGGGCGCCTTCCTCGAGGCGATGCGGCCCGACGATGCCTGGGCGGCGCAGACGGCGACCACGCATCCGGCCTCGGCCCGCCTGATCGAGCGGCTCAGGACCAGCTTCACGTTTCAGATCTCGGTCGACGTCGCGACCATCGAGCAGGGTCTCAGCGTCGCCAGCGCGGCGCTCGCGGGCGGCGTCACGATCGTCGAGATGGGGACGCCGCTGCTCAAGAATCAGGGCGTCGCGAACGTCGTGCCCGCGTTCCGCCGGAAGTTTCCGGACGCGCTCCTGCTGGCCGACATGAAGACGATGGACGGCGGCGCGTTCGAGGCGCGCGCGGTCTATGCGGGCGGCGGGAACATCATCGACTTCCTCGCGCTCGCCGGCGTGGACACGGCGAAGAGCCTCTGCGGCGTGCGCGACGAGTTCAGACGCCACGACCCCAACGTGCCGCGGCTCGTGTTCTCGGACATCATGGTGCCGCACCAGGGCCCGGCCGCGCAGGCCGCCGACATCGCGCGCCGCATGCTCGACGCCGGCGTGGACTCGGTCGGCATTCATCTGCAATCCGATGCGCGGCGCGCCGACCCGACGCTGATCTCGCGCGACTACGTCAGCGAAGTTGCGCGCGCCGTCTTCGAGCGCGTGGGCAGCACCGCGCCGGTCCAGGTCGTCGGCGGTCTCAGCATCGCGCAGGCGAAGCGCCTGGCGGGTGCGGGCCTGCGCGCGTTCGTCATCAGCGGCAATCTCGGCCTGCCCGACAGCACCACGCGTTACGACCTGCCGCCGGACCAGATCCAGCGTTACGTCTCCGATTTCGTGAAGGAGGTTTCGGATGGCGCTACGCGCGCGCCGCTCGGATGATCGCTTCCATGTGGCTGAGATAGCGCTCGAGCGCGCGTCGTCCCAGCGCGGTCAGCGTGTACGCCGTGCGCGGCGTGCGGCCGGCAAACGTCTTCTCGCACGACACGTAGCCCGCCTCTTCCAGCTTGCGGGCGTGGACGCCAAGGTTGCCGTCGGTGGCCTTCAGCGCCGCTTTCAAGTCGGTGAATGACAGCTCGCCGGCGGCCGCCAGTGCGCTGACGATCCCGAGCCGCATACGGTCATGCAGCAGTCGATCGAGCGACGTCGCGATCGCGGGCGGCGCGGCGACGGACAACGGCCGCGTCGAGCGTCCAGGCTGGACCTTCGGATCGAGCTTTCGAGCGGGGAGCGATCTAGCCACCGTGGTGCCTCGCGATATACGCGCCGAATCCGACGTGCAGTCCGCCAAACCCGACGGCAAGCCACGCGTGGCTCCATGCCGACGGCGTCAGGACGGCGGCGATTCCCGTCGCCAGGAAACAGACGCCCATCGCACGCACCGCCGGCACGCTGAACATGCCGCCGGCGAGCACGCCGACGCCGTACAGCAGCAGCCATAGCGGCGCCATCGCATCGAAATCGCGCTTCGTCCAGAGCTCGTAAGTGAGCGCGGCGCCGGCCGCCAGCGACGCCGCCATGCCACACGCAAACCTGCGCGCATTCGTGCCGGTGAGCGCGACGCCGGAACGGCGCGCCTTGAATGTCATCGCGCCCAGCTCGACGAGGAGCGCCAGCACGGCCGCCACGAGCCAGATCGCGAGCCATCGATCGCCGGACGTCTGCTGTGCGGACACCGCTGCCGCGACGATCCCGATCGCGCCCACGACGAGGCCGCCGACACCGGGGACCGCGGTGAACGCCGACGACCGCTCCATGGCGGCGCGAATGAAGGCGAGATTGTCGGCCGCCTGATGGCTGACGGCGCGGGGCTGTGGATCGGGCGCCACACGCAGAGTGTAGCCTGACGACTTTGAAGGGCAAAGTGCGGCGCAGACTAGCGCGTCAGCGGTCCGCCGTGCCGAAGCGTGTAGCTGCCGACCAGCCGCGGCTCGCCGCCCTCGTGCGCGGTGAGGACCATCTCGACGTCGACGGCAGGGAGCTCACGAATCCGTGCGGCGGACTCGACGTACGTGACCTCGCCGCGGGAGGTGTCCACGTGACCCGTAGCGCGGAACACCTCGGCGCCGGCGGCGCGCTGGACCAGCGTCAACTCGTCTGCGTTGCCGAAGTTGCCGCGCAGCCGAAGCGCCATCACGTCATCGTCGTCCCAGACGGCGCACGGGACGATGGCGCCTGGCGAAAGCGTGTAGGTGCGCACGCGCACGCCATCGCGCGCGAGCTGGTTCAATACGATATCCGTGACGAACCCGCCGAAGTCCGCTGCTCGCGCCGCCGATCCGATCGCGCGCGCCAGCGTCTCGACCTCCGCCGCGCGCGCGGCACACGTCGCACACGTGAAGAGATGATCCTCGATCGCCGCCGCGTCGGCGTCGGGCAGCTCGCCCGCAGCGTAGTCGGCGAGATCGGCGAACGCGATCCGGTCGCAGGCCGAAGTCGTCATGCCCGCGCGCCTCCCAGCACGCAGTCGCGCAGGCGCGTCATCGCCCGGTGGCGAATCACGCGGACCGAGCCCGGCGAGATGCCGAGATCGCCGGCAATCCGCGGCGCTTCACGGTCGGCGTAGAACGTCAGCAGCAGGACGAGCCGATCGCGCTCGGCGAGCGCGCGCAGACAGGCGGACACCCGCGGCGTGTCGAGCGCAGGGACGAACGACGGCCCGGCGGCGTCGGATCGATCGACGAACCGCGCCGCCAGCGCGTCCCGACGGCGCGTGACCTTGCGTTCGGCGTGCGCCATCATGCGGCTGGTCCCCAGAATGAACGATCCGATCTCCTCGGGCCGGCGCACCTCGCCGGCGCGCAGCCGTTCGATCGTGCGCAGCAGCACGTCCTGGACGAGGTCGTCGCTGGCGGCCTCGTTTCGCAGATGCCGGCGGCCGTAGAGCCTCACGCGCGGCGCGAAGCGGCGGTACAACTCCCCCTCCTCGGCAGCGGTCGATCCCGCCGGGCCGGCCGCGATGCGGCGCGCGAGCGCCTCGTCGCTGGCGGCCTCGAGCGTGACATCGGCGTCCGGCATCGACCGGACGGTACTCAGCCGGCATGGTGTCCGTCAACCGGTTCGGTGCGTCCTGAGTGGACGTGCCACGAGCCGGCCAGGCGTTACGCGCGAAGATCAGTCGCACGTTCCGCAGCGTCATCTGCCCGCGTGTGGGACGGCCGGGAGTTGCACCGTGACGCGGAGCCCGCCGGCAGGACGTGGCGTGAGGGTGAGGGTGCCGTCGTGCGCGTGCGCGATGCTCTTGACGATCGCCAGGCCGAGGCCGACACCCGCGTGGCCCGCGTCGAGCGACGTCGAGGGGCCGGTGCGTATGCGTTCGGTGCCGCGCTGAAACGGCTCGACGAGCGTGGACACCAGCTCCGGAGCGAGTGTCTCGCCGGTGTTCTCGACGATGAGCACCGCGGTCTCGGCGCGGACGCTGCTCGAGACCCACACGCGGCCCTGTGCCGGCAGGTTGTGAACGATCGCGTTGTGCACGAGGTTCGTCGTCATCTGCAGCAGCAGCGCATGGGAGCCGGCGGCGGGCGCCACGTCGCCGGATGTCTCGATGGTGACGCCGCGCTTCTCGGCGAGCGGGAGCAGCGTCTCGGTGGCCTCTTCCGCGAGCAGCGAGAGGTCGACGTGCTCTCGGGTGAACGCCCGCTGGTCGGCGCGGCTGAGCAGCAGCAACGCCTCGGTGAGGTCGATCGCGCGCGCGTTGATGGCGTGGAGGCGGTTGACGAGCTGGCCGGTATCGCGGTTCGGATCGTTGCGGGCCACGTCGAGCAGCGTCTGCGTGATCGCGAGCGGCGTGCGCAGCTCGTGAGATGCATTCGCCGCGAACCGCCGCTGTTCGGCGATGTGTGCGTCGAGCCGCGCGAGCATCGAGTCGAAGCTGTCGGCCAACTCGCGGAATTCGTCGTTGCGTCCGGGCAGCCGGATTCGGTGGGACAGCGACCCGGTCGCGGCCTTGCGCGTGGCATCGGTGATGCGAGTCAGCGGGGCGAGCATGCGGCCGGCGAGAATCCATCCTCCGAGAAGGCCGAACGCCAGCAGGAACACCAGCGCGATGGCCGCGGGCGGCGCGTACGCGCGCAGGAGGTACGAGCTGTGGCCGGGGATGATGCTGCCGAGCGCCGTGATCGCGGCGTGTGGGATGTATCGCAGCAGGAAGTCGAACGACTGCTCTGGCCGGCCTGCGAACCACGCGGCCGTGAGCATCAGGAAGCCCGCCGCCATGAGGAAGCCCGCGTAGCTCAGCGTCAGCTTGAGACGAACGCTCAGCCCAGGCGCTCTATCCACGTGCCGATCCCTCACGACGCCCTTCACGGCCGGCATGGGGGTGGGCGTCGATGCGGTAGCCGACCCCCGGCACCGTGGCGATCAGCCATGGCTCGCCGAGCCTCTTGCGGAGCGCCGACACCGTGATGCGCACGGCGTTGGTGAACGGATCCGCATGCTCATCCCACGCGCGTGCCAGCAGCTCCTCCGCGCTGACGACGCCGCCGTCGGCGGCGACGAGAACTTCGAGCACGGCGAACTGCTTCCGGGTGAGCGCGACATACCGGCCATCGCGATAGACCTCGCGGCGGAACGGGTCCAGGCGCAGGCCCGCGATCTCCCGGACGGGCGACTTGCTATGGGCACGCCTGCGGTAGAGCGCTCTCAGTCTGAGCACGAGCTCTCGCAAGTCGAAAGGCTTGGTGAGATAGTCGTCGGCGCCGAGCTCGAACCCCGACGCTTTGTCGTCGAGCCTGTCGGCGGCCGTGAGCATGAGGATCAGCGTGCCGCTGCCGGAGGTCCCGGATGGCCCGGAGGAAACGATGCGTCTGGCGATCTCGTCGCCGGAAGGGCCTGGGATGTCGCGGTCGAGGACGGCGATGTCGTAGGTGTTGATGCTCAGCAGCTCGAGCGCCGCGTCACCATCGCCGGCGATGTCGGCCGCGATCGCTTCCAGGCGCAGGCCATCGCGGATGGCTTCTGCCAGATAGGGCTCGTCCTCGACGATCAACACACGCATACACGCCCGATGCTACGGGGGCGGACATATCGTCCGCATATCGAAAACGGCATACGTGGTGACAACACCACATCGTCCAGACTAACGGCCATGGCCCACGGTACGCCAGCACGAAGCGCAGTCCGTCGCATCCGATCGACGAGGTCGGCCTTCCCGGCGATCGAAACATTCGCGCAGGATGTCCGTCACGCGCTGCGATTGATGCGGCGCGATCCGGCGTTCACCGCAGCCGCGCTCGCCACGCTCGCGCTCGGCATCGGTCTCAATACCGCGATCTTCTCCGTCGCCTACGGCGTGCTCTGGCGTCCGCTGCCGTACGCCCATCCCGATCGCCTCGTCATGATCTCGTCGGCGCAGCAGACGTCGAAGGGCGTCAAAGTGTTCGGCACCTGGGCGCCCGTGTCGTACGACGGGCTGCGCACGCACGTCACCACGTTCGAGAGTCTCGCAGCCTACAACTCGATCGACGCGGAGCTCACCGGACGCGGCGAGCCGCTGCAGGTGCCCGCGCTCCAGGTGAGCCCGAACTTCTTCGCCACACTCGGCGTCAGCCCGTCGCGCGGCCGCGCGTTCCTCACCGGCCCGTCGGCGCCAGACGACGACCGCAGCGCGATCATCAGCGATCGCTTGTGGCACTCCTCGTTCAAGGCCGATCCGGCGATCGTCGGACAATCCATCACCATCGACGATCTGCCTCGTACGGTCATTGGCGTGCTGCCGCCGGACTTCACCTTCAGGCCGGCGATCCGGAACGACGCGTCGCCGGACGTGGACGTGTTCTTGTCCAGTCGCTGGCCCGGCGACACCGGCAAAAGCGCGTTTCTCTTCCTCCTGGGCCGCCTGACGCCGGGCACGACGCGCGAGCGCGCGGAAGCGGAGCTGACCGCGCTGCTGAACGGATCGCCGATCGTCCCGGCCGGCGCGCTCGCGGCGGCCGGCGCGTTCGAGGCGAACGCCCGCACGCTCGCCCGCACGAGCGGCTTGCAGGAGTCCGGCTCGGCGTCGGTGCGCACGCTGCTGCTGATTCTCGTCGGCGCCGTATCGTTCGTGCTCCTGATCGCCTGCGTCAACGTCGCGAACCTGCAGATGGCGCGCCGCCCCGCGCGCCGCGGCGAGCTCTCCGTCCGCATGGCGCTCGGCGCGGGACGAGGACGGATCGTGCGTCAGTTGACGACGGAAGCGATCGTGTTGTCGCTCGCGGGCGCGGCGCTGGGCGCGTGGCTCGCGCGGCTCGCGATCGACGTCACGCTGCCGCTCGTGCCGCCATCCGTGCTCCCGCGCGTCGGCGGCATCGTGATCGACGCGCGCGTGATGGCGTTCTGCCTCGGCTTGTCGCTGCTTTCGACGCTGCTGATCGGGCTCGTGCCGGCGCTGCGCGTCAGCGGCGTCGCATTTGGTGAGGCCCGCACGCTGCACGCGGGCGAGACGCGCACGACGAGTGACCGTCAGGGCGAACGGATGCGCACGCTGCTGGTCGCCGCGCAGATTGCGATGACGCTCGTGCTCCTGATCGGCGCGGGCCTGTTGATCCACAGCTTCGTGCGCCTCACGTCGGTCTCGCCCGGCTTCGAATCGAACGGGAGCGACGGCGTCCTGCAGATCGTCAGAGTGACGCTGCCCGAGCGCCTCGCTCAGACGCCCGAGCGCATGCAGACGTTCGCGCGCGGTGTGCTCGATCGCGTCCGCCATCTGCCCGGCGTGACGTCCGCGAGCGTCATCAACTCGGCGCCGTTCGGCA